>NZ_AYOY01000135.1 GCF_000508185.1 Sphingobium sp. C100 | reverse complement strand
CGGCTCGCGGGATAGCGCCGCCGCCACGATCACCGGCGTCAGCCCGCCCGGCTCCCGCTGATTGGGATTGGCGCCCTGTGTCAGCAGCCGGTCGACCTTCGCGCTGTCGTCGCACAGGATCGCCTGGGACAGGGGCGACAGACCGTCGGGATAATAGCCGAACGCATTTTCGATGACGGCGCGATCATCTGACGACATCCTGCTGCAACCTCCCGCGTGGGCGCCCGACATGTCCGTCGACGCCCCCGATCCGTCGCAGGCCAGCAGCGTCATGGCAAGCGCCGGCAGGATGGACAGGCGCTTCAACGCGCCTCCCGGATGGCAGTGTTCGTCTGGTGCAGCAGGCCGCCGATCACGCTGATCAGGCCATGCTCGTCACTGCTATTCGCGCTCGACCGCAGCCCGTCATTGGCCGACCAGCTAAGTTCGCGCGAGGGCAGTTCCGTCGTCGGCGCCCGTTCCAGTCCGAAAAAGCGATTGCTGCCCGCCACCGGATCTCCATCCACCACATAGGATCGGACATGCGCGTCCAGTCCTTCGCGGCTGATAGCATAGCGGTCGAACAGCCCTTCATGCAAACCCAGCGGATTGAACACGGTCGCCGGCTTGCCAAGCTGCGCGCCCTGCAATGACGCGAGCGCCCCGCCCAGCGAATGGCCGCTGAAGGCGACCTTGCCGCCGGTCGCTTCGGACACCGCGTCGGCATTGACCAGCGCCAGGTCGGCCTGTCGGGTCTTGTGACCGAACATCAGCGCGCCGTTGGTCGATCCGTCCGGCGATCCGCGCACTATGCCCCAAGGCGCCCAGCCATCGTCGGTGCCCCGGTTCACCACGATATAGGTGTCGCTTTCGCTGTCGTGATACACGCGCGAATAAAAGCCGGCCCGGTCGTCTCGTGCCGTGAAACCGGGGAATTTCCGTTCCGCTCCCGCATCGGAAAGGGCGGTGAAGCCGCGCGGCAGGAGCGACGAAATGCTCTGATCTTCATAGACATCGATATTGAGCAGGGCGAGTTCGCCCACATTCTGCAAATCGGCGCGCGCGGCGCGCTCGGCTGCGGGAAGGTTGTCGGCCTGCAATGCGGCGCGATTGCCATCCAGTTCGCGGCGGAAGGCCGTGCCGATCTCGATCCGTTCCTCGCGCGACAGTCCGCCGCCACCCGCCTGCAATGCCGCGCCCAGCGCCTCGGCCCGCGCCATCTCGCCCTGTTCCACCGGACTCATGCGGCCGTCCAACTCGGCGCGCACGGCCTCGCCCAGCGCTGGATCGCCCTCGCTCAGCTCATGCAGCGTCTGCGCCACGTCGCTGGCGTCGCCGCCATTGCGCAATGCGGACAGCAACCCGTCGGCAATCCGGCCCGCGCCCGATGATTGTATCGTGGCGGCCCCGTCATTGCGTCCGGTCGTCTCGATGGCTGCGAACATGATGCTCTCCGGGGAAATACGCCCCAGCTTTGTACGCAGCCCGCGCGCGATCCGAACTAGTCGGAGCGCCTATCGCCGCTAGTCGATGCGACTAGGGATTGTTTGTTGCGGGTGCGTTCCAGAGGCAACCTTTGTAGCGCGCGGTGAGTTGAACAAGCTGATTGTAACGCAGGAGATCGACCATGGGTGAAGCAACCGATAAGCTGAAGGCCGCTGGCAACAAGGCTGCCGGCGCCGTCAAGGAAGGCATTGGCAAGGCGACCGACAATGAACGTCTGGAAGCCGAAGGCAAGGCGCAGAAGGCCAAGGGCGCTGCGCAGAACGTAGCCGGGTCGGTCAAGGGCGCGCTTGGCGACGACATCTGAGCATAGCCGCCTGATGTAAGAAAAAGGCCTCGTTCCGGCAGGAGCGGGGCCTTTTTGCTTGGCTGTGCTGGTCCGTGGCGCTTTCGACGTCAGAGCGCCTTTGCGAGATAATCCCGCACATCGCGCCGCAACTCGCCGGCGCACAGATAGAGCGCGATGACATTGGGGATCGCCATCAGGAAGAAGCTGGAATCGACGATGCCGACGACGCGTCCCAGGTCGATTGCGGCGGCCGGGGGCAGGGCGACGACATAGAGGATCTTGTAGGTCCATTGCGCCCTGGGTCCGTGCCCGAACAGATAGCCCCATGCCTGCAAGCCATAAAAGCCCCAGGCGACCAGCGTGGAATAGGCGAAGAGGAACACCACCACCGCCAACAGCCAGGGGAACCACGGGGACACCTGGGCGAAGGCGGCCGATGTGATCGCGATCCCCTCCAGCCCGCCATCCCACGTCCCAGCGACGACCAGCGCCAGCCCACCGAGCGCGCAGACGATCATCGTCCCCAGCAACGGTTCCAGCAGCGCGACCATACCTTCCGATACCGGATGTTTCGCCCGCGCCAGGCTGTGCGCCATCACCGCCGACCCGACGCCCGCCTCGCTGGCGAAGACCGCGCGCCGCATCCCGGCGACAAAGGCGCCGACCGCGCCGCCAGTCGCGGCATCGCCGCTCCACGCGCTGTTCCAGATCAGCGCCAGCGCGCCGGGAATGGCATCGACATGCAGGATCAGGATCGCCAGCACGCCGATCAAATAGACCGCGACTTTGAGCGGGGTGAGCCGCTTGGCAACCTCGCCCAGCCAGGCCGCGCCGCCCAGCGTCACCAGCGCCACCGCGCCCGCCAGGAATACGCCATAGGCCCATCCGTTGGACAGGCCCGTCACCACCTTCACCTGCGCGAAGCTCTGGTTGACCTGCACCATCGGGATCGCCCCGAACAGGGCGAAGAACGCATAGGCCCCGCCCAGCGCCAGCCCCAGCTTTGGCCAGCCCCGCGCCGCGCCCACGGCCTTGAGCACATACATGGGTCCGCCATGGACATGGCCGCGATCGTCGAACACCCGATATTTGAGGCCCAGCGTGACCTCCGCCATCTTCACCGTCATCGCGAACCAGCCGATGATGAACATCCACAGGATCGCGCCCGGCCCGCCCATGGTCAGCGCCACCGCGACGCCCGCGATATTGCCCAGGCCAATCGTGCCGGACAAGGCGGTGGACAGCGCTGCCCATTGGCTGACATCGCCCTTCGCCTCGCCCTCATGCGGCTGGGTCTTGAGGATGCGGATAGCCCGTCCGACCTGCGTCACATTGGGAAAGCCCAGCCATAGCGTGAAGAACAGCATCGGCAGCGCCAGATAGAGGACGATCAGTTCGATCTGGGCGCCAAACAGCGGCAACTTGAAAAACACGGCGTTCGACAGGCCATCGACAAAGGCGTTGAAATTTTCCATGCCCGCCCGATGCCGCCCGACGGGTGGAAAGTCGATCAAAGATTGCTATGGACCGATGAGGTTAGACTCTTCGGCCCCCAAGCGGCGAGGGACATGTGAGCAGGCAATATTTCGGCACCGACGGCATTCGCGGGCGCACCAACCAATGGCCGATGACGCCTGACCTGGCGATGAAGGTCGGCATGGCGGCGGGAACGCATTTTCAGCGCGGCAGCCATCGCCATCGCGTCGTGATCGGCAAGGACACTCGCCTGTCGGGCTATATGGTGGAAAATGCGCTGGTCGCGGGCTTTACCGCGGTCGGCATGGACGTGGTCCAGTTCGGCCCGATCCCGACGCCCGCCGTGGCCTTGCTGGCGCACTCGATGCGCGCGGACCTGGGCGTGATGATCTCGGCCAGCCATAATCCCTATTATGACAATGGCATCAAGCTGTTCGGCCCGGACGGCTACAAACTGTCCGACGATAATGAACTGAAGATCGAGGCGCTGTTGTCGCAGGATATTCCGCTCGCCGCTTCAAAGGATATCGGCCGCGCCCGCCGCGTCGAGGATGCGCGCGGCCGTTATATCCATGCGGTCAAGTCGAGCTTTCCCGCCGATCTGCGACTGGACGGGCTCAAGATCGTGGTCGATTGCGCCAATGGCGCCGCCTATCAGGTCGCGCCGTCCGCTTTCTGGGAACTGGGCGCCACGGTTGTCGCGATCGGCGTCACGCCCAATGGCACCAACATCAATGACGGCTGCGGATCGACCGCGCCGATGCTGCTTCAGGAAACCGTGGTGTCGTCCGGCGCGGACATTGGCATCGCGCTGGACGGTGACGCCGATCGGCTGATCGTGGTGGATGAACAGGGCAAAATCGTCGACGGCGATCAGATCATGGCGCTGATCGCGGCGAATTTCGCGCGCGAAGGCACGTTGCGCGGCGGCGGGCTGGTCGCCACGGTCATGTCGAACCTTGGCCTGGAACGGTTCCTTTCGGACCAGGGCATCGCTCTGGAGCGGACCAAGGTCGGGGACCGCTATGTGCTGGAAAGAATGCGGGAGGGCGGCTTCAATCTGGGCGGCGAGCAATCGGGCCATATGATCCTGTCCGACTATGCCACGACCGGCGATGGGACGGTCGCCGCGTTGCAGGTGCTGGCCGCGCTGGTCCGATCGGGCAAACCCGCCAGCGAGACGCTGCATCAGTTCGATCCGGTGCCGCAATTGCTCAAAAATGTTCGCTTCTCCGGCGGCAAGCCGCTGGAGCATGACGATGTGAAGCGGGTCATCGCGCAGGCGGAGGCGGAACTGAACGGCGCGGGCCGTCTCGTCATCCGCCCATCGGGCACCGAGCCGGTGATCCGCGTCATGGCCGAAGGCGACCGCGAGGATCAGGTGCGCGACGTGGTCGACCGCATCTGCGCCGCCGTGGAAAAGGCCGCGGCATGACCGGGCCGGTCATCAACCTCGACGAACTGATGTTCGACGATGTCGAGGAAAATGGCCGCTTCACCTCGCAGCGCGCCTTCATCGGCAGCCGCATCGGCGCGCGCGATCTGGGCTATAATCTGACCGTCCTGCCGCCGGGCAAGGTGCAGTGTCCTTTCCACAGCCATTCGGGAGAAGAGGAGATGTTCTTCATCCTGGAGGGGGAGGGCGAACTGCGCTTTGGCGACGAGCGCTATCCGCTGCGTCCCAATGACGTGGTCGCTTGTCCGACTGGCGGCGCGGAGGTCGCGCACCAGATTTTGAACACCGGCACCCGCGACCTGCGCTATCTCGCCGTCTCCACCCTGGTCGATGTCGAAGCGTGCATCTATCCCGATTCGGGCAAGCTGTCGGTCGTTGCCGGCCGCCCCGGCGAGCGCGGGCTGCGCCACCTGTTCCGGGCCGCCGATGCGGTCGATTATTATGATGGTGAGGAAGGTTGCGCGCCCGATGCTTGAGATGCGCCCCGATTGCGAACGCTGCGGCGTCGATTTGCCGGCCGACGAACCCGGCGCGTTCATCTGTTCGTTCGAATGTACCTGGTGCGCGCCCTGCGCCGAAGCGCTGGATGATCGCTGCCCCAATTGCGGCGGCGAACTGATGGATCGCCCCAGCCGCGTCGGCAAGGCGCTGGCCGGCAACCCCGCCTCGACCGAGCGCAGATATAAAGCATGACGCTGCCCCGCATCCTTATCATCGCCGGCTCCGACAGCGGGGGCGGCGCAGGCATCCAGGCGGACCTCAAGACCGTCACCCTGTTGGGCGGCTACGGCATGACCGCCGTCACCGCCATCACCGCGCAGAACACGCTGGGGGTGCAGGGCGTCCATCCGATCCCCACCGACATGGTGCTGGCGCAGATGGAAAGCTGCATCAGCGACATCGGCGTCGATGCGGTGAAGATCGGCATGATCGGTTCGGCGCATACCGCTGCTGCGGTAGCGGACCGGCTGGCGCGGCTGCGCGAAGTCCCGATCGTCTTCGATCCGGTGATGGTCGCGACCAGCGGATCGCTGCTGGCCGATGATGCGACTGTGGCGGCGTTTGAAAAACTGATGCAGGTCGCGACGGTCATCACGCCCAATGTTCCTGAATTGCAGGCGCTGACCGGCATGACGATCGACGACGTCGACGCGCTGGAGGTCGCAGGACAGGCGCTGCGCGATCGCACCGGGGCCATCATCTTGGCCAAGGGCGGGCATCTGCCGCAGCAGGCGGAGGACGACCGCCCGCTGATCCATGACTTGCTGATCGATGACGACATGGTTGCCGATTATTCGGTCCAGCGGGTCGAGACCCGCAACAGCCACGGCACCGGCTGCACCCTGGCAAGCGCGGTGGCGACCGGGCTGGGCGGGGGGCTGTCGTTGGCCGACGCGGTCGATCGGGCCGAAGCGTTTGTCGCGGCCGCCCTTGCCGCCGCGCCCGACCTTGGGCGGGGCCATGGTCCGATGGGCCATGCGCTGGGCCTGACGCCCTTCTATCATCTGCTTGCCGCCAAAAATGGCGATGGCTGGGACGCGGCGGCCTTCGCTGCGCGCTATTGCGACCATGCCTGATTTCGTCCACGAACTGCGCCATCATCCCGGTCTGGTCGCCGGGGTGGACGAGGCGGGCCGGGGACCGCTGGCCGGTCCCGTGGTCGCTGCCGCCGTCATCCTGCGAGCGCAGGATTGCCCTGACGGCCTTAACGACAGCAAGCAACTGACCTCCAAGCGTCGGGCCGCGCTTGAAATCGAGATCAAGGCGCGTGCGCTTTGCTGGGGCGTCGGCGTCGCCAGCGTGGAAGAAATCGACCAGATCAATATCCTCTGGGCGACGATGCTGGCCATGACCCGCGCGGTCGAGGCGCTCGGCCATGATTGCGCCCATGTGCTGGTCGACGGCAATCGCTGCCCGCAATGGCGCTGGGCCTCGACCGCCATCGTGGAGGGCGACGCCAAATGCCTGTCGATCGCGGCTGCATCCATTCTCGCCAAGGAAGAACGCGACCGGATGATGATCGCGGCGGCGCTCGACCATCCCCATTATGGTTGGGAAACCAACAAGGGTTATGGCAGCGCGAAGCATCTGGCCGCCTTGCGCGAACATGGCCCAACCCCGCTGCACCGCCGCAGCTTTGCGCCTGTGGCGCAGTTGAGCCTGCTTTAACGCCTGCCGTTCGGTGACATGTCCCAAGCCGGGACCGCGCCTGCCGGGCCGCACAGACAGGCTGGCGTTCGCGCATACCATGGTTAATAAAGGCTTATGCATAGGTCTTTGCTGTTCCTCCTCGCGTCCCTGTTCGCGCTTGTCCCATCGGCGCGGGCGCAGATTGGGGCGGAAGTCGCGCTTGCGCCGGGCGGCTATCGCTGGCTGGAGGATGCGACGACCGGAGACCCCGGCGGTCCGATCTATCTGATCATCAGCATCGAGAAGCAGCGGGTTCATGTCTATCGCGGCGACCGGCTGATCGGCATGGCGGCGGTGTCCACCGGGATGAAAGGCCATCGCACCCCGACCGGCGATTTTCCGATCCTGCAAAAGCGGCAATGGCACCGCTCCAACCTCTACAGCAATGCGCCGATGCCCTTTATGCAGCGGCTGACCTGGGACGGGATCGCGCTCCATGCCGGGCATGATCCGGGCTATCCCGCCAGCCATGGCTGCATCCGTATGCCCTATGCCTTTGCGCGACAGCTGTTCGCGCTCACCCGGATCGGCACGCTGGTCGAAGTGACGCAGGCGCGGCTCAGCGCGGCGTTGAAGCTGGACCCGCTGGTGGTGAGCGACCGCGGCAGCACGGTGGTCAGCTTCGGGTCCGGCCTTGGTGACAATATCCTCCCGCCGCCGCCGCTTTTCATGGAAGATGACGTGCCGATGCTGGAAATCGACCCGGCCATCTTCACGCCGCGATTGCGTCGATAAATATTTCAGGTTTGCAATTGGGGACGGCCCCCGCAGGCCGTCCCGAAACATTTGCCCTTTCCGGGCTTTCTCGACAGGGTAGCCGATCCGAACGGGGAAGGGAGCATTGATGCAGGCCAGCCGCATGTCCAACCGATCGCTGGCCGTAGCGACCCTGTCCACCATCGTCGAATGGTATGACTTCACCCTCTATCTGTATCTGGCCACCCTGTTGTCGCGCACCTTCTTCGGCGGCGGCGCGGCCGGTCTGGGGGAGGCGCTGGCCGGTTTCGCCGTGGCCTATGCGATGCGGCCGCTTGGCGCGATCGTCTTCGGTCATGTCGGGGACCGCTATGGCCGCCGGCTGACGATGCTGGCTTCGATGGGGATGATGACCGCCGCGATGCTGGCGACCGCGCTGCTGCCGACGCAGGCGCAGGCCGGCCCGGCGGCGGGCTGGATGCTGCTGGCGCTGCGCTGCCTCATGGCCTTTTCGGTTGGCGGCGAATATACCGGCGTCGTCGCCTATCTGATGGAAGGCGCGCCGGCCGAGCGGCGCGGGCTCATCACCTCGCTGGCCTCGGCGGCGAGCGAAGTGGGCGCATTGCTGGCGGCCGGGATCGCCGCGATCACTGTCGCCTCGCTCGATCAGACCAGCCTTTTGTCCTGGGGATGGCGCATCCCCTTCTTCTTCGGTGCAGGCTTGGCGGGTCTGATCTTGCTTGCCCGATCGACGATGGAGGAATCCCCGGACTTCCGTCGTCAGCAGGCGATGGACAGCGTACCGCGCCATCCGCTCCGCCACAGCCTGCGCCATCATCGCGCGGCGATCGGGCGGGGGTTCGCCATATCGGCGTTGGGCTCCATCACCTATTATGTCGGCATTACCTATGTGCCCAGCTTCCTGACCGCCACCGACGCGATGGCCGAAGGGGAGGCGCTGTGGCTCTCCACCGCGGCGGCGCTGGCGGTGATTCTGGTCACGCCGCTCACCGGGCTGCTGGCGGATCGGGTGGGGCGGCGGCCGGTGCTCATCATGCTGGGTTTGGCGGGGGCGGTCCTGCCGCTGCCGATGTTTCTGTTGATGACGCATGGCCATGGCGCGGCGCTGCTCGGCGCGGTCCTGCTCGCCTGCCTGGGCGGCGGGGTCAGCGCCGTGGGCGCCGTCACCACGGCCGAGCAATTCCCCGGCGAAGGCAGACTTTCCGGCCTCGCCTTCGGCGCCACCACCGCCACCGCGCTGTTCGGCGGCCTGACGCCGTGGCTCGCCCATATGTTGATCGAACGGACCGGCTGGACCCTGGTGCCCGGCGCGATGATCGTGCTGGTGGCGCTGGGCGTGCTGCCGATATTGCTTGCCTTGCCGGAAACCGCGCCGATGCGACGGTTGTCGCGTTAAACCCGCACTTCGCGCCATTCGCCCGGTTGCAGGCCATCGATGCTCCAGTCGCCAATGCGCCAGCGCACCAGCCGCAGCGTCGGATGACCGACCGCCGCCGTCATCCGGCGCACTTGCCGGTTGCGGCCTTCACGGATGGTGAGGCTGATCCAGCCATCGGGCACCGTCTTGCGAAAGCGCACCGGCGGATCACGCGGCCAAAGCGCCGGGTCGTCGATCCGCTCCACCTGCGCCGGCAGGGTCGGTCCGTCCTTCAGCGTCACGCCTTTGCGCAACCGATCCAGCGCATCGTCCTGCACGTCGCCCTCGACCTGCGCCAGATAGGTTTTCGGCGTCTTGAAACGTGGGTTGGAAATCCGCGCCTGCAACCGGCCGTCGTCGGTCAGCAGCATCAACCCCTCGCTGTCCAGGTCCAGCCGGCCCGCCGGATAGACGCCGGGCACGTCGATATAGTTGGATAGTGTCACCCGCTCCGCCCCGATGCTGCGGTCGGTGAACTGGGTCAGGACATTATAGGGTTTGTTGAACAGGATCAGCCGGGCCATGGCGTCAATCCTCATCCTCTTCATCGTCGATCATCAGGCTGCCCTGATTGACCAGCGCGACCAGCAATTCCATCGCTTCGGCCATCGACGGATCGAGCGCGAGACGATCCTCCGCGCAAATCCGTTCCGCCAGCGCGGCCGGGATGCCAGCACATGGGAAGGCATTGCCGTCGGCGAATAGCAGCAATCCGTCCGCCTCTCGCAGAAAAGCCAGGCGACTGGCCGGATTGCGCAGCAGCACCGCGCCTTCCCCGGCCAGCGCCGCCAGATCCGCGACCGTGACCGGTTCCTCCGGTCGCCAGTCGGCCTCGGCATATTTGGGCGTGCTGTTATGCTGGCCGAACCAGCGGGCAAAGGCGTCGCGGTCCAGCAGCTTCTCGATCGTCATGGCGTGCAGCCGATCGATCGCCGACGGCGCGATCTCGCCCGGATGGGCCGCGGCCTTGATGTCGGGGTCGGCATACCGGTCCTCGTCGGGCATCATATCGGCCAAATGCTCGGCCCACTCGATCAGCAGGTCGGCGCGCGACGGCGCGCGAAAGCCGATCGAATAGGTCATGCAGTCCTCGCCCACGGCCACGCCGTCATGCGCAAAGCCCGGCGGAACATAGAGCATATCGCCCGGCTCCAGCACCCATTCGTCCGTCGCCTCGAAATTGGCGAGCAGGCGCAAATCGGCGTGCGGGCGCAGCGGCGTCGTCTCGTCGCACTGCGCGCCCACGCGCCAGCGCCGCTTGCCCAGCCCTTGAATCAGGAACACGTCATATTGGTCGAAATGCGGCCCCACGCCGCCGCCGTCGCTGGCATAGCTGACCATTACATCGTCGATGCGCCAGTTGGGGATGAAGCGGAACGGGTCGAGCAGCGCCGCCACATCGGGCGCATAATGATCGACCGCTTGCACCAGTAGCGTCCAGGGCGCAGCGCCCAGCGTGGCGAAACGATCCTCGGCAAAGGGGCCATGGTCCAGCGCCCAGCTATCGCCCGACTGGACGACCAGGCGCGACTCGATCCCCTCCTCGCAGGCCAGCCCCGCCAGTTCGTCCGGCTCCAGCGGGTTGCGCCATGCGCTCCACGGATTGCGGATCAGCAGCGGCCGTTTCTGCCAATAGTCACGCAGGAAGCGGTCGGCGTCGAAATCGGTAAGCTGCATGAATACTCGCGCGATTGAAGGAGGGCGCAACGGCTTTGCCTGCCGCAGGGGGCGCTGTCAAAGCGGGCGAGACATGAAGTGGCCGGGATGAATTGGTCGGACCGTCTGCTTCTGTTGATTTTGATCGGGGTGACGGAATGGAGCTTGCAGACCGCCTGATCCGGGCACGCCGTCGCCGCTCCGACGCAAAGGAAAGCGGCCGACCCGTAACAGGATCGACCGCTCCGTTTTCCCCGCTCAGGGATTTCGATCAGGCGGCCTGCGCCGCTTCTTCGCTGGCCGGCAGGCGGATCAGATAGTCGAAGGCGGAAAGTGCCGCCGTCGAACCGGCGCCCATCGCAATCACGATCTGCTTGTAGGGCACGGTGGTGCAATCGCCCGCCGCGAAGATGCCCGGCTGGCTGGTTTCGCCGCGCGCGTCGATCTCGATCTCGCCACGCGGCGACAGGGCGATCGCGTCCTTCAGCCATTCGGTGTTGGGGACCAGACCGATCTGCACGAAAATGCCTTCCAGCTCGACATCATGCTCGGTGCCGCTGTTGCGGTCCTTGTAGGAAAGCCCCGTCACCTTCTCGCCATTGCCGTCCACCTTGGTGGTCAGCGCCGATGTGATGATCTTCACATTGGGCAGGCTGGCGAGCTTGCGCTGCAACACGGCGTCGGCACGCAGCTGGCTGTCATATTCGATCAAGGTCACATGGGCGACAATGCCGGCCAGGTCGATGGCCGCCTCGACGCCGCTGTTGCCGCCGCCGATCACCGCCACGCGCTTGCCCTTGAACAGCGGACCGTCGCAGTGCGGGCAATAAGCGACGCCCTTGTTGCGATATTCCTCTTCGCCCGGCACGCCCATCTGGCGCCAGCGCGCGCCGGTGGACAGGATCACGGTCCGCCCCTTCAGCGATGCGCCATTGTCCAGCACGACTTCATGATAATCACCCTCGATCCGGGCCGGGATCAGCTTCGCGGCCTTTTGCAGGTTCATGATCTCGACGTCATAATCCTTGACGTGGTTCTCCAGCGCGGCCGCCAGCTTCGGTCCTTCGGTGCGGCTGACCGAGATGAAATTCTCAATGTCCATCGTGTCGAGCACCTGGCCGCCGAAGCGCTCCGCCGCAACACCGGTGCGGATGCCCTTGCGCGCCGAATAGATGGCTGCCGCCGCGCCGGCCGGTCCGCCGCCGATCACCAACACTTCGAAGGGGTCTTGCGCCTTGATCTTCTCGGCCGCGCGGGCTTCGGCGCCGCTGTCGATCTTGGCCACGATCTGTTCCAGTTCCATGCGACCCTGGCCGAATGCTTCGCCGTTCAGGAAGATGCTGGGCACCGCCATGATCTTGCGCGCCTCGACCTCTTCCTTGAACAGCCCGCCATCAATGGCGACATGGCTGATCCGTGGGTTGAGCACGCTCATCAGGTTCAGCGCCTGCACCACGTCGGGACAATTCTGGCACGAGAGCGAGAAATAGGTTTCGAAGGCATAATCGCCCTCCAGCCCCTTGATCTGTTCGATCAGGTCCTGCGCGGCCTTCGACGGATGGCCGCCGACCTGAAGCAGGGCCAACACCAGCGATGTGAATTCATGCCCCATCGGCAGGCCCGCGAAGGTCACGCCAATGTCGGTCCCGACCCGGCGAATCATAAAGCTGGGCTTGCGGCTGTCATTGCCGGTTGCGACGCTCACCTTGTCCGACAGCTCGGCGATCTCGGTCAGCAATTCGTTCAGTTCGCGGGACTTTGCGCCTTCATCCAGCGACGCCACCAGCTCGATCGGCTGCGTGATGTTCGCCAGATAGCTTTTCAGCTGTCCCTTGAGATTTGCGTCCAACATGTCTGTCTGGCTCCGTGGAATGAAGACGGGCCGCCGCCGATCGGGGGACATGCGGCGGCCCGTCCCGGGGATGGTGCGACCCAAAAGCCCCGGAATGAATAAGGATTATTCTATATTGGGTCGAAAGGTCCGCCGGGTTTCCTGCGTTGCAGGCGACCCGGCGGCCGTTCGGAACGCTGCTGCGCTCCTTAGATCTTGCCGACCAGGTCGAGCGACGGGGCGAGCGTGTCCGCGCCTTCTTCCCACTTGGCGGGGCAGACTTCACCGGGGTGGCTGGCCCAGTACTGGAGCGCCTTCACCTTGCGGAGCAGTTCGGCCGCGTTGCGGCCCACGCCCTCGGGGGTGATTTCGACCAGCTGGATAACGCCTTCGGGATCAAGCACGAAGGTGCCACGGTCGGCAAGGCCAACACCTTCGCGCAGGACGTCGAACTGGTTCGACAGCGCGTGATTCTGGTCGCCCAGCATATAATAGTTGATCTTGCCGATCGCCGGCGAGGTGTCGTGCCAGGCCTTGTGGCAGAAATGAGTGTCGGTCGACACCGAATAGACTTCCACGCCCATATTCTGGAGGGTGGGGTAGATGTCGGCCAGGTCTTCCAGCTCAGTGGGGCACACGAAGGTGAAGTCGGCGGGGTAGAAGAAGAAGACTGCCCACTTGCCCTTCACATCGGCATCGGTGACGTCGACGAACTTGCCTTCCTTGTAAGCGGTGGCCGTGAACGGTTGCAGGGGGGTGTTGATGAGAGCCATAGGCTGTCCATTTCCTCGCATTGAATGTTGCAGTTGCGAAGACCCATGTAGGGATGCGCGCGATTCGGGGGAAATTGGTTTTCTCGGATGCGTTAAGTGAGAAAAGCGATTACCGCTTAGCGCATTGATCGAACGGCTCGTCCTGTCATCCAAGCAACCGCTGCATCGCCTCTTCCACCATCCTCTGCGCTTCTTCCGGGGAAAAGGTCGAGCGATCGAGGCAGAGTTCCAGCCATAGGCCATCGACCAGCGCGGTCAGGCTGATCGCCGCGATGCGACGCTGCGCCGGGTCGAGCGCGGGGGCGGCATCGCGCAGCAGCGCCTCGAGTTGTTCGCGCGATCCGCCATAGACCTGGGCATGGACCGCGGCGATTTTGGGGTCGGACTTTACCAGGCTCCAGAAAGCGATCCATGTGGCGAGCAAGTCCGGGTCGAGCACTGGCGGCCGGAAATTGGCCTGAAGGCAGGCGCGCAGCCGGTCGTGCGGATCATCCCCCGCCGCTTCCACCGCGGCGTCGAGCGCCGCCGACACCTTGGCGCCGACCTCGCCATAGGTCGCCAGGATGAGGGCGTCGACGCCGTCGAAATAATGGGTCAGCAAACCCGACGAGACACCGGCGCGGGCGCAAATGGCGCGGACCGATGTCCCGCCCACGCCTTTTTCCGCCAGGCAGCGGGCGGTCGCGTCGATCAGCGCCTGCCGCCTGACATCGGGCGTTTCCCGCACGAAGCGCGCTCGGCTGCGCGCGCCTTCGGCCTTTTTCTCCCTGACACCGGTCATTTTCTTTTCCCTCCGAGCGATCGTCTTTGGGCCTGGCCGGCGAATGTGGCAAGTCGCTGGCGGACGGAAAGGGATCGAAGACGGCGTCCATCGGTTCGATGGCATATAGCGAGACAGGAGATGAACCCATGATGCGCCTTCCTTCCCCCTCATGGGGCCTGACGGGCCTTGCGGCGGCGGTGCTGCTGTCTGCGGGTTGTGCCAAGCAATCCGGTCAGGACAATGCCGCCAATGATGCGGGAGCGCCAACCGCCACGATGGAGAATATCGATGACCCCGACGCGCTGGGGTCGGCCGCCGAACGGGTCGGCCGCTTGCCCACCGACGACTGGGTCGGGCGCTGGAACGGGCCGGAAGGGCTGTTTCTCGACATCCAGCCCTCATCCGACGGGGAGCCGGGTCATTACGCCATCACCAACAAGGATAATCTGGACCGGCAGAACGATTATAGCGGGATCGCTGAGGGATCGACGATCCGCTTCGTCCGCGACGGCAAGGATCTGGCGATCCGGCCGGGCAGCGGTGACGAAACCGGCTTCAAATATCTGGCGGGCAAGCAGGATTGCCTGATCGTCGTGCCGGGGCAGGAGGGCTATTGCCGCTGACCCCGCCTCATGGCCAACGGGACCAGCCACAGAAGGAATGCGGGGAGGGCATCATGGGTCTGATTCTGGACCTCATGCTCGATCGGCCGGTCCCACTCAGGCGGCGTTTTGCCATGGCCAGCCATCTAGCCTGCGGCGCCGGCGCTGGAACAATCGGAGCCAGGCGACTCCAGCGTCCCCTGCGCGGTTCCGACCGGATAGATGATGTCGAGCAAGGCCGTGACCAGGACCGACATGGCGGCGATCCGCAGCCGCCGGCGGCTGAAATTTCGGTAAACGGTCCATTATTCGCCGGTCTTTTCCTTCGTTCCGGTCCCACGATCGATGCGGGGGGTGAAGGAAGGGGCTTGGCGGTCTTGCCTCTTGCCTCTATCGGGGCTTGGCTCTAGGGCATTGCCTTAACGGTTATTCAGAACCACCAATGATACCCAGTAAGAAGGACCACTCATGAGTGAGACCGCGGATCGCGTAAAGAAAATCGTCGTCGAGCATCTGGGCGTCGAAGCCGAAAAGGTGACCGAGGATGCCAGCTTCATCGACGATCTGGGCGCTGACAGCCTCGACATCGTCGAGCTGGTGATGGCGTTCGAGGAAGAATTCGGCGTCGAAATCCCTGACGATGCGGCTGAGAAGATCGCCACCGTCAAGGACGCTATCGATTATATCGACAGCAAGCAGTAAGGCGTTTTCCGGCCTGATCCCATCAGGGAAAGGCCGCGTTTACGCACAAGAGACGGCTCCTCCTGTCCGGTGATTCCGGAGCGCGGGGAGCCTTTTCATATTTGGCGCACCGTTCACAAGTGCGCTTCCAGTGGCTACATGGGCGGCATAAGGTCCATAGGGAATTTCGGAGCTAGGATATGCGTCGTGTCGTCGTAACCGGCCTTGGCATGGTCAGCCCGCTTGGCGGGGATGTGGAAACCAGCTGGAAGAACATCATCGCTTCCAGATCGGGTGCGGCCACGATCACGCGCTTCGACGCGACGGACTATAAGTGCCGTATCGCCTGCGAAGTGAAGCCCAAGGATCATGAATATGGCTATGATGCGTCGATCGACGTGGATCACAAGATCCAGCGTCAGGTCGACCTGTTCATCGTCTTTGGCATTTCCGCCGCCAGCCAGGCGCTGCGCGACGCCGGTCTCGACAATATGTCGGAAGCTGAGCGTCTGCGTGCCGGCTGTTCGATCGGGTCGGGCATCGGCGGCCTGCCGGGTATCGAAAGCGAATCGCTGGTGCTCGCCAACAAGGGGCCGAGCCGGGTGTCGCCGCACTTCGTCCATGGCCGGCTCATCAACCTGATTTCGGGGCAGGTCTCGATCAAATATGGCCTGATGGGCCCGAACCATGCCGTCGTTACCGCCTGTTCGACCGGCGCCCATTCGATCGGCGACGCCGCGCGCATGATCGCGATGGACGATGCGGACGTGATGCTGGCTGGCGGCGCGGAAAGCGCCATCTGCCCGATCGGCATTGCAGGCTTCGCCCAGGCGCGCGCGCTGTCGACCGCCTTCAACGATACGCCCGAAAAGGCGTCGCGTCCTTATGACGTCAACCGCGACGGCTTCGTCATGGGCGAGGGCGCGGGCGTGGTCGTGCTTGAGGAATATGAGCGGGCCAAGGCGCGCGGCGCGAAAATCTACGCCGAAGTTATCGGCTATGGTCTGTCGGGCGACGCCTACCATGTCACCGCCCCCCACCCGGAAGGTAGCGGCGGCTATCGCTCGATGGAAATGGCGCTCAAAAAGTCGGGCCTCCGTCTGGAAGACATCGACTATGTCAACGCGCACGGCACCTCCACCCCGCTGGGCGACGAACTGGAACTGGGTGCGGTCAAGCGCCTGTTCGGCGACCATCTGGGCTCCATGTCGATGAGTTCGACCAAGTCGGCGATCGGCCATCTGCTGGGCGGCGCTGGCGCGGTGGAGAGCATCTTCTGCATTCTCGCCATGCGCGACCAGATCGTGCCGCCCACGCTCAACCTCGACGAACCGAGCGAAAGCTGCAAGGGCGTGGACCTCGTCCCGCACGTCGCCAAGGAACGTAAGGTGCGCGCGGTGCTGAACAATTCGTTCGGCTTCGGCGGCACCAACGCCTCGCTCATCATGAAGGCGATTTAAAGCGACGATGGCGAGCTAGGCTGAACCCATGGCCCGGCGGTCCCGATCCAATCCCGTGCGGCGGGCCGGCTGCGTCGTCCTGCTGATCGGCCTGGCCGTCGCCGCCTTCATCGCCTTCCGCTTCGTGGCGGGCTGGACGGAAGCGGGGCCGGCGGCCAGAGAGGTGAGCATCACCGTGCCGGAAGGGGCGACCCTGTCCGACGCGGCGGTGTTGTTGAAGCAATCGGGCGCGGTGCGTTCCGCCGACGCCTTCCTGACACGGGCCAAGATTTTCGGCGGTTCCACGCCGATCAAGGCGGGGGAATTCATCGTCCCTGCCAAGGCGAGCAACAAGGACATCCTTGCCATCCTGCAAGGGGGCAAGACGCTTACCCGCCTCATCACCATACCGGAGGGGATGCCCTCCATCCTCGTCTATGAACGGCTGATGGCGAATGACCAGCTGACCGGCGACATCAAGGTGCCCGAAGAAGGCAGCATTCTTCCCGACAGCTATGCCTTCGACAAGGGCGAACCGCGCGCCGCCGTGGTCAAGCGAATGCAAGGGGCGATGGACCGGCTGCTCGCGAAGGCATGGGCCGAACGCGCGCCCGATCTGGTGGTGAAGTCCCCGCGCGAGGCGATCATCCTCGCCAGCATCGTCGAAAAGGAAACCGCGGTCCCCAAGGAGCGGCCGATGGTCGCGGGCGTCTACGCCAATCGCCTGCGCGCCAACATGATGCTCCAGGCCGATCCGACGATCATCTATCCCATCACCAAGGGAAAGCCGCTCGGCCGCCGTATCCGCAAGTCGGAAATCGCGGCGGTCAACGACTATAACACCTATTCCATGGTGGGGATGCCCAAGGGGCCGATCGCCAATCCCGGCCGGCTGTCGATCCTGGCCGTGCTGCACCCCGCGCAGACCAAGGCGCTCTATTTCGTCGCCGATGGAAAGGGCGGCCATATCTTCGCCGACACCTATCAGGAACATAATGAAAATGTGCGCAAATGGTTTGAGATCAGGCGCGCGCGCGGGGAATTATGATTATCTGAGCGCGCCCTTGGCGACCATGGAGCGCGCATAGACGAGCTGGACGACCGCGACGACGACGATGAAGGCCGGGAAGCCCGCCGCTACGACCAGGCCTTTTTGCGCGACCAGATCGGTCGCGCCCAACGTATAGCCGAACTGCACCAGCACCGCGATCAGCGAGACGAGGAACAGGGTGGCCGCCGCCGCCTTCTTCATCAGCAGCAGGATCGCGCCCAGCGTCCCCGCGCCGACCGCCACGGCGTAGACGACCCAGAGCCAGACCGGCATCGTCGCAAAAGCCTGCGCGGTGGCCGGATCGGTTTTGGCGAGTTGGTCAAGGTCGATCATATATTGCATGACGAAGGCCATGACCCCCATCAGATTCCAGAGCAGCAGGATGATGCCGATGATCAGCATGGAACGTGGTGCCGACATGAAGAGCCTCCCCCGGCCAGCGCCGAATCCCTGTGCGCGACCTTTTCGGCATCCTATAATAATGCGTGATGATACGATAGCGTCATGATCGCACCGCCCACTCAGCAGGCCGCAGCGCCCATCATCGTGACGGCATTGATGGGCGGATGCGATTTCGCCTGGGCCGATGGCCTGCGCCGCGCCCATTTTCCGTCTGAGCGCAACCATTTGCCCGCGCACATCACGCTATTCCATCATCTGCCGCCATCCTTGCTGGATGAAGTTGCGACCCGGCTGAAACGGCTTTGCGCCGGTCCGCCACCGACCGCGCGGCTGAGCGACGTCATGCTGTTGGGCAGGGGCGTCGCCTTTCGTATCGACAGCCCCGGCTTGCTGGCGATGCGCGCCGAACTGGCCGATGCGTTTGGCGGCCTGCTGACGCCGCAGGATCAGGCGCAGCCCCGGTTGCATGTCACGGTGCAGAACAAGGTCGCACCCGACGAGGCGAAGGCGTTGGCCGCCCGCCTGCGCGCCGACTTCCGCCCACGCCCGTTCTCGATCGCGGGCCTCGCCGCCTGGCATTATCGCGGCGGGCCATGGGAACTGGCGATGAAGGCGGCGTTCCGGGGCTGACTCCGCCTGCCCGATCAGGCCAGGCCCACTTCCTTGAGCGGCACGCTCGCGTCGGCCAGTTGGTCGACATCCAGCGCCGCGCCGGCCAGCACATGGGCGCGGCCCTGCACATAATCCTTCACCGCATTGACGCAGTCGAGCGCGATCACCTTGCCGCCTTTCAGATACACCACCGAAAAGCTGCGAGTGGCCGGATCGCCGCGCAGCACCGCCTGGTCGAAGCCGGTCGACAACCCCACGGTCTGGAGCTTCAGATCATATTGGTTCGACCAGAACCATGGCACCGCATTATAAGGCTCTTCCTTGCCCATGATGTGCGCAACCGCGGTCTTGGCCTGATCATTGGCGTTCTGCACCGATTCCAGCCGCATCGTCGCGCCGCCGGCAAAGCGGTTGGCATGGGCCGCGCAATCGCCCACGGCATAGATGTCGGGCAGCGAGGTGCGGCAATATTCGTCGACATCGACGCCGTTGCCGCCCACGGCGCCCGCCGCGATCAGCGGGCCGGTTTCGGGAATGATGCCAATGCCCACTATGACCATGTCGGTTTCGATCCGCTCGCCATCGTCCATCAGCACGGCGGTCGCCTTGCCGTCCTGCACCTCGATGCAATCCATCTTCGCGCCGGTGCGCAGATCGACGCCATGGGCGCGATGCTCGGCCTCGTAGAAGCGGGAGAGAGGCTCGCCCGCGACACGCGCCAGCACCCGGTCGAGCGCTTCCAGCAACACCACCGTCTTGCCAAATTTGCTGAGCACCGCCGCGGCTTCAAGGCCGATATAGCCGCCGCCGACGATAGTGACATGATGGACGCTGTCGATCTTCGCCATCATCGCGTCGACATCGTCGCGCCGCCGCACGGCATGGACATTGGCAGCGTCGGCGCCATTGCAGGTCAGCATCCGGGGAGAGCCGCCAGTGCACCAGATCAGCTTGCCATAGCCGATTTCTTCATCGCCCACTTTGACGAACTTGCCCACCGGATCGACGCTCTTGACCCGCTTGCCCAGCAGCATATCGATATTGCGTTCGCCCCAGAAAGCCGCCGGGCGGATCAGGATGCGATCGAAGCTCTTGTCGCCGGCGAAATATTCCTTCGACAGCGGCGGGCGTTCATAGGGTGGGTCTTTTTCGTCGCCGATCATGCCGACCGACCCTTCAAAGCCGAGTTGCCGCAGCGAAATCGCCGCCTGCGCCCCGGCATGGCCGGCTCCCACGATCAGAACGTCATAATAGCTCATCCGCCCGATATCCTCTTTTATCCCCTGTTTGCCACGCTGATTGGCGCGCTTTGCCGGGGGAGGCAAGGACGATATGCATCGGTGGGGTGATAAAATGGTAGCGGAGGAGGCGCTAAAACTTTCGTATCAGGCAGGTTCAGAGCGTCCCCAAGCCCACTGTAAAATCAGCGATTTATATTGCAGTATGTTCGCGGTCGGTCGCCCTCATTTGCCTGAATCCACATCGAAATGTGGGAACGAAAGTGGGACGATTTTTTGCCTCATAATGTGGGAACCGAGGCGAAAAATTCCCTAACAGGGAACCAAACCCGATGACACTGACAACTTTGAAAGTAAAAAACGCGAAACCCGGCAGGCATACCGATAGCAGAGGTCTTTGCCTGCTCGTGAAAGACAGCGGCGCGCGCACATGGGTTTTGCGAATGCAGAGAAACGGGCAACGCCGTGACTACGGGCTGGGATCAGCGTTGGACGTATCGCTAGCCGAGGCACGCGAAGCAGCAACAGCGTTACGCCGCCGTGTTCGAGAGGGCTTCGATCCAGTCGCCGAGCGTCGGAAGGCGCGAAAGATCGTGCCCAACTTCGAAGCCGCGACTCGAATTTGTCATGAGACGCTGCGCGAAGGCTGGAACGGTGGACATCACGCAAAGTGGCTGTCCAGCTTCGAAAAGCACGTCTTCCCTAAAATCGGCAAGAAGCCGGTAGGCCAAGTGGACAGCGCCTGCGTGGTCGAGGCGCTTGCGCCAATCTGGCTCGAAATACCGGAAACCGCCCGCCGCATCCTCCAGCGCATCAGCGTCGTTCTGGATTTTGCGCACGTCAAGGGATGGGTGCCGGAGGAAGTGTCACTCCGCTCCGTTCGGAAAGGGCTTCCTCGCCAGAACGACAAGCGCGGTCATATGGAAGCCATGCCCTATGCGGACGACCGTACAGATCCACAGAACGGCAAGGGGAAGGACGCCTCAGGAACGGCGTCCGACCCTACAGCGCTCCGCGTTGCCGCCTAACCAAATCGTGCAGGCTGGCGGTGGTGATACGGGTGGCCTTGCCAAGCTTTACCGTTTCGACCTCGCCAGCCGCGATCAGTTCATAGAGCTTGGTGCGACCGACGCCGATCATGCGCGCCGCTTCATTGACGCGGACGCAGATTGGATCGGGGGGCGGGAGCGGGGTCATTGGGCATGGCTCCCGGCCCGTTCCTCGCGATAGCTGACAGGATCGGCCATCCAGCGTTCGACGGACGACTCCCGCCAGCCAGCGCCATGAACGCTGATTCTGATTTGAGCGGGAAACGTCCCGTCCGCGATCTTGCGGTAAAGGGTTGAACGGGAAAGCCCGGTGCGGGCCAGAACGGTCTTCAATCGGATGATACGATCGGTGTTGGACATCGACTTATTCCATACATGCGCCAGTTATACCTTTCCCCCATGAGAGTTGGACAATGCGGGCCGTCCCTCAGCCCGCAAGGGGCAATCGGCGCGCATAGGACTATGGCGGGCCTACGGCGGCAAATGTCGAGGATCGGCGGGGATTTCGCGCATGTCGCGGCGATAGCGGATCATCGGTGGCCCCAGGCGGCAAGCGGCGGTCGCCTTTTGCCGGGATTGGACGAGGCGGTGCCTTGCAAGGGCAAGCAGCGGGCGCTTAGCCCGTGAAATGATAGCAATCGACCTGTTCGAGTCGCACGCCATGGCGGACCTCTTGTTGACGACCCGCCAAGCCGTCTTGCGCTATGCCTCCGGTGCGTATGCTGTCTCGCATTTTCCTGGCGCGCAAGGGGATAGGAAATAGAGTTCCGGAAGTAGGCACTATACTGCCGCTTTCGGCATTTCAGTGCCGATTTGTACATTCTGGTGGCACTCAAACCACGGTGATTTGCGGTTTCCTGATGGTAATTGTCATGCGATTGAATTACATAAATGCCGAAGGAGTGATCCCATGGCCAATAATGCCCTGATTCAGACACGCATCGATTCGGACGTAAAGGACCGCGCCTCCGCCGTGTTCGAGCGGATGGGGCTTACGGTATCAGACGCCGTTCGCATTCTTCTGACCCGCACCGCACGCGAGGGCGTTGCCCCCATGGAACTGCTGGTGGAGCGGCAAGCCTATGACCAGTGGTTCCGGGCGCGAGTGCAGGAGGCGCTGGACGATGACCGGCCCGACATTGACGACGCCGAGGTTTCGGCGCGATTTGCTGAGCTTCGCGCGAACGCGCGAAAGGGCATCAAGCCGGTGCAATGAAACTCGCTTGGTCCAATCGGGCGACGACTGATCGTCTGGCGATATTCATCTGGATTGCCGAGGATAATCCGCAAGCTGCCGCCGATGTGGACGATCGGATCGAGGCAGCAGCGCAGCGCCTCAAAGACTTTCCGAATAGCGGGCGTCCGGGCCGGATCGAAGGCACGCGCGAATTGGTGATCGCGCGCACGCCCTATATCGCACCTTACCAGATCATCGGGGATACCGTGCGCGTCCTCCGCGTAATCCATGGTGCGCGCATGTGGCCCCACGACCTTCCCCAAGAGTAAAAACCGCTGAACGCTGCCGAGATTGGCCGATTGTGGACAGACCGTTTTCCGCTTCTCCGCCCGGATAGCAGCCATTGGCCCCCGCCGCCTGTGCGAACTGGAGAGAGCCGAGGCGAAACTTCGGACCACCAGACGCGAATAGGCGCGCCTCTTATGCGGCGTACAGAGAATTTTCACGCAATCGTATAGGCAATTTGTCCCCAATAAAGCATTGTAGATCAGTTACTTAGACGATTCACACGGAGGGGAATTTCAGGCCGAACAACAGCTTCAGGAGGCTTTCGATGAGCTTGCGATAGTCTTCCACCTGCCGGTCGCTGATCGGTACAGTCGTGCGCTCATGGATCAATTGATTCCGTAGGCCGTAATAGAAATCCGCCTTCGTAGCCATGGCCGCCCCAGCGCGACATGTTTATACTCCGCCGCATCCATGTTGCCGCGAAGCTTGTCAGCCGCAGCCCAAAGAGGAGCCTCAAATGCGCGAGAATTCGGCTTTTCTGGCACCGTCGCGACTTTCCTTGGTCGTCCACGAGCCATTTCAACATTCCCCAGTTACGACAAGTTAGGCGGTCCCTATTCGCCGGGCAGAACAATTCCAAGCCTAGACGATAAAATCTATCTTCCCAATAGGAAGATCTCCTCGGCCCGTTGGAGAGGCATCACTTTCTGGCGTAGTCCGAGCCAGATCTAATGGGGGACGTCGCCCCGCCTTGTGCCGAATCATACCATCCCAACTCACATAAAAAGTGGGAACAAAAGTGGTCTGCGATTGATTCAGGGGCAAACTTATCGTTCAAAAACAACATGATAAACCCCTTGAATGGTAGCGGAGGAGGGACTTGAACCCCCGACACGCGGATTATGATTCCGCTGCTCTAACCAGCTGAGCTACTCCGCCCCAATGGGCCTCGCCGGGCGCTTCGCCCTGCGGTGAGGCGGCGCTATACGCAGCGGCAGCGGGCGGGTCAACGGGGCGTATGAAAAATTTGAACCCTGCGCTGTTGCCGACGATTACCCTGCGCAGAAACGAAGCACAGGCCGCTTTCCCGCTATTGTCCCGGAATTGCGGGAACGCTTTTACGGTTCTGCGATTTTTGCCTTGCAATCGCCGCAACGGGGCGTCCTAATATTGCAACGCACAACCGGCCATGGGCCGAGGGAGGATCGTCCACTTGCCCTTCCATGAAATGTTTGAGCCCGACGGTTCGATACGCGCCTGCTACGACGAAGTGCAAAAATGGGTGGAGCGAACCGGCATCGCCGGACTTAACCGTCGCATGGATGAGGCTGAAGCGATTTTCCGCCGCATCGGCATCACTTTCGCCGTCTATGGCGAAGGGGGCGATCCCGAACGGCTTATCCCCTTCGATCTGCTGCCTCGCGTCTTTACCGCGAATGAATGGCGCATCCTCGACAAGGGCATCCGCCAGCGCGCCCGCGCCCTCAACGCCTTTCTCCACGACGTCTATCACCGCGGGGAGATTGTGAAGGCCGGTATCATGCCCGCCGACATCATCTACAAAAACAGCGCCTATCTGGCGGAGATGGCCGATTTCAGCCCACCGGGAAAAGTCTACAGCCATATCGTCGGCATCGACATCGTGCGCACCGGTCCTGGCAGTTTCGAGGTGCTGGAGGATAATTGCCGCACCCCCTCTGGCGTGTCCTACATGCTCGAAAATCGCGAGATCATGACGCGCATGTTCCCCGAACTGTTCGCGCAGGGCGTGGTCGCGCCGGTGGACGACTATCCCGCCGAACTGCTCAAAAGCCTCAAGGAAGTCGCGCCGCCTGCGTGCAAGGGCGACCCGGTCGTGGTGGTCCTCACCCCCGGCTCGCTCAACAGCGCTTATTATGAGCATAGTTTCCTCGCCGACCTGATGGGCGTGGAACTGGTGGAGCCGGCCGACCTGTTCGTCGATGAAGATCGGGTGTGGATGAAGACCACGCTGGGACCAAAGGCTGTCGACGTCATCTACCGCCGCATCGACGATGAATATATCGACCCGCTCGTCTTTCGCCCCGACAGCCTGCTGGGCGTGCCCGGCATCTTCAACGTCTATCGCAACGGCGGCGTCACGCTGGCGTCGGCGCCCGGATCGGGCATCGCGGACGACAAGGCGGTCTATATCTACGTGCCCGAAATGATCCGTTTCTATCTGGGTGAGACGCCGATCCTCGACAACATCCAGACCTGGCAGTGCGGCAAGCCGGACGAACTGGCCTATGTGCTGGAACATCTGCACGAACTGGTGGCCAAGGAAGTCCATGGATCGGGCGGCTATGGCATGTTGATCGGCCCTAAATCGACCAGGGCGGAGGTCGATGCCTATGCCGAGCGGATCAAGGCCAATCCGGGAGAATTCATCGCCCAACCCACGCTCGACCTGTCGACCGTGCCGACGCTCGGCCCGGCGGCGGTGGTTGGCCGTCATGCCGACTTCCGCCCCTATTGCCTGGTCGGCAAGCAAATCCGCCTTGTCCCCGGAGGCCTCACCCGCGTCGCGCTGACCGAAGGATCGCTGGTGGTCAATTCCAGCCAGGGCGGCGGGGTCAAGGATACCTGGGTGTTGCAGGAATGATGCGCGCGCGCTCTCACCCCTTTCATCGTCATTTCCGCGCAGGCGGGATGACGGACATTGAGGCAATCCCATGCTGAGCCGGACCGCCGAAAATCTTTTCTGGATGGCGCGCTATATGGAGCGTGCCGAAGCCACCGCGCGGCTGCTCACCATGGGGCAGCGCATGGCGATCCTGCCCGGCGCCCATCATCGCGACGAATGGCGTTCGGTCGTGCGGGCGACCGGCTCCGGGCATCAATTTCCCGAAGGGGCGATCGTCACCGAAAGCGACGCCGTCTCCTTCCTGATGCTGGATCTCGACAATAGCAGTTCGATCCGCTCCTGCCTGCTGAAAGCCCGCGCCAACGCCAAGTCCGCCCGCACCATGTTGACGCAGGATATGTGGGAGGCGCTGAACGAAGGCTGGCGCAAGCTCGACAGCTATGATGTGGGCGAAGCGCGGCAACAGCTTCCGGCGTTGATCGACTGGGTCAAGACGCGGGTCATGACGTTTCGCGGGGCCGCGCATTCAGGCCAGCTTCGCAATGAAGGGCATGACTTCCTGCGCTGCGGGTCCGCTTTGGAGCGGGCTCAGATGACGTTGCGGCTGCTCGACGTGAAATATTATGTGCTGCTGCCGGAAACCGAGGTGATCGGCGGCAATCGCGACCATTATCAATGGACCTCGGTGCTGTATGCCCTGTCGGGTGCGCGCGCCTATCATCATGTCTATGGCGGCACCTACACCCCCTGGCAGATTACCGACTTCCTGATGCTCAACCGCCTCTTTCCGCGCAGCGTCGCCTATTGCTACGACCAGCTCGCCTATCGCCTCAACCGGCTGGCCGGCTGGCATGATGCGAAGGGCGCCTGCCATGACACGGTGCAGGAACTGGTGACGGGCCTGGAAAGCCAGGACAGCGGCGAGATTTTCCGGCGCGGTCTGCATGAAACGGTGCAGAACGGCCTGATGATGACCAATCGGCTCGGGGCCGAAATCGCCCAGACCTATCATTTCGGCTGAGGGGCAGGACGTGGCCGTCCTCCTCCCCGATGCCGTGGAAACAGAGACGCCATGAAGCTGCTTGTCCGTCATCAGACCATCTATCGCTACGCGGCAAGCGCCGGGCGGGTGGCGATGCGACTGAAACTCATGCCGGTGGACACGCCGGTTCAGCAGGTGCTGGAATGGCAGGTGAGCGTGAATGACGCGCCGATCACCGGATTCCGTCCCAACAGCCATGGCGAAATGGAGGCGATCTGGATTCGCCATGACCGGCTCGACCATGCCGTGATCGTGGCCGAAGGACTGGTCGATACGCGCGAGAGTCACGGCGTCGTCGGCCATATGCCAAGCCGTGTCGACTTGCGCTATTTCCTGCGCGACACCCATCTGACGCGCGCGTCGGCGGGAATCGCCGCCTTGGCGCGCGACCTGCCGGAACGGGACGGGCCGCTCGCCACGCTGCACGCCCTGTCGGCGGCGGTCAGCGATGCGGTCCAATATCGCGCCGGGGTCACGACCTCCCGCACGACCGCCGCCGAAGCCTTCACCCTGGGCGCGGGCGTGTGCCAGGATCATGCGCAGGTCTTCATCGCCGCCGCGCGCACGCTGGGCGTCCCTGCGCGCTATGTGTCGGGCTATCTGCTGGCGGGGGAGGGGGATGCCCTGCATGAAACCCATGGCTGGGCCGAAGCCTGGGTGCCCAATCTTGGCTGGATCGGTTTCGATCCGTCGAACCGCGTCTGCGTGACCGAACGCTATCTTCGCCTCGCCAGCGGTCTTGACGCGGATGACGCCGCGCCGATCCGTGGCTCCGTCACGGTCGCGGGCGATATATGGATTGACGCCGATGTCCGTATCGCGCAGGCGGAGGACGGAGTCGAGGAACGGCAACTGCAAAGGCAGCAACAGCAAAGCACTCCGCCGCCCGACCCAACGGGTTGAACAGAGCGATCACAAGTCGGATGCAACATCGGACGACTTGTCGATCGCGGCAGATAATGAGCAGGAGGCCGGGGGGCCATGACCTATTGTGTGGCGGTGCGCGTGGACCAGGGGCTGGTCATGCTGTCCGACACCCGCACCAATGCGGGCATGGACAATATCGCGCGCTTTCGAAAGAGCTTCACCTATCATGTCCCCGGCGAACGGGCGATCACCCTTCTATGTTCGGGCAATCTGTCGATCACCCAGGGGGTGAAATCGACCTTGAGCAAGACGATCAAGGAATCGCAGCTCGATCCCGATGTCGAGACGATCCTCAATTGCGAGACCATGCACCGCGTTGCGCAGATCGTGGGCGCCGCGATGCAGAAGATGCAGCAGCGCTATCGCGAGAATATAGAGATGGGCGGGTCGGGCGCCAGCGCATCGATCATGGTTGCGGGCCAGCGTCGGGGCGGAAAGCCGCGCCTCTATCTCATTTATTCCGCCGGCAACTTCATCGAAGCCACCGAGGACACGCCCTTCTTTCAGATTGGCGAGCATAAATATGGCAAGCCGATCCTCGACCGGATCATCGGCCGCGAAACCAGTCTGGAAGATGCGACCAAGGCGGTGCTGGTATCGATGGATTCGACCCTGCGCTCCAACCTTTCGGTCGGGATGCCACTGGACCTGACCGTGATCGCGACCGACGCCTTCGACTTCAGCGTCCGCACCCGGATCGAGGCGGATAATGAGGAATTCGCGATGATCTCCCAAAGCTGGAGCGCGGCCCTGCGCAAGGGGTTTGAGGATCTGCCCAACGTCCTCGATTGAGGCGATGGTCGCGGCGCGCGCGCCGGCTTCCTGGTCGATGACGAAAAGGGGTGGAGTCGGACTGAGGCACGTCTTGACCCTTGGCCCTCGCCCCAGCGAAAGCTGGGGTCTCAGTGGGTCTGGCGCGTCATCGCCCGAGACACCAGCTTTCGCGGGGATGCCGGAATTTGCTCCCAAACGGCCGCTCCCCTTCCAATGTCCGTTTGCCCGGACGTCCGATCGTGGACCACCATCGCTGCCAGCCTTCCGCAAAGCGTCATCGCTCAGGCATTGGACGTCGAAAATGGCCATGCCCCAGGAAATGGATGACTTGGTCGGCGACGGGCCGGGTGTAGATCATGGCGGTATGGGCGACGGGCAGGACCAGATGGTCGGTCTGGCCCGCCAGATGGGTGGCCGCGACGCTGACCTTGCCGTCATGGGGCGCACGAAACAGCAGGTCGGGAAGAAATCCGGGCAGCGGACGGTTGCCCGCGATGATGCCGAGCGGATAATCGACCTGGCCGAACAATGCCTCCACCGCCGCCTCCCGCTGCGTGCGCAGCAGGCCGCCCGCCTGGTTGAGGATCAGCGGATGCAGCCGCAGGCGATAGGCCAGATCGGCCAGCTCGCTGCCGCCATTGGGCGTCCCCAGCATGACGACCCGGCCCAGATTGGTCGGGCGATGACGCGCCAGATAGGCCCGAAGCAACAATCCGCCCATCGAATGGCCGATGAAATGCAGCGGCCGGCCGGCGTCCAGGGATGAAGCCGTAATGCGCCGGTGCAGATGATCGAGCACCCGGTCGATCGGCCAGCGCCAACTGGGATAGCCGATATTGGCCACCGTATGGCCGGCATGGCGCAGGCGGCGGGCGAGCAGGGCGGTCTGGACCGAATGGCCGCCAAAACCATGAAGGAGGACGACACCGCCCGGCATCGTCCTCCCGTCATTCATCTCTGGCGGCATGGCCGCGTGCCGAGCGCGCGTTGCCATGCCGCCAGGGTTATTTCGTGCCTTCGGTCGTCTTTGCCTTGCCGCCCTTCTTGCCCTTCTTGGGCGCGGCCGGGGTGATTTCGAAGGCCAGCGCGCCGCCTTCGTCGCTGTCCTTCATGTGGACGTGCACCTCACCGCCATGGACCAGCTTGCCGAACAGCAATTCCTCGGCTAGCGGCTGCTTGATCTTCTCCTGCATCAGGCGGCCCATCGGACGCGCGCCATAGAGCTTGTCATAACCCTTCTTGGTGAGCCACGCCTTGGCGTCCTCGTCCAGGGTGATGTGGACGTCGCGATCGGCCAGTTGCAGCTCCAGCTGGAGCACGAACTTGTCGATGACGCGGGCGACGATGGCGGGCGGCAGATAGCCGAACGGCACGATCGCATCCAGGCGGTTGCGGAATTCCGGGGTGAAGAGCTTCTTCACCGCATCCTCCTGCACATCCTCGCGTGTCAGTTCGCCGAAACCGATCGACTCCTTCGCCATGTCCGACGCACCGGCATTGGTGGTCATGATGAGGATGGTGTTGCGGAAATCCACTGTCTTGCCGTGATGATCGGTCAGGCGGCCATTATCCATCACCTGCAACAGGATGTTGAACAGGTCGGGATGCGCCTTCTCGATCTCGTCCAGCAGCAGGACGCTGTGCGGATTCTGGTCAACCGCGTCGGTCAGCAAGCCGCCCTGGTCATAGCCGACATAGCCCGGAGGCGCGCCGATCAGGCGGCTGACCGAATGGCGCTCCATATATTCCGACATGTCGAACCGCTGGAGCGGGATGCCGAGCAGGGTTGCAAGCTGGCGCGCCACCTCCGTCTTGCCGACGCCGGTCGGGCCGGAAAAGAGATAGTTGCCGATTGGCTTGTCCGGATCGCGCAGGCCCGCGCGCGACAGCTTGATCGCGGACGACAGCACCTCGATCGCCTTGTCCTGACCGAACACGACGCGCTTCAAATCGGTGGTCAGCGATTCCAGCACGCTCTTGTCGTCGGACGATACGGTTTTGGGCGGGATGCGGGCCATGGTCGCGATGACCTGCTCGATCTCGCGGGGGGTGATCGTCTTCTTGCGCTTGGACGGCACCACCAGCATCTGCATCGCGCCGACCTCGTCGATCACGTCGATCGCCTTGTCGGGCAGCTTGCGGTCGTTGATGTAGCGCGCCGACAGTTCCACCGCCGCCTTGATCGCGTCCGGCGTATATTTGACGTGGTGATGTTCTTCAAAGGCGCTACGCAGGCCGGCGAGAATCTTGATCGTATCCTCGATCGTCGGCTCGTTGACGTCGATCTTCTGGAACCGGCGCAGCAGCGCGCGATCCTTTTCGAAATGGTTGCGGAATTCCTTGTAGGTGGTCGACCCGATGCAGCGGATCGTCCCGCCCGACAGGGCCGGCTTCAGCAGGTTGGACGCATCCATCGCCCCGCCGCTGGTCGCGCCGGCGCCGATCACGGTATGGATCTCATCGATGAAGAGAACCGCGTGCGGCATCTTTTCCAGTTCGGTGACGACCGCCTTCAACCGTTCCTCGAAATCGCCGCGATAGCGGGTGCCGGCCAGCAGCGCGCCCATGTCGAGCGAGTAGATGACCGCTTCCTTGAGCACGTCGGGCACGTCGCCCTCGATGATCTTGCGCGCCAGCCCTTCGGCGATGGCGGTCTTGCCGACGCCCGGATCGCCGACATAGAGCGGGTTGTTCTTCGAGCGGCGGCACAGGATCTGGATCGTCCGCTCCACCTCGGCGGTGCGGCCGATCAGCGGATCGACCTTGCCGCGTTCCGCCTTCTCGTTGAGGTTGACGGTGAATTGTTCGAGGGCACTGTCCTTCTTGGCCTTCCCGTCCTGCACCTTCTTTTCCTCCTCGGCGGCGCCCTTGGTCTCCTGACGCTCGGGCGTGGGCGTGCCCTTGCCGACGCCGTGGCTGATATAGCTGACGGCATCCAGACGGCTCATATCCTGCTGTTGCAGGAAGTAGACGGCATAGCTTTCGCGCTCGGAAAAGAGCGCGACCAGGACGTTGGCGCCCGTCACTTCATCCTTGCCGGATGACTGGACGTGCAGGATGGCGCGCTGGACGACGCGCTGGAAACCGCTGGTGGGGGAGGGGTCGGACGCGCCCTCGACCTTCAAACTGTCCAGTTCGGTGTCGAGATAATGGGTGACGGCATCGCCCAGCTCACCGATTTCCACGCCGCACGCCTGCATGACTTTCGACGCATGTTCATCGTCGATCAGCGCCAGGAGCAGATGCTCCAGCGTCGCATATTCGTGGCGGCGCTCAGACGCATGGGTCAGCGCATTGTGCAGGGTGGTTTCAAGGGCGGCTGCGAAAGACGGCATATTATTCTACTCCAAGCTCCCGGACGGGAGCGACCTTGAACCCTATGTCGGCATTGCTCGACAGCGGATCAAGGCGTTCGCCTCGACCGCCGGAATTGCCAGACTGCCCATGCCCGGACATACCCTGAAGGGTGGTGGGGGCGGAGCATCGGTTCACCGCTTGAATAGCGCCTCGGCACTTGCCTTGTGGTTAACGGCGCCTTCAATCTTGCTTTTGGTCCGCGCGATTTCCGCTTCCAGTGCGGCGATGCGCGCTTCCAGTTCGGCAACGGACAATGGCCCCAGATCCTGTTTGAGCAGGCGGGCCAGCGGATCATCTCCCTTGCGTGGCAGATCGTCATCCAAGTCCATGACGCCAATGTTGACCCTCGGGGTCAGTCTGTCAATAAGGGCGCGCAAGCGGCTTGCCGATTTCGGCGCGCCGCATCACATGGCCAGCTTTCCGGGGGGCAGCGAGATGGCGGACGGATTTTCCATCCCAGGCGCGATGACGGCGATCGGCATCGCCGCGCCCGGCGGACCCGAAGCGCTGGTGCCCGAACGGCGGCCGGTGCCGATGCCGGGCGAAGGCGAAGTGCTCATCAAGGTCGCGGCGGCCGGCGTGAACCGGCCCGACGTGTTGCAACGACAGGGCAAATATCCGCCGCCGCCGGGCGCTTCGGACATTCCGGGGCTGGAGGTCGCCGGCACGATCGTCGCGGCGGGCGGCGGCGCAGACCTGCTCGTCGGGCAAAAGGTCTGCGCCCTGCTGGCGGGCGGGGGCTATGCCGAATATGCGGTGGCGCCCGCCGGCCAGTGCCTGCCCGTGCCCGATGGCTATGACCTGGCCGAAGCGGCGGCGTTGCCCGAAACGCTTTTCACCGTCTGGACCAATATGTTCGAGCGCGCCTATGTGGCGGGCGGCGACACGGTGCTGGTCCATGGCGGCACCAGCGGTATTGGCACGATGGCGATCAGCCTGTGCCGGCTGTTCAACATCCGCATCATCGTGACCTGCGGCAGCGCGGAAAAATGCGCCCAGGCGCGCGAATGGGGCGCGGATCACGCCATCGACTACAAGACGCAGGATTATGTCGCGGAGGTGAAGCGGATCACGGGGGGCCAGGGGGTCCAGGCCGTGCTCGACATGGTCGGCGGCGATTATGTGCCGCGCAATCTGGAATGTCTGGCGGAGGATGGCCGGCATGTGTCGATCGCGGTGCTGGGCGGGGCGAAGGCGAGCGTCTTCATTCCCGCGATCATGCAGCGCCGCCTGACTATCACCGGATCGACGCTGCGCGCGCGCTCCGTCGGGTTCAAGAGCTTGGTGGCGGACGAACTGATCCGCAATGTCTGGCCCTTTGTGGGCGAAGGCCGGCTGCGCCCGGCGATGGACCGCCGCTTCGCCTTGGCCGACGCCGCGCAGGCCCATGCGCGAATGGACGCGGGCGCGCATTTCGGGAAGATCGTGCTGACGGTGTGAAGCCCGCGGCCGAACGCCGTATCGATCGGTCCTAGAGCAGCCCCTTGGCGCGCAGGCTCACATGCCCCTGCGCGCCGATGATGATATGGTCGTGGACGCTGATCCCCAGCCGCTTGCCCGCCTCGATGATCTGGCGGGTCACGTCGATGTCCTGGCGGCTGGGTTCCGGCGATCCGCTGGGATGATTATGCACCAGGATCAGCGCCGCCGATCCGAAATCGATCGCCCGCTTGATGACTTCGCGCGTGTAGATCGCCGCCTGATCGATCGATCCGTCGCCCATATGATCGTCGCGAATCAGCATGTTGCGGCTGTTGAGGTGCAGCACCCGCACCCGCTCGACGCCCAGAAAGGCCATGTCGGCGCGCAGATAGTCCAGCAACGCCTGCCAACTGCCCAGCACCGGCCGGGCGGCGACTTCGTTGCGCAGCATCCGCAGCGCCGTCGCCTGCACGATCTTGATCGCCGCGACGCTGGTGTCGCCCATGCCCGGCACGCGGGCGATCGCCTGCCAGTCGGCCGTCATCAGCCCGCCGATCCCGCCAAATTCGCGCAGCAGCGCCTTGGCGAGCGGCTTGGTGTCGCGCCGCGGGATGGCGAGCGCGAGCAGATATTCGATCAGTTCATGGTCGTGTAGCGCCCCGCCGCCGCTTTCCGCCAGCTTCTGCCGCAAACGGGCGCGATGGCCGGCGCCGTCATGCGGGACTTTCGCATCCTGTTCGGCCAATATTCCGTCCCCTTGAGCGGCGCTCGGCCGACGCTATGCGTTGCGGAATCGCGGAGCAAGGATATTTAAACGTGCAGGGACGTTATGGTCCCGTTACGGACCATGGGGTCGCAGGTAAGCCGGGGTTGGCCATAAGCATGGAAGAACAAGACGGCGAAGAAGCGGCTCGCCGGGCATGGCTGCGCTGGCTTGGCGTCGGCACTGGGTCGCTCGCGCTGGTGCTGATCGGCCTGTGGACGCAGCGCGCGCCCATCGCGGAAAATTTCGTCAGCCGCGAACTCAATCGGCGCGGCGTCCAGGCCAACTATGATCTGGTCGATGTCGGCCTGCGCACGCAGCGCATCGAAAATATCGTGCTGGGCGATCCGGCGCGGCCGGACCTGACCGCCCGCTGGGTGGAGGTGGACATCGCCTTTGCCGGACTGACGCCGCAGGTCGCGGCGGTGCGCGCGGGCGGAGTGCGTCTGCATGGCTCCTGGCATGACGGCCGGTTGCGGCTGGGTGAGCTGGACCGGTTCCGCGACCCGGATTCGACCGCGCCCTTCAGCCTGCCCGACATACTCGTCTCACTCGCCGATGCGCGGTTGACGCTCGACACCGACGCCGGGCGGATCGGGATGCAGATCGACGGCAACGGCAATCTTCAGTCGGGCTTCAAGGGACGGCTGGCCGCCGCCATGCCGCGCGGGACGCTTGCGGGATGCGGGCTGAGCCAGGCGAGCGCCATGGTCAATATCGCGATGCAACAGGGACAGCCGCATCTGAGCGGCCCCGTTCGCGCCGACGCGCTGGCCTGTCGCGATGCGGGCGCCGCGATCGCCAGGCCGGCGGCAACCATCGATCTTACATTGGGCAAGGCGCTCGACCGGTGGGCCGGCCATGTCGACCTGTCGGGTCAGGCGTTCCGGGGCGGCGGGATGGTGCTGGCCTCGCCCAGTGGACGGATCGACTTTGACGGCATGGCGGCGCGCACGACCGGCCAGTTGCGACTGGATGCGGCGGCGTTGACCGGGCGCGGCGCCCTGCTTCGGAATGCCGCGCTGTCGGGCGAATGGGCGGTCGGCAAGGATATGACGAGCTTCAAGGGCGATCTGGGCGGGCAGGATCTGCGCCTGTCGGGGCGCGACCCGTTGGCCCGCCTGCGCAGTGCAAGCGCCGGAACGCCGGTCGCGCCGCTCGCCATCCGGCTGGCCGACGCGGTCGAGCGCGCGGGTCAAAGCAACCGGGTGAAAACCAGTTTCGCGCTGGTGCAGAAACAGGGCGCCGGCAGCCTGGCGATCACGGATGCAGCGCTAGATGCGCGCAGCGGCGCGCGGCTGGGCATCGCGCCGGGCGGGCGCATGACGCTGGCATGGCCCGGCAAGGCGGCAGGCCTCGACTGGGCGCTCGATGGCGCGATCACCGCACAGGGCGGCGGTTTGCCCCAGGCGGCGCTGCGTCTGGCGCGGCGGCCCGGTGGCGGCTTTGGCGGGCAGTTGTTCGTCAATCCCTATGCGGCCGGCGACGCGCGGCTGGCGCTCGATACGGTGAGGTTCACCGCGGACGCGGGCGGCGCAACACGCTTCCAGACCGCGATGCGGCTTGATGGTCCCTTGCCCGACGGACGGCTGCGCGGCCTCAGCCTGCCGGTGGAAGGACGGATCGCGGCCAATGGCGCGGTCATGATCAACCCGGACTGTGTGCCCCTGTCGCTGCTGGAGGCGCGCTATGGCAGCTTTGCGCTAGGGCAGACGCGCCAGACGCTGTGTCCGGCCGATAATGGCGCGATGTTCGCCATGGGGCCGGCCGGCATGACGGGCGGGGTGCAGGTGAAGGATGTCGATCTGACCGGACGCAGCGGCGACAGCCCTCTGCATCTGACCGCCGATCATGCCCGGATGCTGCTTGGCCACCCCGGTTTCACGCTGGCCAACCCGGCCGTGACAATCGGTCCGCAGGATGCGCCGGTGCGCCTGACCGCCGCGACGTTGGACGGCGCGATGACCGCTGATGGCTTGGCCGGCAAGATCGGCGGTGCGGGCGGGCAGATCGGCACGGTGCCGCTGATCGTCGAACAGGGGGCGGGCGACTGGCGTTTTGCCGACGGTGCGCTCAGCCTGAAAGCGGCGATGACCGTGCGCGATTCGCAGGCGTCGGCGCGCTTCAACCCGCTCAACGTGCCCGATTTCGCGCTGTCGCTGAAGGATGGCCGCATCGCCGCCACCGGCACCCTGACGGCGCCGCGCAATGGCGCGACTGTCGCTACGACCGACATCGTTCATGACCTTGGCGATGGAAAGGGTCATGCCGACCTCGACGTCGCCAACCTCGCCTTCAACAATGCGCTTCAGCCGGAGGATGTCACGCCGCTCGCTCTGGGCGTGGTCGCCAATGTGCAGGCCAGGGTGAGCGGGCAGGGGCGGATCGACTGGACCGGTTCGACCGTCACCAGCACCGGCACGTTCCGCACGCAAGACGCGAATCTCGCCGCCGCATTCGGCCCGGTCGAAGGGCTTGCCGGCGAAATCCATTTCACCGACCTGATCGGGCTCGTCACCGCGCCGGGGCAGGAAGTGCGGATGCGGTCGGTCAATCCGGGTGTCGAGGCGCGCGACGGCGTCGTCCGCTATCGGCTGGAAGCGGGCCAGAAAGTCAGGATCGAAGGCGGCGGCTGGCCCTTTTCCGGCGGGCAATTGGTGCTGTTGCCCACGACCATGGATTTCAGCGCGGATGTCGACCGTTACCTGACTTTCCGGGTGGTCGGGCTGGACGCGGGCGCCTTCATCCAGGCGATGGAACTCGACAATATCTCGGCGACCGGCACCTTCGACGGCATCATGCCGCTGATCTTCAACGGGCAGGGCGGGCGTGTCGCGGGCGGCGTGCTGGTCGCGCGGCAGGCGGGGATGGAGCCGCTGCTCATGCCCGAAGGGGTGCTGCCTAGCATCCCCTGCGATTCCACGCGGCAGGGCGGCACCCTCTCCTATGTCGGGCCGGTGTCGAACGAGGATATCGGCGTCATGGGCAAGGTCGCCTTCGACGCGCTGAAGAATCTCCAGTATAAATGTCTGACAATATTGATGGATGGGGCGCTGGATGGCGAGATGGTGACGAATGTCGTGTTCAACGGCGTCAATCGGGACCGGCTGGGCGGTGTTCCGGCGGGGCTGGCGCGCAACTTCACCGGCTTGCCCTTCATCTTTAACGTGCGGATTGCCGCGCCTTTCCGTGGCTTGCTGGGCACGGCGCAGTCCTTCATCGATCCATCCAGCCTGATCCAGAGCGAAATCGCCAAGGAGGCGCAGGAAAAGATGCGCGCGCAGGACCAGCAAAGACTTGCGGTTCAGCCTCTGGAAAGCGACAAGGTGTCAAACGGGGAGCCGCAATGAAGACACGAATGATCATGACGGCCGGTTTTGCTGGCTTGGCGCTGGGGGGATGTATTCAGGTGAAGGCCCCGGACAAGCCAATCGAAATCAACCTGAATGTGAAGGTGCAGCAGGAGGTCGTGGTCAAGTTGCAACGCGACGCCCAGGACCTCATCCAGAATAACCCGGAGTTGTTCCCGCAATGACACGCAAGATGACAAAGCCCGCATTGATGATCGCCGCCGCGATTGCACTCGCCGGTGGACTCGGCATGAGCGTGGCCGCCAGCGCCCAGTCCGCGGGGCTGAGCGCCGCGCTGTCGTCCGGCGCGGTGGGCGAACAGGCCGACGGCTATATGGGCGTCGCCGGATCGGTCAGCGATACGGTGCGCAAGGAAGTCGAATCGATCAACATCAAACGCCGCCAGGTCTATACCGACCTTGCCGGAAAGCGCGGCGTCACCGTGCAGGACGCGGCCGCCGCCACCGCTTGCCAGACGCTCAGCCGGCTGAAGGCGGGCCAGGCTTATCGCATCGGCGCTGGCGCATGGCAGACCAAGGGCGCCGCCGCGATCGCGCTGCCGTCCTATTGCGCCTCGGCCGGCTGAATATGCTGCGGTAGCGGACTTTTCTCATCCCTTCGTACCGCATGGATATTCTCTGCCGCAACCATGGTTGACTATCCGCAATCCCCTTTCTAAACGGGCCGCGCCTTGACGGGTGCAGCCGCAAGCGCCATGCCGCCCCCCACGGATTTATGAAATCCGGTTGGAGGATGGTCATGGCAGCGGATACACCCGGACAGGACCCGGCAGGGGAGGACGCGCGGATCGCTTCTTTGGAGGAGCGGATCGCCCGGGCCGAACATGCCGAAAAGGTCAGGCAGGGGGCCAAGGTGCAACAGGCGGACGATGGGTCTCGCCTGGGCAACAGGGTTCTTGCTGAACTGATCGGCGGTCTTGTCGGTGGTGCGTTGATCGGCTGGGTGCTTGACCGGCTGCTTGGCACATCCCCATGGCTCTTGCTCGTCTTCCTCGGTCTTGGGATCGTGGCAGCGTTCAGGAACATCATCAGATTGACGACGGCAAAGCGTCCCGACCAATAGGGACGCTTTTGTCGTAGTCGGCAAGACTTGAACGTTACAGGGGTCAACGTGGCAGAATCCGGCAAAATCGATCCGATGCACCAGTTTGCGATCGAACCCTTGTTCGGTACGGATCATCTGTCGCTCGGCGGTTTCAACATCGCCTTCACCAACAGCGCGCTCTATATGGTGCTCGCCGCTGTGGTGCTGTGGATCTTCGTGATCGGCGGGCTGAAGCGTGAACTGGTGCCGGGCCGCTGGCAGATGGCGGTCGAATATATGACCGGCTTCATCAAGAACCTGTTGATCGCCAATATCGGCGACAATGGCCGGAAATATATCCCCTACGTCTTCTCGCTCTTCATGTTCATCCTGCTGGCGAATCTTTTGGGTCTGCTGCCGCTCGGCCTGTTCGGGCTGCACCCCTTCACCTTTACCAGCCACTTCACCGCCACCGGCGTGCTCGCCATCATGAGCTTCTCGATCGTGCTGATCGTCGGCTTCTGGAAGCATGGCCTGCACTTCTTCTCGCTGTTCGTGCCGCATGGCACGCCGCTGCCGATGATCCCGGTCATTTTCCCGATCGAGCTGATCTCCTTCATGGTGCGTCCGTTCAGCCTGGGCCTGCGACTGTTCGTCGCGATGACCGCCGGCCATGTGCTGCTCAAGGTGCTTGCCGGTTTCGTCATCAACAGCGCCAACGCAGGCGTGGGCTATGGCCTGACCGTCGGTTCGGCCAGCTTCGTCCTGATGATCGGCATCAGCGCGCTGGAAGTGCTGGTCGCGGTGATCCAGGCCTATGTGTTCGCGCTTTTGACCTCGGTCTATCTCAACGATGCCGAGAACCTGCACTGAATTTCGCCAATTTCGTTAACGTTTAGATTGATTTAACAAGGGAGTTTACGACATGGACGCAGAAGCCGCAAAGCTGCTCGGTGCTGGCCTGGCCGCAATCGGCGCGGGCATTGCCGCCCTCGGTGTGGGCAACGTCTTCAGCGCGTTCCTGGAAGGCGCGCTGCGCAATCCGGGCGCCGCTGACGGCCAGCAGGGCCGCCTGTTCATCGGTTTCGCCGCGGCGGAACTTCTGGGTCTGCTGGCGTTCGTTATCGCCATGATCCTGGTGTTCGTGGCCTGACGCACGAATTGAAGCGGGCGGGGCGGTTCATCGCCGGTCTTGCCCGCTTCCTCTATTGACCGCCCTCTGATCGGACGGACCGGAACATGCCTCAAATCGCGCAAATTGCCGAAACCTACTCCAGCCAGATATTCTGGCTGCTGCTGACATTCGGCTTCGTCTTCTTCGTCATTGGCCTCGGCATGGTGCCAAAGGTGCAGGGCACGGCGGACGCGCGCGATGCGAAGATCACCGGTGATCTGGACGCGGCCAAGGCGGCCTTCGCCCGCGCGGATGATGCGGAAGCCGACTATCGCGTCCGTGACGCGGAAAGTCGCGTCGCCGCTCAGGCCGTGATGGCCAGAGCAAAGGCGGACGCGGCCAAGGCTTCGGAAGCGAAGCTGGCCGCCGCCGATGCGGAGGTCGCGAGCAAGATCGCCGCGGCCGAAGCGCGCATCCAGGCCGCAAGCAATGCGGCTCTGGCAGAAATCGAAACCGTCGCCGCCGAAGCGGCGCGCGACATGGTGGCTCGCATCTCCGGCGTTGACGCTTCGGAAGACGCAGCCCGCAACGCAGTAAAGGCGGCACTGGCCCATGGCTGAGGCAGCAGCACAGCAAAACGACGCGACCGCCCCGTCCCTGCGCGAGGCGATCCATGCCGAAGGGCTTGAACCGGTCGGCACCGTCGCGCATGAAGGCGTTGAACCCCATACCGATCCCAAGGCTGTCGGCATGGACGCAACGGCCTGGGTCAGCCTGGCCATGGCCGTGTTCATCCTCATCCTGCTCGTCAAGAAGGTGCCGGCCCTGATCGGCAGGGCGCTGGACGGCCGGATCGCGCAGATCAAGGAACAGCTCGCCGAAGCATCGCGCCTGCGGGCCGAGGCCGAAGCGCTCAAGGGCGAATATGAGGCGAAGCTCGCCGCCGCCGCTGGAGAGGCCGAAGCGATGCGCAAGGCCGCGGAGCATGAGGCCGAAGGGCTGATCGCCGACGCCAGGGTCAATGCCGAAGCGCTGGTCGTCCGCCGCCAGAAGATGGCCGAGGACAAGATCGGCGCCGCCGAGCGCGCGGCCATCGCCGGCATCCGCGCAAAGGCGGTGAACGCAGCGACCAGCGCCGCCGCCGCGCTGATCGTCCAGGGCCATGACGCCAAGGCGGACAAGGCGCTGGTCGACAGCGCGATCGGAAAGCTTGGCACGATCAACTGATCGATCGAACCGCAACAAAAAAGGGCCGGCGCGAACCTCGCGCCGGCCCTTTTGTTTGGGTGCCGTGGCTGAGGCGGCGCGCGGACATAGGGGTGAGCAGCGGGCCGTCCGGCTTATATATTCCCCTCCCGTTTGCGGGAGGGGCAGCGAGACTTGCGCGCGCAGCGCTTCAGTCGCAGCGGTGTGGGCTGACGCTCCCCGATTGCGCGGGTCCGCCCGCTAACCCCCTCGGCTCATGAGAGGAGAAACAAGGCCCGCTTCCGCTCGCTGGGCTTGAGTTCGCGTCGCACCGCAGCGTTCCTCCTTTCTGGATGGCTGGAAAGGATGGATAGCGGACCGGAGGCACGTCTTGACCCTTGGTCGTCACCCCGGCGAAAGCTGGGTCTCAGTGGGTCTGGCGCGTCATCGCCTGAGATCCCGGCTTTCGCGGGGATGACGAACACGGATGGGTAGCGGACATCTGTGTTTACCGTGCCTGATATCCGCATTGCGCCAATATCGGGCGTTGGATGCGGTTTGCATCTTTCCCAAAAGCTGTCATCCCGAGAAATATGCTGAACGGCTAGGATCGTCCATCTAGCGCACCTAATGCGCTCCGGGCCAAATCACTTCTTCTCTATCTCGATCACCTCTTTCCATTCCGCGTCCACAATCCCTTCCTGCTGCCGCTTTTGTTCGCGTGTAGCGAACCTGGGCGAGCGCCTCTGGGGCGCTGATTTAAGTCCAAGAATGACAGCAAGTCCGCGAAGCAGTCGGATAGCCACTGAAATTAGGATCGCAATAAATATGGGGCTAACAACGAAGCCACTGAACAACAGCGCCCAGCCCCTTGAGGCCGCCCCCTCAACTCCGAGATTTCTTGACAATGAGAGGTATGTCATAGCCGTCTGCCAGTCACCGGACTTAACCATGACATATAGCGACAAAATAAGTCCGATAAATAACTTCAGCCTAAACGTAAATCTCACGACAATTCTCCCGTTCAATAATCATATGTTAGCAGTCGGGAGCAAAATCTCCGCCACATTGCATTCCATCAATCCATGATCCATTTTTACCTTTGATCATCATAACGGGCATTGTCACTTCTTTTTCTCCCTCTCTGATCGGCAGAGGCAGCGCAACCCTCACTTTCACTGCGCAGGCATAGACATGAGGCATCTGTGGATGAGGCTGGCATGGCTCTGCTATCGAGAATTCTGATTTTTTGATCGCTTCATCTAGGGTCGTATCAGGTTGGTCCGGCCTCATTCCGACTTGCGATGCCAATCCCGCCCTTAGCTCCTTTCGCGCAATATCAAATACTTGCTCATCACTTGGCGCTCCGCCTCCACATGCCGAAAGCAAAGTAAGCGCGATCATGAAATCTGTTTTCCTCACTTAATCCCTTAGACGAAATCGAAGCCCAGATTAAATACTCGGTGGAATTTCTACCCGATGCAACATGGAAAGCAATCAAACCCATCTTGGCCCGTGCCTATCCATGCGAAGCTAGCGCCTCGATCACAGACCACTCGAAATCCGTCAGATCGAACCGAGCCATCTCAATCTCCTTCTTGGAGAATGAATCAGATCACCGCCGCTTTGGAAATCCCGTTTATGGGTATGTGATCTAAGCTGGTTGCTGGCGTTGGCGAGTGCACCAAAGTAGTTGGCTCGCGTGCTGGTATTGGAACCGCATCGGCAAGCTGCCGGGCAGTTGTTCGTGCCTGCGCGCCGGTAACCCGACATTCCGCAATCGGCCATCAGCGGCAAACGAAGCTGAACTTCTATGCCCGGTTGTGGGTCGTAACCCGACCTTGGGTTTTCAGCGGCCACCCTTTCAATGTAGGATTTCCTCTGCTCTATCCTCTGCGATGGAACAGTTCAGCCTTCCCGCCTTCGCCCGCTCCGCGCAACCGCGCGACAGGCGCGTTGCCGTGGCGTCGTTGGCGCGCAACCGGGGCGTGATCGATACCTCACTGACGCTTCACTGGCGCGTCGGAGTTACTATTGGAGCGAAACGGGCCGAATTTGCCCTACGACGGTGTGAACTTCGGGGTGGGGCGTTCTTGGACCGGCCGCGTCGCCTGCTCACCCCGGCCAGGCGGGCCGAGCGCAGCTTCTCCCGCCCCAAGCAAATCCTTCGCTTGCGCATGCGGTCGCGCCGCCTATCTCTGTCGCCTTGTCCGAATCGCAGTTGAAAGCCTGATATGACCGCCACCCACAGCACCCGCATGTTGATCCTCGGTTCCGGCCCGGCGGGGCTGTCCGCCGCCATTTATGGCGCGCGCGCGGGCCTCGCGCCGATCGTGGTGCAGGGGATGCAGCCGGGCGGGCAGCTCACCATCACCACCGATGTCGAAAATTATCCCGGCTTCCGCGACGTGATCCAGGGGCCGTGGCTGATGGAGCAGATGCAGGCGCAGGCCGAACATGTCGGCGCGCAGATGATGTATGACCAGATCGTCGATGTCGACCTGTCCGAGCGGCCGTTCCGCCTGCGCGGCGACGGCGGCACCCTCTATGTCGCCGACACGCTCGTCATCTGCACCGGCGCGCAAGCCAAATGGCTGGGCGTGGAGGGCGAGGAGCATCTTCAGGGCAAGGGCGTGTCCGCCTGCGCCACCTGCGACGGCTTCTTCTATCGCGGCAAGAAGGTCGTGGTCATCGGCGGCGGCAACACCGCGGTCGAAGAAGCGCTCTACCTCACCAACCACAGCCATGATGTGACGCTGATCCATCGTCGCGACTCGCTGCGCGCCGAGAAAATCCTGCAGGAGCGGCTCAAGGCGCATCCCAGCATCAAGATCCTCTGGAACAAGGCGGTCGACCGCTTCGTCGGCGGCGGCGCGCCCGAAGGGCTGGTCGGCGTCGATCTGACCGACACGGTGACGGGTGAAAAGAGCCATGTGCCGACCGACGGCGGTTTCGTCGCCATCGGCCATCATCCCGCGACCGAATTGTTCACCGACAAGCTGCCGCTCGACGAAGGCTATATTCTGGTGGAAAAGGGCACGACCCGCACCGCCATTCCCGGCGTTTTCGCGGCCGGCGACGTCACCGACAAAATCTATCGCCAGGCGGTGACGGCGGCGGGCATGGGCTGCATGGCCGCGCTCGATGTCGAGAAATTCCTGGCCGAAGCCGATTTCGAGGAACTGGTGGACGCGTAACGGGGACGCCGCCGGGCGAAGGTCAGCCGATCTTCGCCTGCGCGAACGCCACCAGCGACCCGAACGTTTCGAACGTGTCGCCGTCAATATCCTCATCCTCGATCAGGATGCCGAAGCGATCCTCCATCTCGGTCAGCAGGCCCGCGACCGCCATGGAGTCCAGTTCGGGCAGCGCCCCGAACAGCGGCGTGTCGGCAGTAAAGCTGTCGACACGTTCCTGAGACAGACCAAGCGCGTCGCGCAACAGCGCCCGCATCTGGGTTTCGACCGCGATGGCCTGATCCACCGGCTGAGAATTTTGCGCCCGCATGATGCGCGCCTGATTAGAGCGTCATGCGCTAACCTACAAGCGCGGAAATAGCCGTGCGCGCAGCCGGCAGCCAGCTTGATGCAAAGCGGGGGTTGAAGGCGTCGATCCGGTGGAGCGGAATGCGCTGCTCCATCCAGTCGGCCTTATAGCCATTATCGCCGGTGCCATAATCGATCATGGCGACGCGATCCTGGTCGATCGCCTGGGCGAACATGGCATGGCTGAGCAATGTCCCTGGCGACGCGCCGTCGAAAGCGCGATCGTGCGACAATTTGTGGATCAGCGCGACCCCGTTTTCGACCGTCCAGAGCTGGGTCGCGACGGCCCGGCCGTCGATGCGCGCAAAGCCCAGGCGCAACGTGCCGGCCGCGCTTTCCCGTTCGGCCAGCGCGTTCAGGAACGCCAGCCCCGAATCCGGTTCCGCCTCTTTCCAACTGCGCGCATGAACATCGACATAGTCGCGCCACAGCGCGGGCGTCAGCGTGCTGCTGATCGCCAGGGTGAAGGGGCTGGCCCGCCCCTTGCGTCTCACCAGGTTGCGCAGCCGGCCGGGGCGACCCGCCCAATAGGTCGCGAAATCGCGGCCCTCGACCCGCAACAAATGCCGCCCGCCCATGGGCCGGCCCACCGCCAGCCAGCCGGTGCGGCGCAACGCGGCCAGCAGAGGAGCGCTCTCCTCCAGCGGATAAAAGTCGACCTGCGCGCAGCTTGCCCGCAAATGCCGGGCAAGGGCGTCAAGCAATCGCTGTCGGGCGGGCGCATCGGGCGCGCCGCCAAAGACCGGCGCCCAGGCAAAGCTGTACCAGTTGGCCAGTGCCGTGGCGCGGCGCTGCGCGGGGGCGAGAAGGAACAACCAGGCCTCGCCATCGCCTTCCCGCGCGGCCAGCATCCTGACCGGCATAGCGGGAAAACAATGCCGGTGCAGCGCCTCGAACCAGTCCAGCCGGTCGAACAGCCCCGGCCGGTGCGCACGTTCGAGCCGGCCAGCAAGCGCCTGTCGCACTTCGGCAAAGCTGTGATATTCCCTTGGCGCCTGCAACCGACTATCTCCGCCCTGTCACGCGACGAATAGGAGAAAAATCTGCATATGGCGTTAAGTATCCGTGACTGAAGCTGTTCCCAGCATCGACGGCGCAGCTATGCGGCCGATCGACCATCTGTTGCTGCGCGGCGATCCGTCCGCCCCGGCGCTGGATGGCCGATCGGGCAGCTATGCCTATGCCGAACTGGAAGAGACGCTGGGCCGGCTCGCCGCTTGGCTGGCGGGCTTTGGTCTGGAGCCGGGCGCGCGGGTGGCGAGCTGGATGGCCAAGGGGCCGGTGGCGGCGCTCATGCCGCTGGCTGCCCCGCGCGCAGGACTGGTCCATGTGCCGGTCAATCCGCTGCTGAAACATACGCAGGTCGCTCATATCCTGGCCGACAGCGGCGCGGCGATGCTGATCGGCACGGCGATGCGGATCGACAGCCTCCGGCCCGACGACGTGCCCGCCGGGTGCCAGCTCCATCGTGAGGATGACGCCGCCTGCGCGATGAGCGGCGGCAAGGCGATCGGTCCATCATCGGCCGACCCGCAGGATCTGGCGGCGATCCTTTATACCAGCGGATCGACCGGGCGGCCCAAGGGCGTGATGCTGACCCACGCCAATCTGTGGCTGGGCGCTGTGGCGGTGGCCGATTATCTGAAACTGACGCCGCAGGATCGCACCGCCTGCGTGCTGCCGTTCAGCTTTGACTACGGTCAGAATCAACTGTTTTCCACCTGGATGGCCGGCGGCTGCGTCTATCCGCTCGATTATCTGACCGCGCGCGACGTCCTGAAGCTGATTGGTCGGCGCGACATCACGACGCTCGCCGGGGTGCCGCCGCTCTGGGTGCAGCTTGTCGAACTGGACTGGCCCGTTGAGGTAGCGGCGAAGTTGCGGCGCCTCACCAACAGCGGCGGCGCGCTTACCCGGCCGCTGGTGGCGAAGCTACGCGCATTGTTCCCGCAGGCGGAACTGTATCCGATGTACGGCCTGACCGAAGCCTTTCGCTCCACCTATCTGCCGCCCGCGCTGGTCGAGAGCCATCCAGATTCGATGGGCAGCGCCATTCCTTTCGCCGAAATATTGGTCGTGCGGCCTGACGGGGGCGTGGCGGCGGACGAGGAGCCGGGCGAACTGGTTCATTGCGGCCCGCTGGTGGCGCAGGGCTATTGGCGCGATCCCGCGCGCACCGCCGAGCGGTTCAGACCCGCCCCCGCAGCGTCGCGCTATGGTGGCATGGCGGTGTGGTCGGGCGACACGGTGCGGCGCGATGGCGCAGGCCTGCTCTATTTCGTCGGCCGAGACGACGCGATGATCAAGTCGGCGGGCAACCGCATCAGCCCGACCGAGATTGAGGAAGCCGCCGTCGCGGTGGCGGGCGTTGCCGAAGCGGTGGCGCTGGGCGTGAAGGATGAACGGCTGGGACAGGCGGTGCGCCTGCTCCTGCGAGGCGCGGAGTCCGGTCTGGCTGCTGCCGTCGCGGCGCATCTCAGGCAGGAACTGCCCAATTTCATGCAACCGAAAGACATCATCATGCTCGCCGAATTTCCCCGCAACCCCAATGGCAAGATAGACCGGGTGGCGCTGGCCGCAGCCTATTCGGCCCTGGAGCATGGCGCATGAAGCCCATGGGACCAATCCCGCCCTGGTTCGGGGCGGAGAACGGGATGCTGCTGATCGGCGGCTGCGGCGCGGCCAGCCTGGTGGACGAAGCGGGCGACACGCCGCTCTTTGCCTATGATATGAATATCATCCAGGCGCAGGTGCGGCGCTTTCGCGACGCCATGCCGGCGGCGGTCCATCTTCATTATGCGGTCAAGGCCAATCCCTTCGCCCCGCTGCTGGCGCGCATGGCGCTTCAGGTCGATGGGTTCGACATCGCGTCTGGCGGCGAATTGGAGATGGCGCTGGAAGCTGGCATGGCGCCCGAGCGGATCAGCTTCGCCGGGCCGGGCAAGCGCAATGACGAATTGTCCGCCGCCATTTTCGCCGGCGCGACCATCAACCTGGAATCCGAAGGGGAGGCGCGGCGCGCTCTGGCGGCGGCGGATGCGATCGGCAAACGGCCGCGTCTCGCCATCCGGGTCAACCCGGACTTCGACCTGAAGGGATCGGGTATGCGGATGGGCGGCGGGGCCAAGCCCTTCGGCGTGGATACCGACCGCGCGGCGGCGCTGGCGCGCACGGTGATCGATGCCGGCGCGGACTGGCGGGGCTGGCATATCTTTGCGGGCAGCCAGAATCTCGATCCGCTGGCGATCATCGAAACGCAAGCGGCGACGATCGCGCTGGCGGCGCGTTTGTCGGACGAGGTCGGGGCGTCGCCGCCATTGGTCAATCTGGGCGGCGGCTTTGGCCTTGCCTATTTCCCCGGCGACGAACGACTCGACATCCGCCCGATCGGGGTGGTGCTCGACACGGCGCTGGAAGAGCGGGCCGACATTCTCCACGACAGCGGCTTCGCGATCGAACTGGGCCGCTGGCTGGTGGGGGAGGGCGGCGTCTATCTGACCCGCGTCGTGGATGTGAAGGTCAGCCAGGGCGAAACCTTCGTGGTGGTCGATGGCGGGCTGCATCATCAACTCGCGGCCAGCGGCAATTTCGGCACGGTCGTGCGGCGCAACTATCCGATCGCCCTCGCCAACCGCTTCGGCGCCGCGCCGGCGGAGGAGCCGGTGACGGTGGTGGGATGCCTGTGCACGCCAATCGACCGGCTGGGCGACAAGGTGGCGCTGCCGCCGGTCGAGGAAGGCGACCTGATCGCCATCTTCCTTGCGGGCGCCTATGGTGCGTCCGCCAGCCCCACGGCATTTCTGGGCCATCCCGGTCCACGCGAACTTTTACTTGGCTGATTTACAGATGACTTGACTCCTAACGGTATCTTTACCCTTTACCGGCATGAAGAAGCCCAAAGCCCTGTGCTGTCGAGCCGCTGTCACCTCTTGGCGGCTGGCCGTGCATGGCCACGACAAGGGGTGAGATTATGCGTTTCGTTTCGGTTTCCAGGCTTCTGATCGGTGCATCTTTGCCCGCCGTCGCCTTGTCGGGTTGCGCCTCCGCGCCGTCCGGGCCGCAACTGCCGCCGGCTTCCTTCGTTTCGACGCAGGAAGGGCCGGGCGAGGAATATATCATCGGCCCGCTCGATGACCTCACCATCTTCGTCTGGCGCAATCCCGAACTGGGTGCCAAGGTGCAGGTGCGCCCCGACGGGCGCATCACGACGCCGCTGATCACCGACATGCCGGCCGTGGGCAAGACGCCCAAGATGCTGGCGGACGACATCAAGATCGCCCTGTCGCAATATATCGAGAACCCGCTTGTCTCGGTCATCGTCAATAATTTCAGCGGCACGTTCAGCCAGCAGGTGCGGATCGTGGGGGCGACGGACAAGCCGGCCTCCATCCCCTATCGGGCGAACATGACCCTGCTCGACGCCATGATCGCGGTCGGCGGCCTCAGCGAATTTGCGGCAGGCAACCGCGCGCGGCTGGTTCGCTTTGACAAGAATAGCGGCAAGCAGAAAGAATATCAGGTCCGCCTCAACGACCTGCTCAAGAAGGGCGACACCAAGGCCAATGTCATGCTGGCGCCCGGCGACGTCATCATCATCCCCGAAAGCATGTTCTGACCATGGCCGGCCTTTACGATGAACTGCTGATCCTGTTGCACGGGATATGGAACCGCCGCTGGATCGCGCTGGCGGTGGCCTGGGGCATATGCATGCTGGGCTGGCTGGGCGTGGCTTTGATCCCGAACAGCTATCAGTCCAAGGCGCGGGTCTATGTGAACACCCAGTCGCTGCTGGAGGACAAGATGGGCATCACCCAGGTCCAGTCGCAGCAGGATCTGGACCGGGTGCGCAGCACGCTGGCCAGCGCGGAAAATCTGGAAAAGGTCGTGCGCGGCACCGACCTGTCGCAAAGCGTCTCCGGCCCCCGCGACATCGCCGCCAAGATCACCAAGTTGCGCGAGAATATCACCGTGCTGGCGCAGGCCGATCCCAGCATGATCGACATCAGCGCGATTTCCAATGATTCCAGCCTGTCCGACGGCGCCAATGCCCGCATTGCCCAGCAGGTGGTGCAAAAGCTGATCGACATCTTCCAGGAAGAAAATCTGTCGGGCGACCGCAACGAAACCAAGCAGAGCCTCGCCTTCCTCGACCAGCAGATCGCGGCCCGTGGCAAGCAGTTGGAGGCGGCCGACCAGCGCCGCGTCGAATTTGCGCAGCGCTATGTCGGCCTGCTGCCGGGCGCCGGGTCCATCAGCCAGCGCATGGATGCCGCGCGGATGGAGGTTAACACCATCGATTCCCAGCTCGTCCAGGCGCAAAGCGCGCTGTCGGCGATGAACGGCCAGCTTGCCGGAACGCCGCAGACTCTGCCGGGCGTCGGCGCTTCGGGCGGGCCGTCGGCATTGTCCCAGGCCCAGTCGAACCTCGCCTCCATGAAGGCGCGCGGCTGGACCGACAATCATCCTGACGTGATCGCCGCCCGTCGCGAAGTCGATGCCCTGCGCAAGACCGGCGGCAGTGCGAGCGGCGGGGGCAGCACGCCCAATCCGGCCTATCTGTCCATCAAGTCGATGCAGGCCGAACGCGCCGCCACGGTGCAGGCGCTCCAGACCCGCAAGGCCCAGCTTCAGTCCGATCTCAACGCCATGATGGCGCGCCAGGTCGATGAACCGGGCATCGCGTCGGAGCAGGAAAAGCTCGATCGCGACTATGAAGTGCTCAAGACTCAATATGACAAGCTGCTTGCCGACCGGGAGGAAATCCGCCTGCGTGGCGAGGTGAAGACGGAAACCGGATCAGTCCAGTTCCGTGTCATCCAGCCGCCCAGCACGCCGACCGCGCCGACCGCGCCGAACCGGCCGCTGCTGCTGCTGGGCGTGCTGGTGCTGGGCATCGGCGCAGGGGTCGGCGTGGCGTTCGCGCTTGGCCAGCTCCGGGGCAGTTTCTCGACTGCGGCGCGGCTCGAAAAGGCGCTCGGGCTGCCGGTCGCCGGGTCGATCAGCCAGTTGCGCAGCGCGGCGCAGGTCGCGCTCGAAAAGCAGCGTCTCAAATGGTTTGCGGGGGCAAGTGGCGGTCTGGCCGCGGTCTGCCTGCTGCTGATCGCCGTTGAATTCGTCCAGCGCGGTATGGCGTGAAGGAACCGGACCCCATGAACCAGCATAGCTCCATCAAGGGTCGCGGATCGCTCATCGAGCGTGCGACCGAAATCTACGATTTCACCGCCGCGCTGAAAGGACGCGCGGCGCCCGCCGTCGATGTGCCGGCCGACTTGCCGCTGCCACCCGTTGAACCGCCGGTGCCGCCGGCCGATGCCTCCGGCGCGCCGGCGCCCCGCGCGCTCGATTGGACCGGCCCGATCCAGCCAATCGACCGGGACGCGCTGATCGAGGGCGGCTTCCTGCTGCCCGATTCTCCCGTGACCGCGATGAGCGAGGAGTTTCGCCTGCTCAAGCGCGACCTGCTCACGCAGTTGCGGGGCAATGCGCGCGGCAACAATATCCTGGTCTGCTCGCCCAATAGCGGGGAGGGCAAGAGCTTTTGCGCCATCAATCTGGCGCTCAGCCTAGCGGCGGAAAAGGATCATGAAATCCTGCTGGTCGATGCCGATTTCGGCAAGCCGGGCATCCCGGCGACGCTGGGGCTGACCGCCGGACCGGGCTTGATGGACGCACTGGCTGATCCGCTCATCGCGATCGAGGATTGCATCATCCGCACGGACGTGCCTTCGCTCGCCGTGCTGCCCGCCGGCGCGCGCAGCAACAATGACACCGAATATCTCGCCTCGGCCCGGACCCAGCAGCTGCTGTCGCGCCTGACCGAAGGACGCCCCGAACGCATCCTGATCTTCGATTCCCCGCCGCTGCTCGCCGCTTCGCCCGCCGCTGTGCTGGCCAGCCATGCCGCGATCGCCCTGCTGGTGGCGCAGGCGGACAAGACCAGCGAAAGCGCGCTGCGCGAAGCGGTCGGCCTGCTCAAGGGTGGGGTGCAGGTTCGCCTGCTGCTCAATGCGGTCCGCTTCACCGCCGGGCGCCGCTTCGGCAATTATTATGGCAAGGGGGATGAACGGTGACAATCCGCCGGACCCTGTCCCGCGTCGCTCTGACCGCCTGCACGCTGGCGGCCATGCCCGCCGGGGCGCAGGAATCACGCAGCGAACGGCGCGTCGATGTCGTGCCCTATCTGGGGGTGGATCAGGTCGTCACCGGTCCGCTGAAGGGCGGCGGCGATGTGCTGACCTATACCAATGTCACCGCCGGCGTGACGGCTGAGGTGCAGAACCGCCGGGTCGAGGCGGCGATCGACTTGCAATATAATCACAGCTTCGGCTGGGGCAGCCGCGCGTCCGACCAGGACGTCCTGAGCGGCATCGCCAACGCGAATATAAAAGTGGCGCGGGGCCTGTCCTTTCAGACCGGCGGATTGGCTACCCGCGTGCGGACCGACGGGCTGTCGGGCGCGCTGGCCCAGCGGGACACTTATACCAGCCAGGTATGGGCGGCCTATGCCGGGCCATCCTACACGACCCAGATTGGCGACCTGAACCTTAACGCATCCTACCGCTTGGGCTATGCCCGCGTCGATGACGATGTAGACCTGAATAATGCCAATGCCCAGCCGGACGGCTCCTTCGCCGACAGTTGGACGCACAGCCTGCTCGGGTCGGTCGGCTTTTCGCCCGACACAGTGCTGCCCGGCATCGGCCTGACCGCCAGTGCCGGCTACGACCGGGAGGATGCGCGTCAGCTCGACCAGCGGTTCGAGGATGCGTGGGGCCGCATCGACGCTACCGTGCCGGTGTCGCCGACCGTGGCGCTGGTGGGTGGCGTTGGCTATGAGGAAATCAAGATCAGCCAGCGTTCGCCGGTGCTGGACGAAGATGGCGTGCCGTTGATCCGCAACGGCCGCTATGTGACGGACGAAAGCTCGCCGCGCGCATTGGTCTATGATTTCGACGACATCATCTGGGACGTGGGCGTGCTCTGGCGGCCCAGCCGGCGGACCTCGCTCCAGGCGCGGGTGGGGGAACGTTATGGCGGCATGACCTATCAGGGCAGCTTCCTGTGGCAGGGCCGCGACAGCCATTTCGCGCTGGTCGTCTTTGACGGCATCGATAGTTTCGGGCGGCTCGTCACCGCCGATGTCGCGGCATTGTCGGGCAGCAGCTTCGATGTGGCGCGCAATCCCTTCACCGGCGACGTGACCGGCTGCGCCTTCTCCGTGACCGGCGGCGGTCAGTGTTTCAACGATGCGCTTTCGGGCATAACCGGCGCCAATTTCCGCTATCGTGGCGTGTCGGCGCAATATGCGCTGCGCCGCGGGCCATGGGGCTGGGGCCTTGGCGCGGGCTATTCGCAGCGCAAATTCATCACGCCGCAGGGCGAGATCGTGCTGGTGCGCGGGTCGCGGGACGAAAACTGGTTCGGCAACGGGTCGATGACCTATATGTTCAACGATCGCGACAGCCTGGATACGGTTGTCTACATCAACTATTTCGACGCGAGCGGCGGACGGCCGGACGTGCTCAACTATGGCGCGTTCACCAGCTACTACAAGGGGTTGGGCCGCCGCCTGTCGGCATCGGCCTCGCTTGGCTTGGATGGCGTGCAGGCCGACGACATCGACACGGTGATCAGCGCCATGGGGCAGGTCGGCCTGCGCTACAGCTTCTAGCGCGAGCGGGTGGAGACGAAGACATGTACGAACAATTTTATGGATTGCAGGGCCGCCCGTTCCAGCTGACGCCGGACCCGCATTATTATTTCGAGAGCGCCACCCATCGCAAGGCGCTGTCCTATCTGGGCTATGGCCTGGCGCAAGGTGAAGGTTTCATCGTCATCACCGGCGACATTGGCGCTGGCAAGACGACGCTGGTGGGGCATTTGATGCAGACGATCGACCCGTTGCGGCTGACGGCGGTCAAGATCGTGTCGACCCAGGTCGAAGGCGACGACATGCTGCGCCTTGCCGCGCAGAGCTTCGGCCTGGCGACGGAAGGCTTCACCAAGGCGGCGACCCTGCAAAAGATCGAAGGCTATCTCCATGGGCAGGCGCGCGCGGGTCGGCGGACGCTGCTGATCGTCGATGAAGCGCAGAATCTGGCGGTGTCCGCGATTGAGGAATTGCGGATGCTGTCCAATTTTCAGCTCGGTGGCCAGTCGCTGCTTCAGATATTCCTGCTGGGACAGCCCGAATTTCGCGACCTGTTGAAGTCGCCGGACCTGGAGCAGTTGCGCCAGCGGGTCATCGCCACTCATCATCTGGAACCGATGCTGCCGCGCGAGGTGGAGCCTTATGTCCTCCATCGCCTCGGCATCGCCGGCTGGGCGGGCGACCCCGCTTTCACCCCTGCCGCCTTCTCCGCCCTGTATGCTGCGACCGGCGGCGTGCCCCGCCGGCTCAACGCGCTGCTGAGCCGCGTGCTCCTGCTCGGCGCGATCGAGCATCTGCACGAGATTGACGCGGACTCCGTGGCGGCGGTCGTCGCCGACATGGGGCTGGATGTGGACCTGGCGCCCGAACCGCTGGCGGCATCGGTGCTGGACGAGATGGTCGAACCCGAGGAACTGGAGACGGTCGAAGCGGAACAGTCCGTCGAAACGGAACCGTCCGTCGAAACGGAAGAATTCGTGACCGCCGACGACGAAGCCGGCGGATCTGAGGCCGATCTGGTGGAGGCGCAGATGTGGGATGTGGATCGCTCGGACGCCGAGGCGCGCTGGGACGACGCGCAGTCCGCCGAGATGATGGATGACGATACCGGGCATGAGCCGGGGGAACCGGCCTGGTCGGCCGCTCCCTTCGCGCCCCCTGCCGATCATGACGCGCCCGCGCCCTTCGCCCCGCCTGCCCACGTTGCGCTCCATGCCGCGTCCGCCGCGTCGACCGATGATGAGTGGGTTGAGGATTTCGCACTGGAACTGGCGCCGCCCGCTTTCGCCGCGCCCCAATCCCTTGCGGCGGACAAGTGGGACGTGAACGCCGAGATTGCGGAGATGGAATCCTCCCTCGCCGCGTTCGAGGAGGAGGAGGCTGTGGAAACGGCAGAAGCAGAGGCCGAACAGGCGGATGCCGACGCGCCCGTCGAAGCCGCTTTGGCGCACGAAGCGGAGGCCGAAAGCCTGACCGCGTTGCGCCACGACATGCTGGACGAGATTGCCGCCTTGCGCGCCGAAATCGCTTCGCTCCGTGCAGTGCAGTCCCATGCCCCCTTCGCCCCGGCGCAGACCATCGATCCCGAAGCGCTCAAGAGCTGCTTCACCCTGATCGAGGAACGGCTTTCGTCGCTGGAATTTCGCGCCGAGGAACAGGATGTGGCGCTGCGCCGCGTTCTCACCCTGCTGGTCGAATGGGTCGAGCGCGAGGATCGCATGGAAGACGTCGCGCGGGATGCCGCCGTCGCCTGAGCGCAGCGGCATAGGCGCAAGCCAAGGTGGGAATGACATGCGCAATGCCCTGTCGGTCGATGTGGAGGATTGGTTCCAGGTCGGCGCTTTCGAACGCACGATCGACCGTGCCGACTGGGACGGGCTGGCCCATCGCGTCGAACGCAATACCGACGCCGTTTTGGCGCTGTTCGCGGAAGCGGGCGTCAGCGCGACCTTTTTCACCCTGGGCTGGGTGGCGGAACGCTATCCGGCGCTGATGCGGCGGATCGTGGCGGCCGGGCATGAAGTGGCGAGCCATGGCTATGACCATGCGCGCGTCTTCACATTCACCCCCGACCAGTTCCGCGCGGATCTGCGCAAGGCGCGGACGATCCTGGAGGATGCGAGCGGACACGCCGTGACCGGCTATCGCGCGCCCAGCTTTTCGATCGACCCGCGCGCGCCCTGGGCGCATATGATCCTGGCGGAGGAAGGCTATCGCTACTCCTCCAGCGTCGCGCCGATCCGCCACGATCATTATGGCTGGCCCGATTCGCCGCGTTTCGCGTGGAAGCCGGTGGCGGACTCGCCACTGGTGGAACTGCCGGTGACGACCGCGAAATGGGGCGGGCGCACTCTGGCGGCGGGCGGCGGCGGCTTTTTCCGCCTGCTGCCCTACGGCTTTTCCCGCTGGGCGATCCGGCAGGTGAACCAGCAGGCTGGCCGGCCCGCCATCATTTATTTTCATCCCTGGGAAATTGATCCGGGCCAGCCGCGCGTGGCCGGCGCGCCGCTGCGCTCGCGCATCCGCCACTATAGCAACCTGTCGGCGATGGCGGGCAAGCTGCGGCGCCTGACGCGCGATTTCGCGTGGACGCGGGTCGATGCGCTGGCCGACGCCGAAGCCGCGCGCGCGCCATGATACAGGGCGCCGTCGCCGGTATTTCGGTCGCTCAACTCGACCTGCGCGATCCGGCGCAGGCGGCGGCGGCGGATGCCTATGTCCTCGACCGCGCCGGATCGACACCTTTTCATCGCCCGGCCTGGCTGGCCGCGATCGAGGAAGCGACCGGGAACCGGGCGCTGATGCTTGCGGCGGTTGCCCCGTCCGGGCGCATCGCGGGCCTGTTGCCTCTGCATCATATCAAAAGCGCCCTGTTCGGACAGGCGCTCGTCTCGACCGGCTTTGCCGTCGATGGCGGCATCGTCGCGGATGACCAACGGACAGTCGCCATATTGGCGGCGGCGGCGCAGGATATGGCGCGCGAACGAGGCGGTCTCGCGCTCGAACTGCGCGGTGGTCCGGCACCGGGTGAAGGCTGGGAACGGCGCGAGGGCCAGCATCTGGGCTTCGTCCGCCCGCTCGCATCGGATGACGAGGCTGAACTGCTCGCTATCCCGCGCAAGCATCGCGCCGAGCTGCGCAAGGCGCTGGCCAACCCCGCGCTGACCGTGGACATCGGCGCCGACAGGCGCCATCTGCGCGACCATTTTCACGTCTATGCGACCAGCGTGCGCAACCTTGGCACCCCGGTCTTCCCCGCCCGGCTGTTCCGCGCGGTGCTTGACCGGTTCGGCGATGATGCGGACATATTGATCGTGCGGGATGGCGGCCGGGCGGTGTCCGCTGTCCTTACCCTTTATCATCAGGGGCGCGCCATGCCCTATTGGGGCGGCGGCACTGCCGATGCCCGGCGGCTGCGATCCAATGAACTTCTTTATTACCGGCTCATGGGTCACGCCCGCGCTCGCGGCATGAACGCGTTCGACTTCGGCCGGTCCAAGGTCGGCAGCGGCCAGGCGGCCTGGAAAAAGAGCTTCGGTTTCGAACCAGTGCCGCTTGTCTATCATGGCTGGTCCGTCATCGGCGCGGGTCGGGATGTCGATCCTAACAGCGCCAAATATCAACGTCGGATCGCATATTGGAAAAAATTGCCGCTGCCGGTGGCCAATCTGGTCGGCCCGCTGATCGCGCGTGGTTTGGGGTGAGTGCTGGGGGGCTGAGATGAACGCGATGGTCGATCTGGATATCATTGTAGAAGCGGCCCGGCTGTCCGATCCCGCGACGGTCGCGGAACTGGACGGCTGGGTCATGGCGCATCCCGGCTCGACCCCCTTTCACCGCCCTGGCTGGATCATGGGGGTGGAAGCGGGCACGGGCCAGAAGGCGAAGATGCTGGTCGCGCGGCGGCCGTCGGGCGATGTCGCCGGTGTGCTGCCGCTCACCCATATTCGCTCCACCCTGTTCGGCCGTGCCCTCGTGAGCAGCGGCTTCGCGGTCGATGGCGGCATATTGGCCGGTCATCGCAAGGCTGCGCCCGCGCTGGCGGAGGCCGCCTGGACGATGGCCCGGCAATTGGGGTGCGCCACAGTGGAACTGCGCGGCGGCGATGCGCCCGCCGCGGACATCTGGCAGAATAAGGCGGACGCCTATCTCGGTTTTGCCCGGCCGCTTGCCGCCGATGATGAAACCGAACTCAAGTCCGTGCCCAAGCGGCACCGTGCTGAAATTCGAAAGGGGCTGGCCAACGACCTGTGCTTTGAGATCGGCCGGGACAAGCGGCTGCGCGACATTCATTATCGGCTCTACGCCCAGAGCGTGCATCATCTGGGCACGCCGGTTTTCCCGCGCGCGCTGTTCGATGGCGTGCTCGACCAGCTCGGCGATGCCGCCGACATCGCTTTGGTGTCGAAGGACGGCAAGCCGCTATCCGCCGTCATCAGCCTCTATCATCGCGGCGCCTGTATGCCCTATTGGCATGGCGCGGCGGATGGCGCGCGCATGATGCGATCGAATGAAGCGCTATATTTTCGGCTGATGGGCAGCGCGCGGGCGCGCGGCTGCACCATTTTCGACTTTGGCCGGTCGAAGGTCGGGACGGGGCCGGCCGCGTGGAAGAAGAGCTGGGGCTTTGACGGCGAGCCGCTGGGCTATCACCTGCGCACCATGCCGGGGCAGGAAACGCGCGACGTCAATCCGCTCTCTCCCCAATATCGGCGCAAGGTGGAGCTTTGGAAGAAGCTGCCCTTGTCGATGGCGAACCTGATCGGCCCGCATATCGCACGGGGACTGGGGTGAACGGCGACATCCTCTTCCTTTGCCATCGGATACCCTTTCCGCCCGACCGCGGCGACAAGATCCGCTCCTGCCATCTGCTCAAGCGCCTGGCGGAGATGGCTCCGGTGCATGTCGGCTGTTTCGCCGATGATGATCGCGACATGGGCTTTGCCGGCGAACTGGCGCAGGTCGCCGCCAGCCAGTGCATCTTGCCGCGCGACCGCTCCAGGGTCGTCGCAGGCCTGACCGGCCTTGCCAGGCGCCAGTCGATGCTCATCGCCCTGTTCGATCATCCGGGGCTGCACCAATGGGTCGCGCAGACCCTGGCCGAACGGCCGATCCGCGCCGTCTTCGCCTATTCCGCGCAAATGGCGCATTTCGTGCCGGTGCTGCCGCCCGATGTTCGTTTCATGATGGATTTCGTCGATTTCGATTCCGCCAAATATGCCGCCTATGGCGACCAGGGCAGTGGACCCATGGCGTGGATCAATCGGCGCGAAGGCCGCCTGTTGTTCGATTTCGAACGCCGCGTCGCCCGGCGCGCTGCCGTCTCCAGCTTCGTGAGCGAGGCCGAGGCGCAATTATTCCGCGCAGCGACCGGGCTGAATACGCGCCAGGTCATGGCGCTCGAAAATGGCGTGGCGCTCGACTATTTTGATCCCGCCGCTGAAGTCGCGCCGATCGAACCGGGGCAGGGGCCACTGCTCGTCTTCACCGGGCAGATGGACTATCGCCCCAATGTGGAGGCGGTGGAAAGCTTCGCGTGTGAGGCTCTGCCCGCCATCCGCGCCGTTCGCCCGGACACCCGCTTCGCCATTGTCGGGCGCAATCCCGTCAGGTCGGTGCAGGCGCTCGCCGACCTGCCCGGCGTGATCGTGACCGGCGGCGTGCCGGACGTGCGCGGCTGGCTGGCGGCGGCCGATGTGGTGGTCGCGCCGCTGCGGATCGCGCGCGGCATCCAGAACAAGGTGCTGGAGGCCATGGCGATGGGCCGGCCGGTGGTCGCCTCCCCGCAGGCGGCCGAGGGGATCGACGCCGTGGACGAAGATCATCTGCTCGTCGCCGCCGATCCGGCGGAAGAGGCGGCGAAGGTGCTGGCGCTGCTGGCCGATCCCGCCCGCGCCACCGCGCTGGGAACGGCAGCGCGCGCCCGGATGGAGGCGCGCTATCGCTGGTCGGCGACGCTGCGGCATCTGCCCGACATGCTGTTAGGCCGGGCGGCGGCCGGGGCGTGTATGGCATGACCGGGCAGGTGATCGCGCCGGATCGTTCGCGCTATCTCGATCTCACGGGCTGGCGTGGTCATCTCGTCGCGCTCGGCGCGGTCGCGCTGGCCATATTGGCCCTGTTCTTTGGCGACGTGCGCAGCATGGTGTCGATCTGGTGGAACGCCTCCACCTTCGGCCATTGCCTGTTCATTCCCCTGCTGATCGCGTGGCTGGTGCAGCAGCGTCTGCCCGGCCTGCGCCAGTTGCGGCCGGTCGCCTGGACGCCGGGGCTGTTATGGCTGGGAGCGGGCGCCTTCGCCTGGCTGCTGGGCGCGGCGGCCGGTGTGGCGATGATCCGCCATGGCGCGCTGATCGTCATGCTTCAGGGCGCGACCATCGCGCTGCTTGGCCCGGCGGTCGCGCGCGCCTTGCTCTTTCCCCTCTTCTACGCCTTCTTCATGGTCCCTTTCGGAGACGAGATCGTGCCGCCGCTGCAATTGCTGACGGCGCGGCTTGCGATGCTGCTGCTCGATCTCAGCGGCGTGCCGGCGCATCTGGAGGGCATCTTCATCACGACGCCGACCGGCTATTTCGAAGTGGCGGAGGCCTGTTCGGGCGCGAAGTTCCTGATCGCCATGACCGCCTATGGCGTGCTGGTCTGCAATGTCTGCTTCCGCCGCTGGAGCCGCCGCATCCTCTTCATGGTCGGCGCGCTCTGCCTGTCGATCCTGGCCAATGGCGTGCGCGCCTATGCCACCATTTTGGTCGCGCATCTGACCACGGTCGACGCGGCGGTCGGCTTCGATCATGTCGTCTATGGCTGGGTCTTCTTCGCCATCATCATGGTCGTGGTCATGGCGGCCGCCTGGCCTTTCTTCGATCGGCGACCCGGCGACCCCTGGTTCGATCCCGCTGCGCTCCAACGCGCGAACGCAGGCGACGGCCCGTTGTTTCGGGTCACGGGCGGCGCGCTGGCGCTGATCCTGGCCGCGCCGCTCTGGCTCGCCGCCACC
>NZ_AYOY01000134.1 GCF_000508185.1 Sphingobium sp. C100 | reverse complement strand
GATCCGGCCGCCGGCGGCGCGCTGGCGCGGCTGGGCGATGGGCGGCGCCATCGCCGCCAGCCTAGTGCTGGGCCTTGGCCTGGGGCGCATGACCGGCGGCGACGCGGGGCCGATCGGGATGCGGGATGGCGTCCTGGTGGCGCAGGGATCGCTCGCCGCCGCGCTGGACACGCAACTGGCCTCGGCCCAGCGGGACGCGCCGATCCGCATCGGCCTCAGCTTCCGGCGC
>NZ_AYOY01000133.1 GCF_000508185.1 Sphingobium sp. C100 | reverse complement strand
GGCGGCCCTGGCCAGGGCGCTGCGGCAGCGGCTGGAGGCGTTGCTGCCCGCGCGGCTGGGTCTGCTGGCGCAGGGCTTGTTCGGTGCGCGCGGGGCGATCCGCGCGCGCTGGCCCGACGCGGATGCCCGACGGCGGGCGATCGACGCGGGGCTGGCGCCGGGGGCGGTGCTCGATCCGTTGCGGGACGATGCGGCCGGGCGGCTGGAGAACTGGCTGGCGGTTGATGCAG
>NZ_AYOY01000132.1 GCF_000508185.1 Sphingobium sp. C100 | reverse complement strand
CGGCGCGGCGGCAGCCGAGCGGCTGATCCGGCTCAACCGACTGGACGCCATCGCCGCCGCCAGGCCGAGATGCAGAGCGCGGCCGCCGCGCAGGAAGAGGCCAAGGCGCGCGAACAGGCAGCCGTCGAAGCACTGGCCCAGGGCCGCACCGCCCTGTCGCAGGCCGACCAGCGCCTGCGCGCCGCGCTGCGTGCCGCCGACGAGGCGACGACCGCGCTGGAACGGCTGGCGGGCC
>NZ_AYOY01000131.1 GCF_000508185.1 Sphingobium sp. C100 | reverse complement strand
GGCGGTTTCGCCATCACCGCCGATCTGGAGGTCAGCCTGCCGGGCCTGGACCGTGCCGAGGCCGAAAAGCTGGTCGAAGCGGCGCACCAGATCTGCCCCTACAGCAACGCGACCCGCAACAATGTGGATGTCGGCCTGACGATCGCCTGATCGTCGACGCTTACGAAAAAGGCCGGTTCCCAGAAGGAGCCGGCCCTTTTTCGTTTAGCGGACGCGCGGGCCGCCGAACGGCATCGGCGGGGGCGGGCGGCGCGTTCCGCGCGGCAACTGAGCCTGATAGGCGCGGCCGCAATGTTCGACGCAATAGGGGAAGCCGGGGTTCACCTGCTCGCCGCAGAAATGGAAATCCGGTTCGCCCGGATGGCCCATTGGCCATTTGCAGATCCGCTCGGTCAGGTCGAGCAGGCTGGTCTTGTCGGCGATGTCCGGGCTGGGCTTGGCTGGCACCAGGCGGCGCGGCGGCGCGGGCGGGATCGGCGCCTGCTGGTCGCCTGGACCCTGGCGCAGGAAGCCGCCGGGGCCGACGGAGACGAT
>NZ_AYOY01000130.1 GCF_000508185.1 Sphingobium sp. C100 | reverse complement strand
CCCTCCTGAAGGCGAGGCCAGAAGTGGCGACAATCGCGGAAACCGCCAACCTTGATCCGCTGACGGTGGCGGCCGACCGCTATGCGACGTTGCGCAAGTTCGCCCCCGACCTGCTTGAGGCGCTCCAGTTCAGGGCCGGAAAGGGCAGTGCAAAAACGATCGCCGCCATCGAGATGCTGCGCGACCTCAACAGGTCGGGCAAACGCGATCTGCCTGCCGACGCTCCGATGCCCTTCCGCAAGGAATGGCGGAAAATCGTCGTGGGCGATGACGGCAAGATCAACCGGCGTCTCTGGGAAATCGCGACGATCGCGCATCTGCGCAACAAGCTGCGTTCCGGGGATGTCTGGGTGGAGCGATCGGCAGGATACCGCCGGTTCGACAGCTACCTGCTCAGCGAACCCCAGGCGAAGCCGATCGTGTCGGCTCTCGGTCTGCCACCCACAGCCGGCGAATGGCTCGAACAGCGGGGCCGCGAACTTGACTGGCGGCTTAAGAAATTTGCCCAGCGCCTGAAGCGCGACGCTCTGGAGGG
>NZ_AYOY01000129.1 GCF_000508185.1 Sphingobium sp. C100 | reverse complement strand
CATGGTGCTCAACCTGATTGCCCAAGTTTCCCGTTCCGACGGCAGCGCCGGGCCGTTGGTAGCCAAGGGCGGCGGCCTCATGCCCTTGCGTGACTGGCTTTGCGATGCGCTGACGCCAATGGGGCAGCGCGACCCCCGTCGCGTAGCCCTGGAAGAGCGGATACGAAGCGATCTGGCAATGTCCGGCGCGTTGCCGATGGATGAGGGTCAGGCCACGGCTATGGTCGAAGACGCCATCCGTGAGCAGGTACGGGCTTCGGGCAAGACGAATGTGAGCCGGGCGGTGTCGGAGCTGGTGCGCGCTGGCTTGCTCAAGCGGCACTATCAGGGCTATTGCGTCGATCATCACAATCGCGGGGCGCAACGCCAAGCCGTCTATGTTCTGGCAGGGTGCGCGCGCGGTCTGATTGGCGGCAGACAAGAACAGCCAAGAGCGGTTCCACGCCAGGCTGAACTCGTGTTCTGATAGCCCCGGAATTGGCAGAATTTAACATAACTATTATTATCAAGCTAAATAATTGTAGCAGGGTGGATTCTAGATCGAAGT
>NZ_AYOY01000128.1 GCF_000508185.1 Sphingobium sp. C100 | reverse complement strand
TGACTCTGCGCTAAAAGCTGTTGTTTTAGCGCAACAATATCGTCAGGTAAGTGATCAGCCGGTGGTGTTTTCATGGGGTTGGATTATACCAAATCCGTTAATTTATAGCAGAGTAAAATAGCGTTTCATGCGGTTTATTATTAAAAATATCCAGTCCATCCAATAATAAATTCAGTTGATAACCGTCGATGCAAAGGGATGCAGTGTCGGTCGGCTTTAGCCATTTAAAACGTTGCTTTTCCAACCGTTTGTACCACAGCACAAAGCCATTGCGCTCCCAGTACAGTAGCTTAACTTTATCGCGGTTACGATTACAAAAGACGAACAGCGCATTGATCATGGGGTTGAGTTCTAACTCCTGCTCAATCAGAGCGGACAAGCCATTAATAGACTTGCGCATATCCACCGCGCCTGCGTATAAATACACCTGAACCGATGCGCTAGGCCGAAGCATACAAAAGCCCTCGATCATTGAGAGCCACCAATAGATCGGGTAAGGCCTCGACTGACAGTTCAATCAACACCTGCGAGCCCAATCGTAGTCGTGCCGGAGCCGAAGACGTCAGCGTGATAG
>NZ_AYOY01000127.1 GCF_000508185.1 Sphingobium sp. C100 | reverse complement strand
CAGCCCGGCGACGGCCAGCGCCACGCCCGCCCAGCTCGCCAGGCGGGGCCGGCGCTGGAGGATGATCCATTGGAGGATGGGCACCAACGGCACATAGGCGGCGGTGATGAAGGCCGATGTGCTGCTGCTGACCGTCTGCAATCCCCAGGTCTGCATCGAATAGCCCGCAAAGATGCACAGGCCGATGGTCAGGCCCGCCAGCGCTTCCCGCGCCGTCAGTCCCCGCAGCACCGGCAGGGCGAGCGGCAGCGCCATCAGCGCGGCGGTGCCGAATCGCAGGCCCACGAAGAAAAACGGCCCCGTTTCCCGCACGGCATGATGGACGATCAGAAAGCTCGCCCCCCACAGGATCGTCGCCGCCATCAGCGCGAGTTCGGGACGGCCGATCATCAGCCGGGGCGTCGTGCGCGCCTGGGGGAGGGGATCTGGCTGCATGATGCGCGCAGGCCTGTGCGGCGCAGGGTGCGCCGTCAAGGCCAAGGTCGCGCGGCGTGATGAAAAAAGAGCGGCCCGGCGCCATCGCGGGGCGCCGGGCCGTCAAAAGCCTCTTGGACATGTCGGCGCGGCTGCGCCGGCTGCCT
>NZ_AYOY01000126.1 GCF_000508185.1 Sphingobium sp. C100 | reverse complement strand
CGGTCCCAAGGGTTGGGCTGTTCGCCCATTAAAGCGGTACGCGAGCTGGGTTCAGAACGTCGTGAGACAGTTCGGTCCCTATCCGTCGCGGGCGCAGGAAATTTGAGAGGAGCTGTCCTTAGTACGAGAGGACCGGGATGGACGCACCGCTGGTGTACCAGTTGTTCTGCCAAGGGCATCGCTGGGTAGCTATGTGCGGACGGGATAAGTGCTGAAAGCATCTAAGCATGAAGCCCCCCTCAAGATGAGATTTCCCATTCCGCAAGGAAGTAAGATCCCTGAAAGATGATCAGGTTGATAGGTCTGAGGTGGAAGCGTGGTGACACGTGGAGCTGACAGATACTAATAGATCGAGGACTTAACCTATATTCTAATGTGAAGCATGAACATTGTTATCTAGTTTTGAGAGAACATTCTCTCCATCAGGTTTGGTGGCGATAGCGAAGAGGTCACACCCGTTCCCATACCGAACACGGAAGTTAAGCTCTTCAGCGCCGATGGTAGTTGGGGGTTTCCCCCTGTGAGAGTAGGACGCCGCCAAGCTTTTCAAAGGATCAGTTCCAATCGGAACTGGTCTTTTTTGTGTTTT
>NZ_AYOY01000125.1 GCF_000508185.1 Sphingobium sp. C100 | reverse complement strand
CTAGGATTTATAGGGGTTTGATCCCTTTTCCAGGAAGGCACATGATGAACGGCTATCAGCATCTGGGTTTGGACGAGCGGCGACAGATTTATCAATTGGCTGCAACCGGGCGGTCCGTGCAGCAGATAGCAGCGGCGCTGCAGCGACATCGTTCGACCATCTATCGTGAGCTCAAACGCAACCAGCATCTCGATGACGAGCCAATGTTTCGTGGCTATTTTCCGACCGCCGCACAAACGATGGCGGACAGGCGCCGGGTGCGTGGTGGCAAGATTGCCCGAAAGCCCGAGCTTGCCGCCTATATCGCCGACCGCTTGTCAGCAGCTTGGTCGCCCGAGCAGATTGCGGGATATCTTCGGCGCCATCGCGGTATTCGTGAAGCCGTCTGTCATGAGACCATCTACCAGTTCGTCTATGGGCCGGACGGACGAAGCCAAGGCCTGTGGCGCCTTTTGCCTGTTGCCCGTCGATCTCGACGTCAACGCTATGCGCGTAAGCCCCGCGGTCTGCATATTCCCTTGGTCAACACCATTGGCAAACGCCCTTCCGAAATCGGTAATCGCAGCAGCTTTGGTCATTGGGAAGGCGACCTGATGATCTTCAAGTTGGAATATGGCAAAGCCA
>NZ_AYOY01000124.1 GCF_000508185.1 Sphingobium sp. C100 | reverse complement strand
GGCGGCCCGCCAGTCGGTGAATATGGCGGAAAAACTGCCGGCCTGAAGGCGCAGCAGAGGCAGAATGGCAGGGAGAGGGAGTTATATGAGCGGGCGCAAATGGCTGACGAGCACCGATACGATCGAATTTGAAGTGCGCGATCGCTGCGCCCGCATCGCTCTTAACCGGCCTGACAAGCGCAACTCGCTCAGCCGCCACATGATCGCCGAGATCAACCTGGCGCTCAAGGAAGCGGATGACCGGACGGACGTCAATGTCATCCTGATCGAAGGGCGGGGCAAGGATTTTTGCGCCGGTTACGACCTGATGGGCGTCTATGGTGGCGGTGGCGACCCGGATTCCTACGAAGCCGGGCTCTACCGGACCAATGCCGGCACGATGGACGATGACAGCTGGCAATTGGAGCGGACGCAGGACAATCTCATGTTCGCCTTCGACGCGCACAAGCCTGTCGTGGCGAAGGTGCACGGCAATTGCCTGGCGGGCGGGACCGATCTGGCGCTGGGCTGCGACATCGTCGTTGCCGCCGACGACGCCAAGATCGGATTTCCCGCAACCCGCGCCAACGGCAATCCGCCCAATCACTGGTGGGTCTATCATTGCGGCCCGCAATGGGCGAAGCGGCTGTTGTTCACCGGCGATACCGTAACCGGCGACACCGCGGCAAAGCTGGGGCTGGTGCTTGACGCCGTGCCGGCCGATGAACTCGACGCCTATGTCGATCATCTTCTCCACCGCATTGGCCTGGTCGATTCAGAATTGCTGTCGACTCACAAGCGCACGGTCAATTTTGCGCTTGAGCTGGCCGGTGCGCGGACGCTCCAGCGGTTTTCGGCCGAACTGGACGCCCGCGCGCACCTCTCCCAAGGCCCTCGCCGCTCGCAGTTCAAGAAGGATATGGCAGAGCAGGGACTCAAGGCCGCGCTCAAGGGCCGCGATGGGGACTTTGGCGACAGCGTGGTAGAACTGCGCTCACGCGGGCGCTGAACCGGCCGGCTTATACGCCATGCGCCCCCGCGGTTCAGGCCGCGATCGGTCCGAATAATTGGTCCGCGAGCATCGCGCCATAGGCCTGGGAATCGCCAAAGCGCTTCTCCAGGGCCATCAGGTAGCGATAATGATGGCTGATGGCATATTCGTCGGTTACGCCATAGCCGCCATGTAGCTGGACGCCGGTGCGCCCTACCGACAGGCCCGCCTGGCCGATCGCCAGTCTGGCCGATGCGAGTGCGGCGGCGCGTTCGTCCCGGTCGCCGTCCATCCGCGAAAGCAGATGGTAGAGATTGGAGCGCGCATTGTGCGTCGTCACCAGCATGTCGGTCATCATATGCTGCAACGCTTGGAATTTGCCGATAGGCTGGCCAAATTGCTGACGAGTCTTGAGATAGTCGCTGCAAATGTCGAGGCAGGCCTCCATCGATCCGATCGCCGATGCCAGCGTGGCGACACTCGCGCGGGCGATCGCGTCTTCCAGCAAGGCCGCAACCCCGTCGCCCCTGCCGATCACCTGCCCGCCCGAAATCGGCGCATGATCGAAACGCAGGTCGGCCGCGCGGCTCCCGTCGATCAGTCTGTAATGATCCTGAATCAGTCCCTCGGCATCGGCCGGCACGAACAGAAGCGCCTGGCTTTGCTCACCGGGGATAGAGGCGGTGACGATATAGCCATCGGCTCCCTCGCCATCCTGCACCAGCAGCTTGGCGCCATTCAGGACGAAGCCATTTCCTTCCGCCTTTAAGGTCGTCGCACGCGGGGCAGGCCATTCGGCGCGGTCGCCCGGCTCGAGATTGGCGAAGGCCAGCCGGCCGTTCCCCGACATGATCTGCTCGATCCAATCCGCACGGCCTTCCCAGTCCGATCCCGCAAGCAGCGTCGAACATAGTATGGCGCTCGATATGAGCGGGTCGCTCGCCATGCCACGACCCAGTTCGATCATGAGCAGAGCGATGTCGGTGATGCTGCCGCCCAACCCGCCCGCATCTTCGGGCACGCAGAGCGCGAGCCAGCCCAGTTCGGCAGATTGCGACCAGAGATCCCGGTCAAAACCCTCGCCGCGCGCAATACGTTCGCGCCGCCGTTCCAGTGCGCCCAGTTCGCGGATCAGCCGCTCGGCGCTGTCGCAGATCATCGTCTGCTCGTCGGTAAGATCGAAATTCATGGCTATGCTTTCAAAGACCGAAGGCGATCTTGCCGAGGATGTTCTTCTGCACCTGCTCAGAACCACCATAGATAGTGGACGCGCGCGAGATGAGCGCGGCGCTGGTGCGGCCGGCGACATGGTGGGGCCAAAGCGGCGACGCGGGCTCATTCCAGTCCACCGGATCATAATAGCGCAGCGCGCGTGGTCCCAGCAGGTCCGCCTGCAATTCGGTGATTGCCTGCTGTAGTCGCGAACCGGTAATCTTCAGGGTGGATGCTGCCGCTGTCCCGCCATAGCGGTTGGGTTCGTCGGCCAGCACGCGCAACACCGACCATTCCAGCGCCGTCACTTGCGCATCGAGCGCCACCAGCCGCGCCCGCGTCTGCGGATCGTCGATCAGGCGCCGCCCACCCGCCGTTTCGGCCTGGGCGATCTCCTTGGCGCGTCGCAATTCGCGTTTGTTGAAATGGATGAAGGAACTGACCGTGCGTTCATGATCGAGCAATGCCTTGGCATAGGTCCAGCCCATGCCCGCCTCGCCCACCAGATTTTCGGCCGGCACCATCACATCGTCCAGGAATACTTCGCACAATTCGGCTTCGCCGTTGATCTGGCCGATCCGCCGCACGGTGATGCCCGGCGTTTCCATGTCGATCAACAAAAAGGATATGCCGCGCTGCGGCTTCACATTCATGTCGGTCTTGACGAGGAAAAATCCCCATTCGGATTCAAAGGCGGCGCTGGTCCATATCTTCTGGCCGTTAACGCGAAAATGATCGCCTTCGCGGATCGCCATGGTCTTGAGACTCACCAGGTCGGAGCCGGCGCCCGGCTCCGAAAAACCCTGGCACCACAGATAGTCGCCGCGCCGGATCGACGGCAGATAGCGCGCCTTCTGCGCATCGGACCCGAACATGTAGATGATCGGACCGATCATATGTGTGCTCTGCCAGTGAAATTCGGGTGCGTCGGCCTGATGCAGTTCCTCTTCGAAGATGAACTTTTTCAAGGGGCTCCAATCGGTGCCGCCATAAGCGGTTTCCCAATGCGGGACCGACCAGCCGCGTGCGTCCAATATCTGCATCCAGCGTTGCAGATCGTGCGTGTTGGACGCCAGCGTCCGCGTATCGCGCTGGCGCTGCTGAATGTCGGCGGGCAGGTTATCAGTCAGAAACTGCCGGATCTCTTCCCGGAACTGCTGGTCTTCCGCGCCAAAAGCCAAATCCATCTGTCATTCCCCATACCGCTGGCGCTCCTGCGCTACGGCACTCTCATATTGCGGTTTAGGCTGTATGCTAGGATAGCGAACATGGCCAGCGGAGTCGCGGCTCGCACGAATGCATCGCCCCAATGGAAAGGTCGCTTATGCCGTTTCTGATTCTGACGTTTGACAAGACCGGACATGCGCATGTCCGCGACGCGCACCGCGCCGACCATTATGCCCATCTGCGCGCCCATCAGGCGCAGCTCGTGGCCAGCGGCGGCCTTCGGGACGATGCCGACGAGCATTTCATCGGTGGAGCGATCATGCTTGATACCGACTCCCGCGAAGCCGCCGAGGAATTCGCCAACACCGACCCTTTTACGCGGGCGGGCCTGTTCGAGCGGGTCGAAATCATCCGCTGGCGCCCTGCTTTCCTGGGCGGCCAATCGGTGATCGCGCCCAGCTAACATATAAGCATGGCCAAAGAGCCTTGATCGACGTCCATAACTTCGCATAGTTGGCCCAGAATATAGCAAGCCCATCGGAGATGATATGGCCGTCGAAGTCCTGTTGCCCAAGCTCGGTTTCTCGATGACCGAAGGAACCCTGTCCGAATGGCTTGTCGCCGATGGCGGCGAAGCGGTTGAGGGTCAGCCGCTCTACACGCTGGAAAGCGATAAGTCGGCGCAGGAGGTGGAATCTCCGGCTTCGGGCACGTTGCGCGTGGTCAAGGCGATTGGCGAGACCTATGAAGTCGGCACGGTCCTCGCCATCATCGAATAAGGGGAAGGGCCGCGGGGCAATCGCCACCGCGGTCTCCTTATGGCGCATCTTCGCCCGCTTACCGGTACTTTGGCGCGACTGGATCAGCCAGGCGGCTTTGCTCTGGCGCGGCGGCGCAGCGCGGGATCTTCCTCCCGGTCCCACAACTCCGCGCGATTTTCGTTGCACCACTGGACCAATCTGAACTTCTCGACGCGCTGGTTGAGATTGCGCGGCAGCTCCGCCGTCAGGTGGACGAAGCGCGGGACCATATAGTCGGGCATCTTCTCGATGCAGAAGCGGATCAGGCCCGGTGCGTCGAGCGCAGCGGATGTGGTGACGATCGAGACGGCAACTTCGTCCTCGCTCAGTTCGGCGGCCAAAGGATAGGCGGCGACCTGCTCGACATCGGGATGCATGGCGACAAACTGCTCCACCTCAAAGGAGGAGATATTTTCGCCGCGCCGGCGGATCGCATCCTTCTTGCGACCGACATACCAGAAATAGCCGTCCGCATCGAGATAGCCGGAATCGCCGGTATGAAACCATTCGTTCCGCCGGGCTTCCAGCACGGCCTCGGGCTGTTTGTAATAGCCCATCGACGCGCGCCAGGGAAAGCGGCCGCGCAACAGGCATTCGCCAATGACGCCGGGCGCAACCGGCATGTCTTCCTCATCGACGATCAGCATCTCGTAAGAGGCGATCGGCTTGCCGGCCGAACCACGCTTTTCCGGCGGCGCGTCGATCGGCAGCTTGGTGCAGCTACTATGGTCCGACAGGCCATAGCCGGAGACCAGCTTCAGCCCGAACCGCTCCTCGAAACTCTGCCAGGTCGCGGGATAGGGACCAGCGCTGATGAGCCGCATCGGATTGTCGGCGTCGCCATCGGTAGGGGGCACCGATTCCAGAAAACCGACCATGGCGCCCAGCAGCGTGGTGAAGGTCGCGCCGGTCGCGCGCGCTTCGTCCCAGAAACGGCTGGCCGAAAAACGCGGCGCGATGGCGATCGTGCCACCCACCGCCATCATCATGAAAGCGCCCGAAAAAAGTCCGCTGGCATGGGACAGGGGCGTCACCGCGAAATAGGTGTCGCCTCCGCCCACATCGAGGTCCGATACCACGCCTTCATCCCACAGGAAGGTGCGCGACTGGTTGAACATCACCCCTTTCGACAAACCCGTCGTGCCCGAGGTGAAGAGAATGAAGGCGAGGTCGGAGTGGCGCGAGTCATTCTCGAACGGCGCGGCCGAACCGCTGCGCCATTCGGCCAGATCGAGCGTCCGGCGCACGCCGGGGACCGTCACGCTCTCGCCCCAGAGGATGACGGTATCCAGTTTCGGCACCTCGCCGGCAATTTCCGCGATCTGGCCGGCAAAAGGCGCGTCGGCGACGATCCAGCTGGCGTCGGAGAGATTGAGATAATGGGTCAGTTGGGGACCGCGCGCATTGACGTTGATCGGCACCCCTACCAGCCCGGCCTTGGCGAGCGCGATCATCGTCAGCAGCCCGGCGCTGCTATTTTCCATCATCACTGCGACATGCGTATCATCGCTAACACCATGGGACCGAAGCCAGTTGACGATCCGGTTGGTCGCCACGTCCGTTTCGGCATAGGTCATCGTCTCGCCACCGGTGGTACGAATATAGATTTTGTCGGGGCGCTCGCGCACCTGCTTGGCGAGAACCTTCGACATCGTGAGATCGCGTATGTCGTAATCGAGCCAGTGCGTGCCGGATATGCTGGTCATGAAATCGCCCTGCTTTAACTTTGATCGCGTTTCCATCCTGAAACGGGTCGCCGTACGCAAGGGGGCGGCACCTGCCTGACGCCTTTGACCGAGGAATTTCAGGCCGGCGGACCATACCTATCGCCGTGGCGGTATGTCGCCGCAGGTTCCAGCGGGATTTGAGGCGGAGCGTCCGGCAGCCTAGATAAGGGCAATCAACAAAGGATGTTCGTCCGAACGGCGAGGGATTGTCGCACGGGCCGGCGAGAGAGGATCGAGATGATCGACGATAAGGACGCAGTGGGGCAATCACCGGTGCGGGACGACTGGGTTCCCAAGGCGGCCTATCTCGATCCCGCCTTTGCCAAGCTGGAAGCCGACCGCATGTGGGCAAAGGTCTGGCAGATCGCCTGCCGCGAAGAGGAGCTGCCCAAGGTCGGCAGCTTCGTCACCGTCGATGTCGCCGAAGAATCCTTTCTGATCGTTCGGTCCGACGAGGGGCGGCTGCTCGCTTTCCACAATGTCTGTCAGCATCGCGGGCGGCGTCTGGTCGATGAAGTCGCGGGGCGCGCGCTCCAGTTCACCTGTGGCTTCCACGCCTGGCAATATAATCTGGACGGCACCAATCGCCGCGTGCCGGATCTGGAAGACTGGGGCGGCAAGCTCCACCTGTGCGATCTTGGCCTCAAGCCGCTGAAGCTCGACACCTGGGGCGGCTTCATCTTCGTCAACATGGATCTCGACGCCGCGCCGCTCTCGGAGTTTCTGGGCAAGGCTGGCGAAATGCTGGGTCCGTTCGAATTCGAACATATGCGTTACCGCTGGTACAAGAGCGCGCGCATGAACGTGAACTGGAAAGTGGCGATCGAGGCCTTTGATGAAGGCTATCATGTTCAGGGCACGCATCCCCAGGCGCTACAGATCATGGATGATCCCACTTTGTCGGTCGTCCATGGCCCTCATGCAATGTTTTACCAGCCCGCCATCCCCTCGCGCGGGGTCGGGCAGCCGTCCGCCCGCACCAATCTGCCGCCGACCGATGATGTCCGGCCTGGCCTCGTGCGCTATGTCGAGGAGTTCGAGGCTGACCTCAAGGGCCTGTTCTGTGACCGTCATCCGGCCGCGACGAAGCGGCTGATGACCGAAGTCGATCCGGGCGTCTCCTATTTCGAGGCGCTGGGCGCGATGGTCGGCTTCTGGCGCGACGCCGCGCTCGAGGCAGGCGCAGGCTGGCCGGCCAATCTGACGGCCGAGCATGTCGGCGCGGCAGGCACCGACTGGCACGTCTTTCCCAACTTCGTCACGCTCATGACCCCGGACTCGGCAATCTGCTACCGGGTGCGCCCAGACGGCGTGAACCCGGAATCCTGCTTCTTCGACATGTGGGCGTTGCAGCGCTACGCCCCCGGCGGAGAACCGCCGCTCGAACGCCAATTTTTCGACTATTGGCGCGACCATGATGATTGGGGCCAGGTCTACTGCCAGGATTTCGGCAATATGGAATCGGTCCAGAAGGGCATGAAGTCGCGCGGATTTGAAGGTTCGCGCACCAGCCCGAAGCAGGAATTGCCGATCAGCAACCTGCATCGGGCCATCTACGACTATCTCCAGGAATAGGATCAGGACTTGAACGCTCTCATTGGATCATGCTGGCGCGCGCCGGGGCGACCCGGAACGTGGTGCCGCATCGGTATGAACAGATAGGATCTGGGCTTTGTCCAGGGCGCTTCCTTCGATGGATCGCCGCATATCGCTGCCTGCAGGCAGCATAATCTGATTTTTTGGGAGAGGCGGTCATGACCCTTGCATCCGCATCGAATGACGCGATGAGTTCCGATCCTGTGGTGGACTTCAACGTCTACAATCCCGATCAAACGGGAATAGGCCATGACGAATCCTGGCTCGCTCTGCGCGACCAGTCGCCGGGCATCATCTGGACTACCGCCAATGGTGGCCACTGGATCGCTACGCGCGGCGATTTGATCCGTTCGATCTACGCCGACTATGAACATTTTTCCTCGCGCCAGTTGATGGTGCCAAAGCAGTTCGCGATATCGCAGTTGATCCCGGTCGGCGCTGACCCGCCCGACCACCTGCAATATCGTCACCTCGTCAACAAGATCTTTTCGCCGGCGGCGGTGAAGAAGCTGGGCGTTTTTATCCGCGCCTTCACGCGTGAACTGATCGACCGGATCGAACCGCGCGGCCAGTGCGACTTCTGGGAGGAATTCGCCAAGGAACTGCCGATCGCCGTCTTCTTCAAGCTGGCGAATTTTCCGATAGAGGATCGGGAAAAGCTGGTGACATTCATGGACATGCTGCTGCACCCGGAATCGCTGGCGGATCAGCAGGCGGCCTTTGCCGGCTGCGCTGAATATCTGGCGCCGCTTTTCGAGGAACGGCGCAAGAATCCGGGTGAAGACCTGCTGAGCGCGATTGCCGCGGGCGAAGTGTTCGGCCGTCCCGTCACCAATGACGAAGCGGTCAATATGGGAACCTCGTTCATCATCGGCGGACTGGACACGGTGCTGTCGCTCATGTCCTTCACGATGAACTATCTCGCCGGGGACGTCGCATTGCGACACCTGCTGCGCGACGAACCGGACCGGATACCCGACGCGGTCGAGGAATTCTGCCGGCGCTTCCCGATCGGCGTCAGCACGCGGCTGATCCGGGATGATTATGAACTCGACGGGGTACAGCTCAAGGGCGGCGACCTCATCACCTTGCCGCAGATACTCCATGCCTTCGATCCCGCGGAATATCCAGATCCGCTCAAGGTGGACATCGAACGGGCAACCGGGGGCTATTCCACTTTCGGACATGGCATTCATCGCTGCCCCGGCTCGTTTCTGGGCAAATATGAACTGCGCATATTGCTGGAGGAATGGCTGCCGCGCATCCCTGATTTCGAAGTCGAAGCCGGCTTCGAAGTCGTCATCACGCCGGGCATCACCTCCGCTATCCGTCATCTACCGCTTCGCTGGGCCGCGCGCCCGCAGGGGAATTAATCATGGGCACCATCACTTTCATCAGCCCCGACGGCGAAAGTCGCTCCATCCGCATCAAGCACGGCACCAGCATCATGGAAGCCGCGATCGCGGCCGATATCCCCGGCATCGAAGCGCAATGCTATGGCGCCGGCGTGTGCGGCACCTGCCACGTCTTTGCAGAACCGCCGATGCGGAGCGAACTGCCCGATCCGACGGAGTGGGAAACCGAAATGCTCTCAGGCGTGCCACTGGCCGGCGAAGGATCGCGCCTGTCCTGTCAGATTCCCTTCGAAGACCGGTTCGACGGCGCCGTCTTTCGCGTGCCCGAGCGGCAGGATGCGATAGGGTGAGGGAGGCCGCGATGACAGACATGCGCTTTGATGGGCGCGTCGCCCTCGTCACCGGCGCGGGAGCGGGCATGGGAAAGGTCCATGCCCTGTTCCTGGCCAGCCGCGGCGCCAAGGTGGTCGTCAGCGACGCCGGCACCGCGACCGATGGTACTGGCGCGGACAGCCATCTGGCACAGGAGGTTGTGGATGCGATCCGCGCGGCGGGTGGCGAAGCAACGCCCTGGATCGCCAATCTGATCGAAGATGAAGGCGCGCGCGGCGCCGTCCGCCACGCGGTGCAATCCTATGGCCGGCTCGACATCCTGATCCACAATGCGGGGATCGCGCTTAGCGGCCCCTATATGGAGGAAACGGCCGACCGCATGGACCGGCTGCTCGGGGTCAACACCCGGGCGGCTTGCCTCATGACACGCGAGGCCTGGCCGGTAATGGCGGGGCAGCAGCATGGCCGGATCGTCCTGATCGGCTCCACCGCCATGTATGGCATGGGTGGATCGACCCATTATTCGACGGCCAAAGCCTCCTATCTCGGCCTCACCCGCGCGCTGGCCGAAGAGGGGGGGGCCTTGGGCATCAAGGTCAATCTGGTCTGCCCTGCGGCGGCCACGCGGCTCGTCGACACGATGGATGAATCCCCCTTCAAACAGTGGATATTCGACACGCTGAAACCCGAATTGGTGACACCGATCGTCGCCTATCTCGGGCATGACAGTTGCGCCGTTACGGGGGAGGCCTTTTCGACGGCGGGCGGGCGCCTCGCAAAGATCGTGGTGGGTGAAACTCGTGGTATCGTCGACAGCGACCTGACGCTGGAAAAAATACCCGGCTTGCTGGGGCGTGTTCTCGATGAAGACCAGATCGACCTCAACCGGAACTTCAGCGAGTTCGCGCCCATCATGATGAACGCACTGGGCTATGCGGCGGAGACTGAAGAAGCCGCACCCGCCGACTAGGGCTGACAGGGAAGAAAAGCGATGACGAAATATACCATGATCGTGCTGACCAATGCCAAGGAGGGACAGGACGAGGCTTTCAACAACTGGTATACCAACCAGCATCTGTCCGATGTTCTGGCCATTCCCGGTTTCACATCGGCGCAGCGCTTCAAATTATGCGACAAGCCGAACGTTCCGCCGGCCAAATATCGCTATGGCGCGACCTACGAAATGGAATCGGATGATCCCGCTGCCGTCGTCGCCGACATGTTCGCGCGGCATGGCACGCCAACTCTACGGGCCTGCGACGCCATGGACGAAGACTCCTTCTTCGCGCTCTATGAAGCGATCACGCCGGTCGTGACCAAATAACACCCGCACAAAATACACAAGATCTAAGCAGGGAAGGGGACAGGCATTGAGCGACGTCGGAGCCGCATCGCCAAGCGGAGCGCCTAGCATCTATAGAGGCTGGCGCGTCCTGACGGGCGCCTTTCTGACGTCGCTCCTGTCCATCGGCGCCACGCATTACAGCTTCGGCCTCTATGTGGTGCCGGTGTCGCAGGAACTGCACCTCTCACGCGCCAACGCCAACAGCGGCATCATCATCCTCAGCATCGCCTCCGCCCTGATGGGGCCTTTTGTGGGGCGGATGCTGGACCGCTGGTCCGCGCGCAAACTCATGATCTGCGCGGGCCTGTTGATGCCGCTTGGCTACATCATCATCTCGCTGAGCCATGCTCCGTGGCTGATGGCGCTTGCGATCCTGCCAATCGCCTTCGCCAGCGATGCGACCGGCGGCATGGCCAGCCTGCGGCTCGCCACGCGCTGGTTCCAGCGAAGACGCGGCCGCGCCTTTGGGATCACGTCCGTCGCCGCCTCGGCGAGCGGACTGCTCATGGCTCCGATCATCGGGATGCTCATCGGCCATTATGGCTGGCGCACGGCGGTTGCCGTCACCGGGATCGGTGCGGGGGTTCTCATCGTCCTGTTGACCCTCGTGCTGGTCGTCTCGCGACCCCAAGAGGGGGAGATGGAGCGCGCGAACGAACTGGTGCCAGTCGCACCCGACTCTTCGGACGCCGTCGAATATCGCACCTGGACATTGAAGGCCGTCTTTTCCGAGCCCCTTTTCTGGGTAATCGCCTGCGGCACGGCGCTGATCCTGGCGTCGGACCGCGCGATCATGATTTCGATCGCGCCTTTCCTTTCGGACAAGGGCATCGGTGTGGAACAGGCCGGCTTCATGGTTTCCGTGCTCAGCGGCTCGGCCGTGCTGGGCAAGCTCGGCATCGGCTATTTCATGGAACGTTTCGACATTCGGGCGCTCTATATCCTAGTCGCGGGCTTGCACATTGTGCTGCTGCTGCTCTTCCTTTTCTATCCCGGCTACTGGGTAGTGTTCGCCGCGCTCGCCCTCATTGGCGTGGGCTTTGGTGGCATTATCCCGATCGTCCACATGCTCTATGCCTCGACCTTCGGCGGCACGTCCTATGGCACCGTTATGGGGGCGGCCGGCGTCATCATGAACATCTGGAGCATCGTGATGCTGCGCGGCATCGGCGAAGTCCATGACCGCACCGGTTCCTACAATCTTGCGTTCGAAATCCTGATCGGCGCCGTGCTGCTGTCCATCATCCTCATTCTGATCGGCAAGTCGTCACGCGCGAGATTACTGCCGCCTGCGATGGCGTTGTAAATATCTAAATAATTGATAAATAATATATAATATTCAATCAAAAGACTAAATCCCCGAGGGAGGATTATGATGACCATGGTAAGAAACGCCTTTATTGCCGGCGCCAGTCGCGCGGCTATAGTGATCGGTGTGCTGGGCTTTGGCCTGCAGGGCGCTGCCCTGGCGGCGGACCAGGCGGACGAGGCCGCGCCGCAGGCGGCTGAGCAATCGTCCGACCAGAGTGACATCGTCGTGACGGCGCGCCGCCGCGGCGAAAATCTGGCGAAGGTTCCCGCCGTCGTGGCCGCCTTCTCGGGCGAACAGTTGGCGCAACGCGGCATTCAGCAGCAGAGCGACCTACAATCGGCGGTTCCCGGCCTCGTCGTTCGTCAGACCCAATCCAACAACAATCTCAACTATGTTATCCGCGGCCAGTCGGTCGACGCCTTCTCCGGTTCCGCAACCGCCATCGTGCCCTATGTCAACGAAGTGCAGTTCGCGCCCGGCGGCTCGTCCTCCTTCTTCGACCTTGAATCGGTCCAGGTGCTGAAAGGGCCACAGGGCACCTTGTTCGGCCGTAACGCCACCGGCGGCGCCGTGCTGGTCACGACCGCCAAGCCGGTGAACGCGCTGGCAGGCAGCGTGAAGATCGCCGCCGGCAATTTCGATTATGTCAACGCCAGCGCCATGGTGAACCTCCCGCTGATCGACGACCGGATCATCCTGCGCGCGGCATTCGACAGCACCACGCGAGAGGGATTTCAGCGCAACCTCTTCAACGGCCAGCGCCCAGGGTCGATCGAACGGCAGGTGGGACGTATATCGCTGCTGATCCGGCCGACCGAGACGATCACCAACACCAGCGTCGTGCAGGTCGAAAGCGCGAACGGCAACAACAGCAGCTCCGTCGTCTATTCGGTCTATCAATGCGGTCAGGTCGATCCGACGGGCCGGCCGCTAACCTGCTCCGCTGGTTCGCTGTTCGGTCCGCAGCTTGACGCCGCGATCGGCTTTCCCGGCGCATGGGACATTTATCTTGCCGCGCACCCCGGCGCCAATCCCGACGGCATCTTCGCCGCGCTCGCGGCGCAGCAGAATGGCCGCTTCTGGGATGTCTCGGAAAATAATCTGACCAAGCATCGCGGCCGCAACGCCTTCCTCACCAACACTACGGAGATCGACCTGGGCGAATCGACCCAGCTCAAGAATATCTTCGGCCTGTCGCGCAGCCATAATAGTGATCTGGCGGGCCAGATCGGTGTGCCCTACCTGATCCTCTCGACCTATAATGCGCTTGTTGGTCCGCCCAAGCTCGGCGACAATTCCAACGACGAGCTGGTCCGCACCATTTCGGAGGAATTACAGCTACAGGGCAAGCTGCTGGACGATCGCCTGACCTATGTCGTTGGCGGCTATGCCGCGCGCACCCGCAGCCGTCTCTTCTATCCCGCCACATATACCGACCTATCGCCAGTCTTTCCATTGATCCCCGATGTGTCGACTTCGTTGTCGGACTTTAAGCAGGAAGACACGCAGCAGGCGGTCTATGGTCAGCTGACATATGATCTGGGCGGCGTCGGCATTCCGGGTCTTACCGCCAATGCCGGCTATCGCTATACGTGGGAAAAGATCACCAGCGACCAGCTCGCGCGCAGCCGCTTCTTCGGTCAGCCCCAGCTGGAGGTTAAATTTGACAAGCCCAGCTGGCTGCTTGGACTGGATTATCAAGCGACGCCCACGCTGCTGCTCTACGCGCAAACGCGCGGTAGCTGGCGCGCCGGTGGCATCAACGGCATTGCGCCGCCGATCGACGCCCTGCCTGACGCCGGCGGCAGCCTCTATCTTCCCGAAACCACCGAAGACATCGAAATCGGCGCCAAATTCAACGGTGTCGTCGCTGGCCAGCGCGGGCATCTCTACCTCGCCACCTATCGCCAGAATGTGAAGAACATCCAACGCACCCAGCTTATCAACGTCCCCGTGGGCGGTGGCGTTACCCAGCCGACGCTCTTCACCGTCAATGTGCCCAAGGCCCGGATTCAGGGCTTCGAATTTGATGCCGGAATTGACCTGGCCGACTGGCTGACGATTGGTGCGACCGGCGCCTATACTGACGCCAAATATCGTGACAATCAGCTGGAGGCATTTGGCGAACTATATTTCTTCGGCCCTTATGGCGATGCGCCCAAATGGAGCGGCACGCTCAATGCGCAGGTCCGCCTGCCCATCGCCAAGGATCGGGGCCAATTGTCCCTGCGGGCGGATGTCTATGGCCAGACAAGCTTCTATTTCGCCAATACCGCCAACACCCGCACGCCGGGCACCCGGTTGCCGGGCTACCGCCTCGTCAATCTGCGCGCCGACTGGTCCGATTTCATGGGTGGCGAGGGGCTGACCGCCAGCCTGTTCGTCCGCAACGTCTTCAACAAGGGCTATTATACCGGCGGCTTCGCGCTGGGCGATCTGCTGGGCGTCAACTCCGCCAATGTTGGCGAACCCCGCATGGGCGGAGCGGAACTCAGATATAGTTTCTAGGAGGAAGTGGAAGGGGGCCTGAAAGCCCCCCTCCATATCATTCCGCGTCGGGCTGCCTTTCCGGGCTGGCCGCCGCGAAGGCAGGAAGCCCGAGACAGGCGCGTTCAATGTCCAGCAGCCGCGGCCAGCGCAGATCAGCGTCAAAGCGGCGCGCGTTCACCAATTGCGGCACCAGGCAAAGATCGGCCAGGGTGACCTGTTCGCCAAAGCAATAAGGGCCATCCTGATCGGCGATCATGGCGGCACAGGCGTCGAACCCGTCCTCGATGACCGTGGCCGCCCATGTGTTGACCGCCGCGTCATCCAGGCCTTGTTGGCGCAAGCGGTCGAGAATTTTCAGATTCTGGATCGGATGAACGTCGCACGCAATGACCTGGGCAAAGGCGCGAACCTTGGCCCGCGCAATCGGATCGGCGGGCAGCAGCGCCGGCTCGGGATTGCGCTCGTCCAGATAGTCGCAAATCGCCAGGCTTTGGGTCAGCACAGCGCCGTCTATCTCCAGCGCGGGCACTAGTCCCTGCGGATTGAGCGCCATGAACGCGGGCGCCCGCTGTTCGCCCTTGCGCAGGTGATGCGACGTCTGGCTGTAGGCGATGCCCTTGAGATTGAGCGCGATGCGGACACGGTAGGAGGCTGTCGAGCGGAAATAGCCGTGCAGAATCACCTCATTCACGGGCTGGCGCACCGACTTTAACGGTGAGGTCGGTCAGGCCGGCGATCGAGACGTTGATCTCGTCACCCTCCACCACCGCACCGACGCCGGCGGGCGTGCCGGTGTAGATAAGGTCGCCCGGCTCCAGCCGATAGAAGCGCGATACATAGGCGATGACTTCAGGCACATCCCAGATCAGTTCGGACAGGTCCGCATCCTGCTTCACCTCGCCATTGACGGTCAGCCGGATCGAACCGGATTCGGGATGACCAACGGCACTGGCCGGGTGCAACAGACCAAGCGGCGAGGACTGCTCCACATTCTTGCCCGTATCCCAGGGACGGCCTTTGTCGCGCGCTTCGAATTGCAGGTCGCGCCGGGTCATATCGAGCCCGGTGGCATAGCCCCAGACATGCGCCTTTGCCGCGTCTTCGCTGATGTTGCGACCACCCTTACCGATCGCGACAACCAGTTCGGCCTCAAAATGGAAATTGCCGGTCTCGGGCGGATAGGCGATGGTGGTGCCGCTCGGCACCACCGTTTCGGCCCATTTGGTGAAGAAGAAGGGCGCTTCGCGATCCGGGTCCTTGCCCATTTCGCGCGCATGAGCGGCATAGTTGCGGCCGATGCAGAAGACGCGGCGGACCGGGAAGCGGTTGCCGTCACTGGTTTCGGCCAGCACGGGCGGGAGCGCGTCAAACAGCTGATTCATGCATTCATTTCCTTGAACAGACCGAGTTTTTCCTGAGCCGCCTTGTCGGAATAGCCAAACAGGACGAGAGTGTCGTCCGCGATCAGCCGTAACTCCTGCCAGGACGGCACGACGAAGATGTCACGATGGTTGAGGGCGATTTCCTGATCGCCGATCAGCGCGGTGCCCGTCCCTTCGATGACTACGAACACCGTGCCATCGGTTGACCGGCGCGGCTTGGTCTCAAAGCCAGCGGGAAGCAGGCGGACATGGGCGGCAATGGTTGGCATGATCGGGCCCCCATCCGCGGGATTGAGGAACTCCAGCGCATGTCCGATATGCGGGTCGATCTGGGCATGCATGGCCATCTGCCCCAGGGCGGCGCGCCATTCTGCATAGGGATAGTGAAACAGGGGCTGATGCGCCGGGCGGCGGTCAGCAGCCGATCCGCGCATCGGACGCATATTATGGCCATAAAGCGCGCGGGTCGTGCCCGGCGCGACGGCTTCCGATTGCGCCTTTTCGCTATGTCCTTCGGAAAAGCTGGCATCGAAATGGCGAACCGTGGGGATGTCGAGTCCGTCCAGCCAGATCATTGGCGTGTCGGTGGGATTGCCATGATCATGCCATTGCCAGCCCGGCGTCAGCACCAAATCAAAAGGACGCATGACCGCTTTTTCGCCATCGATCGCGGTAAAGGCGCCTTCGCCCTCCATGACGAAGCGCAACGCGCATTGGGTATGACGATGCGCCGGCGCGATCTCGCCGGGCAGAATGAGCTGCAGGCCAGCATAGAGGCTGGGTACGATCGCCGACTGACCTTTAAGCCCTGGATTCTCCAGGATGAGCACGCGGCGCTCGGCCTTCTCCGCGCTGATCAGGTCGCCCGCACGCATGAGATAATCGCGCACGGCGTCGTACGACCAACAATGGATATGAGCCGGAGAGGCAGGGCTGCGCCGCACCAGTTCCGCAAGCAACTCCCAAAGTGGCGTCAGATGGGCCGACTCCATTTCGGCGTACAGCGCCTCGAGCTGGGTTTGCTGGTCGTTCGCAAGGCTCATGTCAGTTCCTCTCCGGAGCGGATGCTCCATGCCGGCGTGGCTGATTAGACATGAACGCCAGGCTTCCGCAATAGAATGGCAGCGCCAGCCGCGCCTTATCGGGGGGCCGATAATCGTCGGGATGGCGTTCCTGTCAGGGTCGTGACAGATAGCCCATGTCAGGCAGTGAACGGGTGACGAACCCCGGCATCGACTCCCGCGCTTCCCAATAGCTTGGTCGGTAATCACGATGTGCAAGGCGCCACTTGCCGTCCTCGCCTTTCGTCGCGCGATCATAGCATATGCCGATCAGATAGATGGCGCTGCTCGTGACTTGCAAAATGTGCCGGATGCGCGCCGACCTGTCGCCGTCGAGCGTGACCACGACGCCCGACGGGGTCTGGAAGAGCCAGGGATAGCGATTATAGGTGCTCACCAGGCCCAATATGCCTGCGCGCCTCTCAGTCCGGACGCCAATGGGCTTTTGCGTCGTCGTCATCTGGTCGGATACTGCCAGATCGCTCTCCGCGACCTGCATTTCAAAGATGCAGTCCTCGGTCCACAAATCCGCGTAGCTGTCCCAATCGCGATGGTTGAGCGCGTCGACATAATGACCGATCAGTTCATGCACCCGGAACCGTTCCAGCGTCGCGGCCTGCTCGTCCATTTTTCTCTCCTCTTGCCTGTCGATGGCAGCGATGCATCGCCCCGCCGGAGAGATGCCCACTGGTTGCCGCCATCTCTTATGTTTGCTTGTCGTGACACGCTACCATTTATATCGTTCGTTGATCGCGCGTCTTTTTCGCTATTGCGCGCCAGGGAGAGGATATGACGCAGCCTGCAAAGACATTCGATTTCATCATCGTTGGCAGCGGCGGCGGTTCAATGTGCGCTGCGCTCGTGGTCAGGGCACAGGGCAAGAGCGTCTTGCTGCTGGAGAAGACCGACCTGGTGGGTGGCACGACAGCACGGTCGGGCGGGGTGCTGTGGATTCCCAATAACCCTTTGATGAAGAAGGACGGCGTCCCCGACAGCGTCGAGCAGGCGATGACCTATCTCGACAGCGTAGTGGAAGAACAGGAAATCACCGCTGGCACCAGCCGCGAAAAGCGCCTCGCCTATGTGGTGGAAGGCGGGCGGATGATCGACTTTCTGGTCAAACAGGGGATCAAGCTGCACCGCTTCCCCTATTGGCCGGACTATTACTCCAACTATCCTGGCGGCACGGATACCGGCCGTGCGATCATTGCCGACCTGTTCGACGCCAATGAACTGGGCGAACACAAGGCCAAGTTGCGACCCAATTATGTGCCGATGCCCGGCAAGCTTGAAGAGCTGATGAACGTGCCGCTCTCGGGTGTGTCGCTGAAGGGCAAGCTGTCGATGATGAAGGTCGGTATGCGCATGATGACGCAAAAGATCACCGGCAAGGATCATGTGACAAATGGGGCGGCGCTGCAGGGCCAGATGTTCAAGGCGGCGATTGACGCGGGCGTGGACATCCGCACCAACGCTGCCGTTTCGCGCCTCGTTACCGATGCAGAGGGCGCCGTAACCGGCGTCGTCGCCACGATCGACGGGGTGGAGCAAAGCTTCGGCGCGCGGTCGGGCGTGCTGGTCAATGCGGGCGGCTTCGCGCGGAACCAGGCGATGCGCGACAAATATCAGCCGGGCAAGCGCGCGGAATGGTCGAATACGATCGAGGGCGACACCGGCGAAATGATCGAGGAGATGATGCGGATCGGCGCCGCCACGGCGCAGATGGACGAGTTCGCCGGCAACCAGATGGCTGTCCCCCCCGATCCGCCGGAAATCCTGCCGATGGTGATGGGTGAACTGGCCAAGCCGCACTCGATCGTCGTCGATCAGAAAGGGCTGCGCTACCTGCGTGAGGTCCAGTCCTATATGTCCTTCTGCAAGGAAGTCTATGAGCGGGACAAGGTTTCGCCCGCGGTTCCGAGCTGGCATGTGCTCGACAGCCGCTTCATCGACAAATATATGCTGATCGGCACCTTGGCCAAGTCCAAGAAACCGCAACAATGGTTCGATAGCGGCTTTGTGGTCAAGGCCGATACGATCGAGGAACTGGCGATCAAATGCGGTATGGACCCGACTACGCTGAAGACCACGATCGAGCGCTTCAACGGCTTTGCCCGTGCCGGCAAGGATGAGGATTTCCACCGCGGCGCCTCTGCCTATGACCGTTATTTTGGCGATCCGAAAAACAGCCCGTCGCCCAATCTTGGTACGCTGGAGAAGGCGCCTTTTTACGCCTACAAGGTTTATCCGGGCGACATCGGTACATGGGGCGGGGCGGTGACCGACATCCACGCCCGCGTGCTTCGCGAAGATGGCAGCCCAATTCCCGGACTCTATGCCACCGGCGTCTCCACAGCGTCGGTGATGGGTCGCACATATCCTGGGCCTGGGGCCAGCGTCGGACCATCCTTCGTGTTTGGCTTCATTGCCGCAAAGCACGCCATGGGCGCCGACAATATCGTGGGTGCGCAGCTCGAGGGAACAGACTGAGCGCTCTTCCTGGCCTATCCGGAAGCGAGAGCGGCGGCGGCGGCGGCTCTCTTTCCGTCACGGCTCACTTACGCCGTGAACCCATAAATGGGGAGCGCCACCATGTGCTATCTTACGAAAGACGCGGCGAAGAGAAGCATGGCAACGGCTCCCAAGATGCTTCTGATATTGTGAAGTTTGCCCCATTGGATGAGCATCCGGCGACTTTCCAAGTCGGCGTGATGTGAATCCATGGCCATAAGGCGCTTGTTGACGGGCAGGATGACCAGAAGCGTGAATGGCCAGTTCGCAAGCAGAGCCACGCTCCCTGCCACCCAGCGCCAATCTTTCGTGAAATAAGCGGCCAGCAGCCCGGCTACTCCGCCAATCACAGCCAGGCCGGACTGGATGGGTAGTGCGCGCTTGTAGCTCGGCTGCCATTGTTGGAGCAGCGGGCCATCGTCTAGGCCCAGCCGGGCGGGATGCTCGACCAAGCTGATGTAGATCGCCGCGCCAGTGAAAAGCGTTGCGCTGAGCAAAGCGACAAGTGAAATTATCATAACCGTTCCTCGTCTTGTTCGAGGAGGCGCCAACCCATATGACCGCGCCCCCGGGTTTCGGGTGACGCCGCGGCTGGGAAGAACCCCGCTTGGGGGCGCAGGGACTACCGACCTGCTGCTCTATTTTCGGCTGGCCAACTATCGCCGCTCACGCGTGATGAATCAAGAGCTTAAGCGCTTGCGCCGCGTCGCAGCCCGTTACAACAAACGCGCCTCAATGCGCTTGTGGCTCCGAATCCGTGACGCGGCTGGCTAACTGCGCGTCAATGGCGGCGATCTCGGACCGCAGCCACATCGTCTCGCTGAGATTTTCGCTTCCGGCTTTTGCCTGCAATCGCTCGATAACCGCCTTTTTGACGGACAGCGCGTCCCGATCGCCCGGTTCCGCACCCAGCGCGATGTCCAGCAGATGCAGCGCTTCAAGCGGCTGATCCGCGTCGAGGCGCGCCTGCGCCCGCTGGTTGATTGCGGCGACGCCCCCGGCCAGTTGAAGCAGATCGCTGTCCACGGCTGATCGGGGAACGCCGTAAAGCGACGTGGTCGAATCGAAATGGAACCAGCCCGAATGCTCCTCCCAGATGGAGCGGACCAGCCATGACAGCTTGCCATGATGTTCGCCCAGCGCGAGTTCGTCTGGCAGAACAATCTCGCGCATCAACTCATGGACTGTCTTGCCCGCGTTCATGCCGGCGATCGTGGCATCCTTCACATAGGAGACGGCGTCATACATAAGCGTCAGATCGGAGCGGATTCGGTCGGCGCCGCGAATAGGCGCGCCATGGCCGGTAATCAGCAGCTCGGCCCCAAGATCGCGAACGATGCCGAGCGAATGAAGATAGCGGGTCACCAGACGAGGGCGGTCGCCGCGCATGGTGACGAGGTTCGGCACCGCCTTGAAGATGGGACCGAAGAGATTGCCGGTGAAGGCCACGCGCTCATGGGGCATCCAGACCGTCAGCCCGCACAGCGTCTCGCCGCCGGGCGTTGAAATCAGCTCGAACCGGCGACCGCCCAGTTCCAGGCTATGACAGCGGTCAACCGTGAGATCTGGCACAATTCGCGGCGGCACCGGGGGAGCAGCGCCGCCGGGCCGGTTGAACGACCAGAGCTTACCCGAACGTTTGGACAAATAGGGGTGGAGATCGCTAAAATATTGCCAGCTGTCGGAGAAGCGCCGTTCGGCAACGACCAACGTATCGCGTTCCTTCAGCACCGGGGTTCCGCCATAATGATCGGGGTGCGCCTGCGTCAGGACAATATAGCGCAGCGGTCCGCTCCTTATCTTCTCCAGCATGGCCCGATTCTTCTCGGCGCTCGCCATGAAACCGGCGTTGACCAGAAGATCGCCATCATCCGTGGTCACGAGATAGGCGTTGGAAATATCCTTCACCATATAGATGAAGTCGTTGATCGGCTCCGCCTGGGTCTGTTGCTCGCCGGCGCGGATCAGGTCCGCCAGGGCCGGGATGTCCGGCGCCGAACTGGTCATGCCACGGGGTCCGGCATTTCGATCATCACCTTGGCCGATCGGGATGTCGCCGCGACTCTCAGCGCCTCGATCGCATCGCTCAGCGCGAAACGGTGGCTGATGAGCGTGGCGGCTTTGTCCGCCAAGCGGGGCAGGGCGGCGAGCACTTCGGGCATTTCGTCGGGATAGCCGACCGCCGACGTAATCGTCATCTCGGAAGTAAGCAGGCGGCCCAGATCAAGTTCGACCGGTCTGCTATAGGCAGCGGTGCAGACATATCGCGCGTGCATCTTCCCCATCGCGATAACGTCGCCCAGAATATTGGGCGCGCCGGCCGCATCGATATAGGCATCGGTGCCAACGGCATCCCGGTTAAGCGTCCGGCCGGGGCCATGTAGTTCCAGCAGGCGTGCGCGAACATCGTCCCGCGCCGGATTGATCACACCGCTAACGCCCAGCGCCAGTGCGCGCTCCAGCCGTTCGTCGGCAAGGTCCAGCGCGACGACATCGGTCACGCCTCGATCGATCAGCCACAGGATCATGCCCAGCCCAATGGGTCCGCAGCCGAAGACAGCTACCTTCTCGCCCGCCTTCGCTTCGGCCCGATTGACGCCATGGAGCGATACCGCGAGCGGCTCGGTCAACGCTGCAACATCAAAAGGCAGGTCGTCGGGAATGGGTAGCAGACTGTCACCCACCTTGGCGGCGCGCACGAGCAGTTGCTCGGTGAAGGCGCCTTCCGGTCCGCCGGTGCCGATCAGGCTGGGTGTGCGCATCGGGTTGATGACGAAACGCTGTCCGATCGCGACACCTTCGACGTCATCGCCAACTGCCATAACCTCCCCCGCCGCTTCATGACCCAGCGGCGTCACGCCGCCTTCGGCTCGGTGGATGCCACCATGCTTGATATAGGTCAGATCGCTGCCGCAGATGCCACATGCCTTGACCTTGATGACCACATCGCCCGGGCCTGGCGCGGCGGCGCGCGCAGGGTCGAGCCGGACATCGTCAACGCCGTGGATATTGAGAATCTGCATCCTGACCTCCCAAATGGATCAACGAAAAGCGGGCCGGATCACGCTGCCGCCATCAACGACGATCGTGTCGCCCGTGTGGAATGACGAGGCGTCGCTCACCAAATAGGCGCCGATGCCTTCGAAATCGGCCGGATCGCCGATACGAGGGATGGGGGTCACTGATCGGAACTTGTCGAACATCGGATGGTCATCGGGCATGCCCTGATGCATCTCCGTCCTGATGAGTCCGGGCGCGACCGTGTTGGCGCGGATGCGATATTGTCCCAGTTCCGCCGCCAGGCCGCGGATGACGGCGCCCATGCCGCCTTTCGACGCGGTGTAGTTATAAATGCCGCCCACGCCCAGGAACATGGACAGGCTGCCGCAAAAGACCAGTGAACCGCCGGGATCACCTGCTTCGGCCCGGGCAACCATATGGCGCGCCGCTTCCTGGAGGGTGAAGAAGGCGCCGTGCAAGCTGGTGTCGAGCAGATCATGCCATTCATCTGCCTCCAGCGTCAGCAGCGATCGACTTTTCGACGGTCGCCCCGCGTTGGCGAACACGGCGTCGAGCCGGCCATGTTCTGCCAGCAGTTCGCCATAGCCGTCCTTGATCGCATCTTGCGAACTGACATCAACGACCTGCGTCGTCACCTTGCCGCCGAAGGCTTCCAGTTCCTCCCTGGCTGCCGCCAGCTTGTCGGCATTGCGCGCCCAGAGCACGACCGTGCCGCCCTGCTTCGCGACCCCACGCGCAAAGCCCAGGCCAATACCGGTGCTGCCGCCCGTTATCATCGCGACCTTGTCGGTCAGATCGAACAAACCCTTCGTCATTGTTCCGCTCCCGATGTTCTTGAAAATGCATCGCCGCGCACCTGCGCCCAGGGAGCGCCCATGACGGCCCATCGGTCATGCGTAGCCCAGACATATTCGATATGATGGCCGACCAGGTCACGCCGATCGAGGTAAAGAAATTTAAGCGCCTCGTTCCCGCCCTCCAGGACGACGTTCAGCGACCGGCGATCCACCTCCTTGCGGAATGAGTCCCAGTCATCGACACGGATCGCGATATGATGAAAGCGCAAGGCATTGTCCTGCGGTAAAAGGTCCGCGTAGATCTCGACCGGACCTTTGATGGGCTGGATCAATTCATATTGGACCTCGTCCACCCAGATAAGAGCCAGCTTGAGCACCGCTGTCCCCGATCCTGTCGGCGTGACGGCGGGGAAACTGGTTTCCCGAATGTGGATGTCGCGCGCGCGGATTTCCGGGGCCAGCCTGACCGCCGCCTTCTCGATGTCGCGCGTGACATAGGCGATCTGATAATGATGGCCGTCCAGCATTGAGGCTCCTCCGTTCAGCCTTCGGCTTCGACATGATAGCGTGACAGATAGCGCTCGAAGCGGGGGCGCAGCGCCTCCGGCGTCAGGCCGAACTCGGCGAGGCGATATTCATGCTTGCCGAATTTCTGTTGTGGATTATCGGCCAGCCAGGCGCGCATCGCGGCTTCTGCTTCGGCTGTGAAGGGATCGCCAAGCGCGGCATAAAGGCTGCGCATCGTGGCCACCGGATCGCGCATCAGGTCGGCATAATGAACATCGATGATGCGCTTCTCGCCAATCCGGTCGCGAGTATTCATGATGCGCTCGGCATGTTCGACCGCCTGCCAGGAACAATTTTCGCCGATCCACTGATAATCGGGCTGCACGCCAGCGCTGCGCGGACCCAATGTGATGATGCTGCAGAACGAGCCGGTTGCGGTGAGCGGATCGCGATGCGCCCAGACAAACCGCGCGTCGGGATAGACGTCCAATATCGTGTCGAGCCACAGCGCGTGCGATGGCATTTTAAGGTTCCACACCCCCGGCGCATCGGCTTGCAGCAATTGCAGGAATTTCCGGTGATAGATGTAGCTCGAATGTAGATCCGCCTCGTTGAAGAGCCAGTCGCGATAAGTTTTCAGTTTGCCCCGCGATTCCCACATCAACGCCTTGAAGTCATGGCCGATGAAGAACATGCACTCATTGGGGTAAATGGCGGAACTCCGATAATATTTTCCATGTTCAGGATGGGCGGCAAGTCGGGCGCGCTCTTCCTCCAACCGGACGAGGGCGCGCGGATCAGTTTTCAGCGTAGCGCTGCTCGCCGGCGGCACCGGATCGTCGATTTCCCACGCCAGCGGCGATCGACGAGCCGGGTCGGTCGCCAGCAAATTGCTCAGCAGGGTCGTGCCCGTGCGCGGAATGCCGAAGACAAAAACGGGTCGTTCGACCGGCCGAGCCAGCAAGTCCGGCCGCTTGGCAAGATAGTCCGTCACCTTGAGCCGGTCGCCGAGTAGCTTCGCCATTGAAGCGGTCATGCGATCGACCCCTTCCTGGCTGCGCTCCGTACCGTTCATGTCGGCAACCAGTATTTCCAGGCCCTCCATGAAACTGTCGCTGTCAAACTGGTCCAACCCGGTGGACTGATGCGCTCTTTCGATGATCTGCTCGACATTGAGGGACGACGCCATCGCGATCCTGCTCCTGCTTTCCAGCGCTGACCGCCGGAATTTCGTTGGCGCCGATACTGGTCGGCGCATGGGAGCGTCGCAAGCGAAAGGACTGTCGCGATCCGGCCAAAATGTCGCGGGCGGGACTCATCCGACCGCCGCGTTAATGGGCGGCGGACTGATCGCGACAGAAGGAAGGAGAATAGCCGGTTTCGCGCCGGAAGGCCTGGGCGAAGCTGGACGCAGAGGCAAAGCCCATGGCAAAGGCGACGCTTTTGACGGGTGTGCCCGCGGCGAGCATCCGCATCGCCTGATCGCGGCGCACCCGTGCGATATGCTGCCCGATCGAGACGCCGCGGCTTTCACGAAAACCGCGCGTCAACTGTCGTACCGACACGCCGCACAGCAGCGCAAGATCGGTAAGGCTCGGCGCCTTGCCCCCTTCCCGCAAACGATCGTCGATCCGTCGCAGGCGGACCGGTGACAGGCCGCCGCATGCGGGACGCTCCTTGAGCACATGATAATGGCGTGCCAGTTCCAGCGCGATCTGACTGGCGATCAACTCGGCCATCGTGTCGCTGGCAATGCCCGGCATCCGCGCCTCTTCGGACAAGCGCAGCAACAGCGCACGGATATGCGCATTGCCGACATGCAGGGCTTCCTGCAACCGGTCGTCGGTCCATTCAAAGTCGATGTCGAGCCAGCGCTGCATTTCTTGTGCGCGCAGATGGCATAGGATGGATCTTTGCGTCCCCGCCGCACTGCGCGTGCGGATGCGGCGGCCCGGCGGCACCAGCAATATGTCCCCAATCGGCGCATAATATCGTCTGCCACTGCCCTCGAAAAAGGCGCAGGCATTTGCGGGGCGAGGGGTGAGGCACAGATCAAGCCAGAAGCTGTCATGTTCGTGCATCACGGTGCATTGAGGTTCGGGAAGATCGAACCGGGCCAGTTGCACGGTTGCGATCGGCAGCTGGAGTTCTGCCTCTATGGTGAAACCAGCACTATGGCGTGGATGACTCACCCTCGCTTCTCCCTCCCGCGCGGATATATGTCCGTTCTGTTCGCCTGAGCATAGGCCAAACGCGTGGCGTGGCAAGCTGGCCGGTGCGCCCGCCCGACCCCACCCCGGCCTGTCAATCGAGGCAGGGCGTCAGCTCGGGTTCCGCCTTCGCCCACATCGCCCGATAGGCCGAACGCGCGCCCAGACGGGCAAGATAAGCACGCAGATGCGGATAGGGCGCCAGATCGCGCGGCGCGAACATTCGCATGGTGGTAAGCGGAAATCCCATCATGATGTCGGCGGCGGAAAATACATTTCCGGCGAACCATTCCGTCTCACTCAGGCGCTGCTCGACCATCGCGAAAGCGGCGTCGGCCTTGCCAGCCAGTCCCGTGGCATTGAACCGCTTCCATACCAGGTCCATGACGATGGCCGGCATCATCGAACCATTGGCATAATGATACCAGAAGAGAAAAGCCGCAAAGCCGGGGTCGCCGGGGCCTGGCAACAGCCAGTCACCGCCATGGCGCCGACATAGATAATCGACGATCGCACCGCTTTCCGCGAGAACTATATCGCCATCGATGACGACCGGCGCCGTGCCGGCGGGATGCAACGCCTTATAGTCTGACGGCGCGGCACGGGTCGCAGGGTCGCGCTCGTGCCGCACCAGCATATAGGGCAGGGCAAGTTCCTCGCACAGCCAGACAATCCGTTCCGACTGGGATTTTTCCAGATGATGCACCGTGAGCATGGCCGGCTACTCCGTTACGCAGCTGGCACCCGTGCGGCCACCTTGGCGCCGCCGAACATCCGTTCCCACGCGCCGCCCGCCCAGATGTCGGCCGGAAATTCGAGCGGGATGCGGCTGACCTCATCAAGACGGCGGATATGCTCGTCGGACAATTCGACTGCCAACGCGCCCAGATTATCCTCCAGCTGCACCAGCGTGCGCGCACCCAACACCGGCGCGGTCACGGCCGGATTGAGCAATGTCCAGGCGAGCGCAACCTGTGCCGGTGTCACCCCGATCTCCTGCGCGATGTCGCGCGCTTCGTCGGCGATGGTCAGATTGCGTTCGCTCAGGCGCCCGGTCATCTTGTTGATGTCCTTGCGCGTGCTGTTGGCGCCAAATTCGGTCGGCTTTTCGTCCAGGTCGGCCTTGCTATATTTGCCGGACAGCACACCGCCAGCCAGCGGCGACCAGGGTAGCACACCTATGCCCATCTCCCGCGCCATCGGCATATATTCGCGCTCCACCGTCCGCTGGGTCAGGTTGTACGGGATCTGCAATCCGATGAACGGCGTCCAGCCACGCAGATCGGCAATCGCCTGCATACGCGACACCTGCCAGGCAGGCGTGTCGGAAAGCGCGCCATAGAGAATCTTTCCCGCGCGGACGAGATCGTCGAACGCGCGCAGAATTTCTTCCACCGGCGTGCGGAAATCCCACATGTGCAGGAACATCAGGTCGATATAGTCGATGCCCATGCGCTTGAGGCTCGACTCGACCGACTGGACCATATTCTTGCGATGATTGCCCGCGCCATTGGGATCGCCCGCCCGCATCGACAGCGAATATTTGGTGGACAGCACAAGCTGCTCGCGCCGGTCCGCGATCATGGGCTTCAGCCAATCTTCGGAGTCGCCATAATAGTTGGCGGTATCGATGAAATTGCCGCCACGCTCGATGAACAGATCGACCATGGATTTCGCCTCGGCCTGTTCGGTGCCCCAGCCCGGCGTGGTGCCGAAGGTCATGGTGCCTAGGCATAGCGGCGATACCCTGAGGCCAGACCGGCCCAGCAGGCGATAATCATCAAGCTGCATCGACATGGCGGCATCTCCTCCTCGAAACATTGGGCCGTTCAGGCCTGTGCGGGTTCTTCCGCCCGCGCCAGCACGCGATCAAGTCGCGCACCGAAATCCAGCGTCTTCCACAATGTCAGGAACATGGTGAGCATGTTGAGCTGATTGCGGGGAAATTCCTCATCGGCGATACGGGGATCGAAACGATCCTTGACCTCCCCAAGGTCGGGGACCAGTCGCGTGATCAGCGCCGGTGCGTCCAGCAACCAGGTCAGCCCGGATGACGCAATATAGAGCGCAAAATGATCGGTCAGCGTCTCGATATCGACCGTGCCACCACCATGTCGCGTCAATTCGGCAGCGAAAAGCTGAAACAGCCGATCGATATGAGCGACCAGAAAATCCGGTTCGGCCGCCATCAGGCAGCCGGCCAGCGCAACCGCCATGTTCATCTGGCCGACATTGCCCCAGTCCATGAGGCCGCAGTGGATCCGGCCTTCCGGATCGCGCCAGAACCAGCCATTGTCGATATTGGCGTTCCAGTGGCAGAGCGCGATCGGCGCCCCGTCTCCGTGAAGGATCGCCGCCAATGCGTCGGCATGGTGGGAAATGCGCGCGCCTTCCTCCGCCAGGCGTTCGAGAAAATCCGGCGCGATCACGGCCGGTGGCAGCAACCCCGGATGGCGCGCTGCAAACTCGGCCAGGCGCGACACGCGATTGCGGATCTGTTGTGGCGCATAGGGTTTGCGGTCGCTGACCGAAAGGTTGCTTTTCTCCGGCGCAAAATGATCCATCACATCTGCCGGAAAGCCACCCGCTCGATGGCGAGCGGCAAGGCGGGCAAGCGCGCTCACCAACGCCTCATAATGGCCGAGCAGGTCCGGCACCTCATAATCGCGGCATTTGGGATAATGCGGCTCGTTGCCATCCGCGCCAAAGGCGATCCGCTCCGCGATCAAAATCCCGGTGCCCGTCTCCAGATGATAGTCGGCGAACAGGCAACGCGGGACGGCAACGGGGAAATCGGGGATGCGGGAAAGGAGGGCGAAGCGCACTTCCGATTCCATCTGCACCTTGCCCCGGTCGCGGATCGGGTCATCAAAGTCGCGGGAGAATTTGACGAACAGTTCTTCAGGAAGGCCTGGCTCCGCTCGATCATAACGGACCGACAAGGCCAGCTTGGCACCCGTGGAACCGCCGGCCCATAGGTCGCAGCACGTGATGTCCGTCACATGATTGTCGGCTGACAGGGCGCCGGCGGCGCGAAAGGCGCGTGTCAGATATGCAGGTCCGCCCTCCCGCAACGCGGCGGCGTGCGCGGGCAGATCATGGCCCAGAATGTCGCCGCAAACCCAGTCAATCTCGGCCGCCATATTTGCTCCTTCTGCCTGTCCCATGACCCATGCGGCGTACAGAACCAACCACCCGATTGGATTGGCCGCAAGGCATCGCCCCGGCGAACCTTATGCCATCGATATTGCGTGCCTGCTCGCGAACGCCAATGCAGAACCCGCATCGCGTAAATGGCGCGAGAGGAGGCAGAATATGAGTGTCGTGACTTGCGAAAAGCTCGATGGCGGCGTCACGCTCATCACCCTCAACCGACCCGCCGCGGCCAACGCCATGTCGCGCGCCATGCGCGCCGAACTGGCGCTTGCCCTGGCCGACGCCGATGGGGATGAACATGTCGGCGCGATCATTGTCACCGGTGCCGGCGACCGGGCGTTTAGCGCCGGCCTCGACCTGCGCGAACTAGGCAGTGACGACAATGCGCTGGCGGAGGTGGCGACCGACGATCCCCGGCTCAATCCAGCTGCGGCGGTGGACGATTGCGTCACGCCAGTGATCGGAGCGATAAACGGCGTGTGCGTCACTGGCGCGCTGGAGGTTGCGCTGGCCTGTGACATGTTGATCGCCGCTAATACGGCGCGCTTTGCCGATACCCATGCCAAGGTAGGACTGCTGCCGGTCTGGGGTCTTTCACAACGGCTTGCGCGCGTCGTTGGCCCCGGACGCGCGCGGGAACTCTCGCTGTCCGGCCGCTTCATCGACGCGACCACTGCGGAACGCTGGGGCCTCATCAATCATGTCGTTGCGGGAGACGCGTTGATCGACTTTGCCGTCGCCCTGGGTCGCGACATCGCCGCCAATGGTCGTGCCGCCATCGTGCCGAACAAGGGGCTGATGAAGTCGGGGTTCGCCTTGGCTCTTGGCGATGCACTGACGCATGAGCGGTCGGTCGGGGCGGCCTATAATGTCCATGTGACGCCAGCGATGTTGGAAGCGCGGCGCAAGGCGTTGACCGGCAAATAACTATCTGCGGCAGGAGCGCTGGCATGGCCGTGACAAGCGAGATCAAGTCCTTCCGCATCGATGTGCCACAAACCGTGCTGGAGGATCTGGCGCGTCGGCTGGAAATGACGCGCTGGCCGCGCGATTTTGCCAATGACGATTGGCGCTATGGCGCAAATGTGGATTATCTTCGTGTCTTGGTCGATCACTGGCGCAACGCCTATGACTGGCGGGCGCGTGAAGCGATGATGAACCGCTTCCCGCATTTTCGCACCCTGATCGACGCTAAGCCGATCCATTTCCTTCATGTGCGGGGCAAGGGACCAGCCCCGATGCCTCTCATCCTGAGCCATGGCTGGCCCTGGAGCTTCTGGGACTTTCGCAGGATGATCGGCCCGCTCACCGATCCGGCGTCCCATGGCGGCGATCCGGCAGACGCATTCGACGTCGTAATTCCTTCCTTGCCAGGCTATGGTTTTTCGACGCCTTTGGAGCAGCCGGGCATTAACTGGGAGCGCACGGCCGATCTGTGGACCCTATTGATGGCCCGGCTCGGCTATGAGCGTTTCGCGGCGCAGGGTGGGGACTGGGGTTCGTTCATCGCGGCGCAGCTGGGCCATAAATATGCCGATCGGGTGATTGGCGTCCATGTGCACACGCCCTCACCGCTTGACTACATGGCGGGCGGCAAGTTTGACCGGGACGATTTTTCGCCCGAAGAATTGCCGCTGCGCCGGAAAATGGCCGCCTTCGGGGCGGAGGAAACCGGCTATATGGCGCTACAACGGACCAAGCCCCAGACGCCAGCGATTGCCTTGAACGACTCGCCTGCCGGGCTGCTCGCCTGGATAGTGGAAAAGCGCCGGACCTGGAGCGACTGTGGCGGCGACATTGAACGTCGATTCACGCGGGACGAACTGATCGATACCGCCATGCTATACTGGGTGACAGAAAGTTTCTCGACCTCAGCGCGCTATTATTATGAGGCGGCGCACCACCCATGGCAGCCCGCCCACGACCGGATGCCGGTGGTGGAGGCACCCGTCGCCGTGGCCGTGATGCCCGGCGAGATCGTTCATGCTCCGCGACGCTGGGCGGAACGCTACTATAATCTGCAACGCTGGACGGTGATACCGCGCGGCGGTCATTTCGCTGCGGCGGAAGAACCGGAATTGCTGGTCGCTGACCTGCGCAGCTTCTTCGCCACCTTGCGTTGACCGGTCAGGTGACAGCCAGCGCGGGACGCAACAGAGTGGCAACCTTACATAACGCCTGACCGGCTTGACGCAGATGCGCCTCGCTCCAACGGCTCGTGGCGCCACCTATGCTAAGCGCCCATTGCTGACCCGACTGGCCTTCAACGAACAGGGGCGTTGCAACGGCGCTATATTGTCCATCCACCATGCCCGTCAGGATCACATAGCCGTCACGCGCATATTGCGCCTGGGCTCGCTCGATTCGCTCACGATGCCTTGGCCAGACCGGGTCGGTGGCCGCTAATGTCGCCATCAGATCCTGCCGAGCGGCCTCGTCCATCGCGACGATGACCGCCAGGCCCGATGGAATGGCGATCAATGGCGCACGCCAACCGATCGGCTGATTGGGCGTGATCCACTCGCCATGCACTTGTTCGACTGAAATAATGTCCGTGCCCGAACGGACGCTGAGCATGGAATTGCCCTTCGTCTGATCGGTCAATTGCTGGAGATAGGGGCGGACCAGTTCCGATGGCCCCAATCCCTGCACGGCTGCATAGCCCAGCGTCACCGCAGGGGCGCCCACGCGCAGACTGGCGCCCGAAGTGCCCCGCACCAGATATCCGCATTCAAGCAGGGTGGAACAGAGCCGCCACGTGGTCGGCTGCGAAAGGCCGGTCAGCCGGGCAATCTCGGTCACGGTCAGTTCGAGTCTCGGCCGATCGAAGCAGCGCAGCACGGCGAGGCCCCGCGCCAGTGCGGTGACGAAATGGCGGTTGCCAGTCTCTGCAACAGCATCCTCGATTTTTGACATGCGCACCCCTTACTGCTATATAATTCATTATACAAATAATCTATTCGCTCTGCAAATAAATAGGAGGCTGCGTTGGAAGATATCTCTCTCAAGTCCCGCTATGAGGACGTGATCGACCCGATCCTCTGGCCGCGCGATCGCGCCGTCGTCGACGACGGCTGGCGGCCGCCTGCGGGCACCCGCATCATATCGGTCGATGACCATGGGATGGAAGAAGAGCATCTCTGGGAGAAACGGCTGACCGGGGCCGACAAGGAGCGCGCGCCCAAGCTGTGGCAGAGCGAGGACCAGCGCTTCCATCTCGAAGTTGACGGTCAAAGCTATGACATTCCCGGCCTCGATTCCGCTCTGGCCGAAGGACGGCCGGGCATGTGGGATCGCGACCAGCGCCTTGCGGACATGGACGCGGAAGGGATCGACGCATCGCTGATCTTCCACGCTCGCGCCATGTCGCTGGTGCGCATGAAGGACAAGGACTTCTTCACCCGCTGCATCGACGTCTATAATGAGTGGCTGGCCGAATATTGCGCGGTTGCGCCCGACCGTTTGATCGGTGTTGGCATCCTCCCGACGATATACAATCCCGATGCTTCGCGCGAGTATATCCGCAAGATGAAGGATCTTGGCATCAAGGCGCTACAGATTCCATCGGCACCCAAGAATGTCGGCTATAACGCCAAGGAAATGGAGCCGATGTGGGCGGCCATCGCCGAAAGCGGCATTCCCGTCATGTTCCATGTCGGCGCCTATCTCGAATATTCCGGCTTTGGCGCGACAGGCGCCAATCTCACCAAAAATCTCGGCCCCTATCGCCCGCTTTGGTCGCTGCTGGCATTTTCAGGCATTTTGGAGCGCCATCCGGGCCTTAACGTCGTGTTCTGCGAAGGTGGCATCGGCTGGGTGCCCTGGACTCTTCAGGACGCGGATCGCGTTTACCGGTCCTACGGCACCGAGCTGAAGCCCAAGCTCAAGGAACTGCCGAGCTATTATTTCAAGCGCCAATGCTATGTCGCCTTCATGCATGATGATGTCGGGTTGAAGCAGGCCAAGGACTATGACCTGACCGACAATATCCTGTGGTCCTGCGACTATCCGCATGGTGAAAGCATCTTCGGCGAATCCCGTTCGGAAATCCGCAAGATCTTTGAAATGTTCGGCGATGAAGAGGCCAAGAAGATCGTCGGCGGCACGGCTGCGCGTCTCTGGAACCTCTGAACGAACCTGTGTGAAGAAGATGGCGCCGCGGACCCTTGCGGCGCCATCTCCCGCTTCTTCCGGCTCGCATCATGCGGACGGACCAGCGCTTTGGCGTCGCAAAGGACCATCATGATGCTCGACCAAGCCACCAATCTGATCGATTCGGCGACATTCCGCCGCGTCCTGGGTCACTATCCGACGGGCGTTTGCGTTGTAACTGCGCGTAGCGACGGGGGCGAGCAGTTCGGGATGGTGGTGGGCTCCTTCACCTCAGCCAGTCTCGACCCGCCGCTTGTCGCCTTCCTGCCCGACAAGAACAGCCGCAGCTGGAAACAACTTGAAGGCGTGGGCCGCTTTTGCGTCAACATCCTGGCCGACGATCAGATCGACCTGTGCCGCGCCTTTTCCGCAAAGGAAGGGGACAAGTTCGCGGGCATTTCCCACCGCATATCCGACAATGGATCGCCGGTACTCGACGGCGTGCTGGCGTGGATAGATTGCAACCTGCATGCAGTCCATGATGCGGGCGACCATTGGTTCGTCCTGGGCCATGTCCAGGCGCTGGAAGTCGATCGGCCCGGCGAACCATTGCTCTTCCTGCGGGGTGGCTATGGCAGCTTCAGCGCGCCGCAGGCAACTTGCTGAGCCGCGCCGTCGAGAGGTTTCAGACCGGATCGGCGTCGGGTGACGCAGGTGGCTTGCCCAGGCTGAAGAGCAGCAGCCCTGACAAGAGGGCGCAGGGGACCGAAGCCCACATGATCGGCATGTAAGATCCCATCTTGTCATAGATAAAGCTGGCGATCAGTGGCGAAAGGCCGTTGCTGAACACCAGCAGGCCCATGATCATGCCGTAAAGCGCGCCGAAATTGCGCATCCCGAAATATTGCGCGGTCAGATAAGCGCAGGCATCCAGTTCGGTGCCGACCGCCAGGCCCAGGACCATGAACGCTGCGCCAGCCGTGACCGGAGAGGTTGGGCCGCTGAGCAGCAACAGGCCGCTGACGGCCGGCAGCATCACAGCCACCGCCGTCACCTTGCTGGCATTGAGCCGGTCGAGCAGATAGCCGCCAACAAGCCGCCCGATGATCGCGCCGATGCCGATCACGCCGGCCAGCGCCGCCGCCGATGCCTGGGTAAAGCCATTCGAGGACAGGATGGGCACGGAATTGACGATGACTCCGCTCACCGGAAAACCGAACAACAGCATCGCCAGCGCCAGTTTGACATATCGCGTCTGGAAATAGAGGCTTCGCCCACCCTGCGCGCGTTTTGCACCGCCGGACTTGCCGAACATGGCCTTGACACTGCCCGCTTGTCCAAGCGGATGGAAGGCGAACAGGACCAGCGGAACAGTAATGACTGCCGCAAGCGCTCCTATGGCGATATAGGCCTGCCGCCAACCCAGCGCGCCGATGAACGCTTCGGTCAGCGCAGGTATGAAGGCGCCGCCTGCACCCGTCCCGCACAATGCGAGGGCGAGCGCCAATCCACGATTTTTGACGAAGCGGCTGTTGAGGCCGGCTGCCCAGACCATCGGCCCGCAAAGAATGGAGGCGAGCGAAACCACAAACCACAGCACCCACCAGGACGCTGGCGATGCAGTCGCCGTCGACAGCAAGGCGACCGAACAGCAAAAGACCGGCACGCCGATCAGGCCGACCCGCCGCGGACCGATCCGGTCGACGAGGCTGCCGATCATCGGCGTGACGAACAAACCGGTAAGGGCGAGAATCAGCGGCCCGGAGAAAATCTGCGTCCGGCTCCAGCCGAATTCGCGCTCAAGCGGCGCGACCATCACTCCCAAAGTGTAGACGTGCACGGTGCACAACATCATGCCCGCCGTGGCCACGAGCAGCATCGGCCAATGCTGACGCCATTCGCTGCCGCGCTGTGGCGCATCCAATTCCGCCAGCGTCTCCGCCGTCATCGCCAGGTCATGATTCACGCGTGGTCTCTCCCGTAACGTCCGTCCATGCGTGGCAACCTTCGGTATCATTCTCTGCTGGACAGCGAACAACAGACCATGACGACGCGCGCCCCACAAGCGCGGGCCATTTTGACCGCATAATAACGCTGGCGCGATTTGCGCCCGGTTGCGTCGGGCGGGCGGTCGAACCGTTCGCCAGGCGTCCGGTCAGAACACGATGATCCGGGCGCGCGCGATGTTCATCACCCGCGCATAGGGCGTCATAGGGTCGCCATCGCGATGCGCCGCAACCCGCACGACCGGAAAATAGGTTCCGGGCCTGGCAAAGGCATATGTGGTAGTGACGCGCATCTGTTCTACAGGGCTAATATCCCCGCTGGCCCGATAGCTGCCCTTCCCCTCGAAATCCCATTCGACCGAAACGAGCTTGCCGGCACCCGGCGGCACGGCAGCAGTGGCGATGAAGCTGACTTGTTCGCCCACCATGACTTCGGCGCGATCGCCGCCATTGACCATCAACTCCACTATCGGCTGAACGCCGCCCCGCTGGACGGGATCGGCCGGCACCTCGATTTGACAGTCTGTGACGTTGTAGCTGGTTTCCGAAGGCTTCTCGCCGATTTCGACCCAGCGGGCGAGATCGCGAAGCCCTTGCTGAAGCGCGCCGGCGAAGCTGACACTATGCGCGTTTGCGCGCGCATCCTGCGGATCATCATGCTGGGCATGATCGATGAACCAGATGGCGACATCGTCGGGCGCGCCGCTGCGAATATTCCGCCGCACCTGTCGATAATAATGATCGGCCTGCCAGGGCAGGGCGTCGATATCCATCATCGTTTCCAGGATCAGCATCTTGCCTTCGGCTTTGCCGCTGGGGACCGAGCCGGCGACTGTGGTCGCTGCGTGCGGGCCATAAAGGCTGGGTCGTTGCGGATAGATGGGCGCACCGGCATCGTCGCGAAACTGATCCCAGGCGGGCAGGTCGTCACGGTCGGGCACCTGATGCCGATGATAGGTCTGCACCGCCAATGCAAAGCTGTTGTCGATCCGCACCCGATCGCCCGGTTTGATGCTTGCCAGGACCTGCGGATTGACAGCGAAAGCGACAGCCATCGGATTATCCGCCTTTGGTCCCAGGGGCAGGATGCCGCCTTGTCCCTCGCCGCTCAAGATAATGAGCTGGGCGTCGGCGAAATCCTTGTCGGGAACCTCTGCAAACCGCAGCAGCTTGCGCGGTCCTTCGACGATGTCCTCGATAATGGTTTCGAACTGTACGCGCGCGGCATGGATCGAACTGGCCGGGTCCGCGCCCAAATAGCCCGGCTTGCTCCAGAAATCGGCATTATAGCCCGGATCGGCCACCATCAGCGACGGGATGTTGTAGCCGAGATACCCGCTGTCGAGCCGGTCATGGTTCCACCAGCCCTTGAGCGGATAGCCCATCAAGCACGCCTCTCGCAGCGCGGCGGCTTCCTCCTCGTCCAATGTCGCATAGGGATCGCCCGTCCCGCCTGGGTTGATGGCGTCCATGACGGCCGCCAGCTTGTTGCGCTGGCGCAGGACGCGCAACGCATGAACGCGGATGGTGAACATGCTCGGCAACGCATAGGGCGTGCCCAACACATAGGGCAGGAAGCCATCCCAGATGCCGGTCGTATTCTCCGACGCGCCCATCACCTGATAAGAGCCGCCCGATCCACCGAAAAGATAGCCATAGGGCCGATGATCGCCATAGATGCGCGCAGCCACTTCGCGCGAGAATTTTGCGGCGGCGGCGTTGACGCGATAAGCACCGATCGTGGGATCGGCTATCCGCATCCGCTCCATCCCACCCAGGTTCGTCTGGACATAATAAGCGCCGCTGTCGATCGTGAAGCCAAGATCGCCCATGGCAACGTCGAACTGGATCGGGAAGGGGCCGATGTCCGATGTCAGCGCCATGGGATATGTGTTGTGGAAGAACCGGCCCCGATACTGGTGCTCGGGCGGGAAATAGAAGGAGAAGCGCGCGTCGGTCCCGGTGAACCCGCCATGGACATAGCGATGTGGAACAGGCTCGCTGCGCTGCTCGTCCACCTCGACATAGGGCTTGTCATATCGCGGATCGACCGTGTCGTGACCGACATGAAAGGGCGCTGTGAGCGTGTCTGCCAAACGGACCATCTTCGCCTCCAGATCAGGGGACAGGCCGGGGTGTCCGGGACACCCCGGCCTTCACGACTTCGCCATGGCCGAACTATTATGTTTGAGCTGGTTGAACGGCAGGTTGCGGTCCAGGCTTGGTTCGCGCGGCAATTCGAGATGGCGTTCGGAGATGATGTTGCGCTGCATCTCCGTCGTGCCGCCACCGATACGGTGGGTGCAGACGCGATCCATGCCGATCACCGGTTCTTCCTCGCCGGGCAGCACGGCGACGCCGGCCGGTCCGACCAGTTCGGACAGCAATGCGGTGCGACGCACTGCGGTGTTGGCCGCCATCAGGCTGGAGAGCGCCCCGCTCGTCGGCGGCAGCGCGCCGCTGCGAATGCCCTTGCCCACGCGGGCGGTGGTCATCGCATAGACCGCGTCGATGGCGATCGCTTCACCGATCAGCACGCGGGCATGGCGGTCCTTCTCCAGCCCCAGTTGCCGGGCGGTGTCGAGATAGGATGTCTGGACCTCGATCGTCTCCGCCTTGGCCGGCGTGCGCAAGCCGATATGCCAGCCACGCGCCATGGAGATGCGCTCCTGGGCGAGATGGGTCTGGGCGACGGTCCAGCCGCCATTCACCTCGCCTACGACATGGTCCTCGGGAATTTCGACATCATCGAAAAATTCCTGGCAGAAATGGCTGCCGCCGCGGACCAGCTGGATCGGGTTGATCGTCACGCCTGGCGCGCGCATGTCGACGATGAACATGGTGAGGCCCTGATGTTTGGGCACGGCGGGGTCGGTGCGGGCAAGGCAGATGCCATAGTCGCAGAAATGCCCGCCGGAGGTCCAGACCTTCGAACCGTTGATGACCCATTTGTCGCCGCGCTTTTCCGCGCGGGTCAGCAGGCCGAACAGGTCGGAACCACCGGAAGGCTCCGACAGCAGCTGGCACCACATATGCTCGCCCCGCAGCATCGCCGGGATATAGAGCGTCTTGAGATGCTCGCTGCCGTGGGCGAGCAGGTCGGGAAGCACGATGTTGAAGGCGTTGCCAAACACCCAGGGCAAGCGATAGGGCTCCGCTTCCTCCAAGAAAATATCCTCGAACCGCTTGTCGAGGCCCTGGCCGCCATAGGCGGCCGGCACGGTGATACCGGCCAGGCCACCGTCCCATAAAATCCGTTGCGAACGCCGGTCCTTGGCGATCTGATCGCCATCACCCAGGTCGCATGGCTCTTCCTGAGGATCGCGCGGCGGCATGCGGCCAGCCATCCATTCGCGTGCCTTCAGCCGGAAGGCGCGCTGCTCATCGGTATCAAGATGCTCGGTATTCATGAGGCGACCCTCCTTCAAAGACCGGCGAGCGCGCATAGCCGCTCATGATGCGCGGCCGGCGTTCCCCAAAGGGCCTCGTTCGACACGGCGCGGCGGAGATAAAAATGGATGTCATGTTCCCAGGTCATGCCGATGCCGCCATGCATGTGCAGGCAATCGCGCACGATCTCCGTTCCCCATTTGCCGCACTGGCTCTTGGCGACGCTCACCGCGATCGCGGCATCGGGGGACTCGTCCTGAATCGCCTTGGCTGCATAGGCCGCGGCAGCCTTCGCGCCCTCCAACTGCGTGACATGATCGGCCAGGCGATGCTTGAGCGCCTGGAACCCGCCGATGGGACGGCCGAAGGCATAGCGCTGCTTCACATAATCGAGCGTGAATTCCAGCGCGCGATCGACCACGCCGACCGTTTCGGCGCACTGAAGCGCGACCGCCACCTGCAACTGACGTTCCACCTGCGCCGCGGCCGCCCCCGCTTCGCCGACCAGCGCTTCGGCGCCGATGACGACATCCTCGAAGCGCACATGCGCGAGACGCCGGCCAAGATCGACCAGTTCGAGCGGGAGGATAGTGACGCCGGGCGTATCGGTCGGGATCAGAAATTGCGACAGGCCCGCATCGCTGCGTGCCGTGACGAGCAGATGTTGGGCGATGGCGGCATCCTGTACATAGCCGGCGATGCCATCGATCACATGGTCGTCGCCGCGCGTGGTTACGGCAAGCCCACCCGGCTCGACGCCCGACTGGGCGCCGGTGCCGCTCAGGCACCAGGCGGCGATCGCGTCGCCGGACACCAGCGCCGGCAAAAGGGCGGCCTTCTGCGCGTCCGATCCGGCCTGCGCGACAGCGAAAGCGACAGTAGCGACCGCATGGAAAGGACCGGAAAAGACGACGCGGCCCAGTTCCTCCGCAACGATGGCGGCATCGACCACTCCCTGAAAGCCTTCGGAAAAGCCACCATGGTCTTCCGGCACGAAGAGGCCCACCCAGCCAAGTTCGGCGCCCTGTCGCCAAACGGCGGGGTCAAAGCTCTCATCCTTGTCCGCCAGTCGGCGCAATGCGCCGATCGGGGACTGCTCTTCCAGAAAGCGGCGCGTCGTCTCCTGCAGCGCGATCTGGTCTTCGGTCAGGCCAACGTCCATGCATCTCTCCAGCGAAATTGAGCGGCTTAGAGCATAGTCGGCGGGCGGTGCGCCACGGAAAACATGGAACAAGGCCCCAGCAGGGGCAGGGTATCGCGGTATCGATCAAACGCAGCAGAGCAAATAAGCCATAGCGCGCACCAAATGAAATTCCTCAAAGCCACTTGCGATCGATTACTAGAATGTTAGTATGGCTTAGGGCCGGAGAGCTCGGATAATTGGGAGAGGGGATTCATGCTTATTCGCACGTCCATGCTGCTGTCCGCGAGCGCGATCGGCCTGCTGTTGAACAGCACCCCCGCCGCCGCCCAGGAGCCGCCAGCGCCTGCGGCCGAGCCTGTGGCAACGAGCCCTGGCGAGATCATCGTCACCGCGCGCAAGCGGCAGGAATCAATCCTGAAAGTGCCAGTAGTCGAAACCGTTCTATCGGGCGAACTGGTCGACCGCTACCAGGTGACCAACCTCAGTTCGATTGCGACCAAGGTGCCCGGTCTATCGCTGGGCAATCAGGTGCTCACGATCGGCACGCAAGTGTCGATTCGCGGCGTGGGCACGACCACGCTGGATGCGGGCGTCGATCAGTCGGTCTCGCTCAACATCGACGGACTGCAACTGACGCAGGGCCTCGCCTTTCAGGCAGGCATGTTCGACCTGACCCAGATCGAAGTGCTCAAGGGACCGCAGGCTTTGTTCTACGGCAAGAACAGCCCCGGCGGCGTGATTGCGATCCATACCGCCGACCCCGGTCCAGAAGCCGAATTCAGCCTCCGTTCCGGCTATGATTTCGAAGGCCGCGAATGGCGCAACGAGGCGATCGCGTCGGGGCCTGTGACTGACACGCTGGGCGTGCGGCTGGCGGCCATGTATTCCGATTCGGACGGCTATTTCCGTAATCGCGCCATCGCCAACACGGCGATTGGTGGCCAGCAAGCCCGCAGTTCGCGCTTCGGTGCAACCAAGTCGCTGATTTTGCGCGGCACCGTGATCTTCAAGCCTACGCCCGAGTTCACTATGCGGCTGAAGGCCAATTATGCGCGCGATCGCCAGCAGGGCGGGGCGGTGACCCAGTTTGTATCCTGCCCGGACGGCACGGCGCCGCTCATCCCGACGCTCGATTTTCTGGCGGGAGAGGATTGCAAGCTTGATCGCACGCTCAACCTTTCGGATATTGATCCCACAGCCTTTCCCGGCGTTCCCAATAATGGCCGGACCTTCCAGAACAACACCCAGCGCTTCGGCACGCTGGAAATGGGCTATGATGTCACCGACGCCCTCACGCTGACCAGCACGACCGGCTATTATCATCTTCATGGCGACGGACTGATCCAGGGCACGACAACGCCTGCGGCGACGCCTTTTTCCTCCTATAACGAAGCCTACCGCCGCGATTTCACGCAGGAATTGCGGCTCGACTCCGATTTTACGGGGCCAATCAACGTCTCGCTCGGCGGCTTCTATCAGAATAGTCGCCTTTCCAACCGGCTGGACCTCATCACCAATCGCAAGCTCGGATTGCCGCTGCCGCCGCGGCTGGGCAATAACAAGTCCACGCTGGACATCGAGGCGGCGTCGCTGTTCGGGCAGGTGCGCTGGAAAGTCACACCTCAACTGGAACTGGCCGGCGGCGTCCGCTGGACCGACGAGACCCGCACCGATGAGGTCGTGGGACTGGCCACGGGCACGGCCATACCGATCGCGCTTGCCGATCCCGACGATCCGACCAATCCCGACAAATATACGTTCAAGCCCGAAATTTCGTCGAACAACCTGTCGCCCGAATTCACCATCACCTACACGCCGACCGATGACCTGACGCTCTATGGTTCCTATAAGCAGGGCTATAAATCCGGGTCGTTCAGCATTTCGCGCATCCTGTCGACCGGGGTCGATCCGTCCTTTGGCGATGAGGAGGTGCGCGGCGGCGAACTGGGCCTGAAAATGCGGAGCGCCGACCGCGCGCTCTATCTCAACCTGGCGGGCTATTATTATAAATATAAGGGGTTGCAGGTCGGCGTCAGCCTGCCGACCACGCCGGGCAATGCGCCGCAGAACACCACGATCAACGCGGGATCGGCGCGCATTTACGGCCTTGATTTCGACCTGACCTATCGTTCACCCCTGATCGAGGGGCTGAGCCTGCGCGCGGCGGTCAACTGGAACCATGCCCGCTTCACCGATCTGGTCGGCGTTCCCTGCTATGGCGGCCAGACGATCGCCAATGGTTGCGACCAGGTGTTCAACCCGGTCACCGGCCTTTACACCGCCCAGGATCTGACCGGGGACCGGCTGGTGCGCGCGCCCGACTGGCAGGCGACCTTCGGGGCCGACTATGACTTGCCGATCGCCGGCGGAAAATCGCTCCAGTTCGGCGTGGATGGGCAATATTCCTCCAAATATCTCACGCTGCTGGGCGATCGTGCCGATTTCTATCAGCGGGATTTCGTCAAGCTGAACGGATCGATCACCCTGCGCGGACGCGACAATCGCTGGGAAATCGCCCTGATCGGCAATAATCTGACCGATCAGGTCACATCAGGCAGTTGCACCAACATCAATGCGCAGGCGGGGCAGGTGCTGGGGGGTCAGATCACGGGCGGGACCGGGGTCGGTCCGGCTGGCACGGACGAGATCATGTGCCGCGTCGACCGGGGTCGTGAACTCTGGACGCGCGCGACGATCCGGTTTTGATCAACGGGGGAAAGGGGAAGCCCGTCACTGGACTTCCCCTTTTTTGAACCGGATTTTTTCCCCGGAAGTTGGCCGCCCGGCGGCCAACAGAGCATTTCAGCTCACCATCGCGGCCTCGCCTTCGGCACATTCCCACAATGGCTTGCGCTGAGTGGGTAGCGGCTCTTCGGAAATGATCCACTTGCACATCCGGCGCAGCGGTTCGATGCCATCCTGCGGGCCGACAAGGCCGGGACCGTTGAAGGCATAGCCAAGCTGCACGAAGCGCTGGCCGCCATGCAGCGCCATCTTGTGCCGCAATTCCTCGCGCAGGGTTTCGGGGAAAATGCCAATGGTCTGGGTATAGGCGTCGACCACCGCCAGCACTTCATCCACCGTATCGACGGGGATCAGGTTGACCGTGCGGTCAGCGAGATATTCGTAGAAATCGACGCGATCGGCGGTGTGGGAGACGATGACCGCCCCTTCACCTTCCTGCCCCCCGATCACCGTATACCAGTCCTCGTTGAGCCGCAGCGCATCGACTTGTGTCTTGAGACCCGGATCATAGCGCTTGGGCTTGGTGCTGATATCCTGCGGCAGGCGCAACATCGCTTCGTAAACCAACTGACCCAGCCGTTTGAGCGTTTCGATACCATCCTCGTCCGTGCCGCACAGGACATAGCACATGCGGCAACTGACGCAGGCGGTCTGGTTGCCGGTGGCGACATCAACCGCGATGCGGGAAGCGGTTTCCTCAAGCTGCTCGGGCGTTTCCAGCGCCTCGGCCCCCACCACGCTCGCGCTCCGCTTGGGATCGAGCGAGATCAGCTCCAGTCCCGGCTGGATATATTTGGTCACATGTTTGACGCCGGCAAAACCGCCCCAGGCAATGATCTTCTCGATATTGTGGGGTTGGTAGAGCTTTTGTTCAAATGCTTCGTCGCCACCGCGCCAATAGGCGACCGCCACATGTTTGGTGATGGGATGGTCGGGCGCGAACTGGCACATGGTGCGGGCGATCGCGCCGGTGGTGAAGGGATCGTTGGACGGCACCTTGATCAGTGTATCGCTGCGCGTCACTGCGCCGCGCAGGATGCTGAGCGCGCCGATGACCGGCCCGTTCCCTGCAACGACATGGAGGGATCGGGCGCCATAGGCCCGGATCGACACGCGCGAGCCATTGATGTCGCGCGGAACCCAGCCTTCCAGATAGGGCACACCGACGCTGAATTCACACATGCGCCGCACCCGGTCCCGGTCGAACATGGCGGGGAGGTGATCGAAGAAGACGTCCATGATCGGCTTGGTCGTCGGCGCGGTCGCATAGCTCATCTCGCGCGCTTCGAGCAGCAGGTCATTCTTGCGCACATCGCAATGCGCGCCCAGTTCTTCCAGGAAATCGAGGATCTGCTCAAAGCTCAGATCGTAGAGATCCTCCATCTTCGACGGGCTGCCGAGCGGCAGGCGATCGACAATCTTGTGGGGATCGGGCGCGAGGAAAGTGATGTCGCCGCCCCGGCCGCCAAATTCGACCAGATCGCTTTCGACCACCTGGCCACGGATGACGGCGTAGGAAATGGGTCGCTGTGTCATGTCAAATACTCTCGAAAAAAGGTCAGGCTTCGATCGCGGTCAGATAATCCATCGCTTCGGCCTGGGCCGAAGGCGTGGCGGCGCAGCTGATCTTGTCCTCTCCGCCGAGGAAGTCGCTGACGCGGCCAATCTGCTTTTCCAGGCCATAGCTTGTCCGGCCGCAGGGGCAGGGCGTATCCCAGTCGATGGTCGCCATGTCGCCGGTGATCAGCCCGCCCCAGGCGCTTTGATGCGTCATGTCGAAAAAGGCGTAGCGGCCGGTCTGCACGCCCGAACGGGGCAGGGGCTGGCCGCTGTCGATGTCGAGCAGATAGGGCGTGACCATGGGCGGCACATGGTAGCGATCATGCTCGCACAGCACGGAATGGCAGTTGATTTCGGTCATGCCATAGGCCGACAGCATCCGGTCGACGCCGAAGAATTGGCAGATCACCGCTTCGGCGTCCTCGGCGAGCGCGACACCCTTCCCGCCGCCGCCGCCCATGACCACCGAGCCTGGAGCAAAATCGGCGATGATGCCATCGGCCAGCCCCTTCTTCGCAACGGTGTAGAACATGTTGGTAAGCCCCATCGCGGCCACCCGTTCACCCTTCAGTTGCGCTGTCACCTGCTGGATGAAGGCGGCCTGCTGGGCGGGCATGTCCTTTTGCACCGCTTCCCATTCGGCGCGGCGGGCGAGCAGCGCGGGCGGCACGTCGATGCGCGAGGCATCGCCCGCCGCCGCCGCGGCGCGCAGCCGCCCGGCCAGCCACATGAGATCGCTGCTGATCTTGAAGTTGAAGGCGCAGTGCAGGAAGGATTCGTCGTCGCCGCAAAAAACCTGCTTCGTATAATGATGGCCGCGACCACTGGTCGCATGGCCGTCGCGATAGCCCGGCGAGACGACATGGATCTTCTCATGCAGGTCGGCGTCGGTCGGCTCGACGCCGAAACGCTGGAGCAGGTCGATGCGCAGCCCGGTCATCGAGATCAGATAGTCGCGCTTGGACTTGGGATAGAAGGAACAGGTGCCGCTGCTGCCCGAGGAGGTGGCGACATCGAGCGGCGTGGCCGCCTGGATGCGCATCAGCCAATCGTCGATCGAGGCGCAGCCGTCCGTATCCACCTGAGTGACGTCGTGGACTGTCAGCCGGTCGAGCCATTTGGCGATCTGATCGAAGCGCTGCTTGGCCAGCAGCGAGATCGGGTAGGATTTGTAGATGTCGTGCGGCAGGAGCAGCGGCGCCATCGCGTCGAGCGTATCGACGCGGTCGATGTCCTGCGCGTCGGCGAGCTTGGCCAGCACCGCAATCTGGCCGCGTCGTTCCGCCAGCCGCAGGTTCATGGCGGCGAGCTGCACCGCTTCCATCTGCGCACGCGGTACTGAATGCAGCCGCGTAGTCGAATAGCCGAAATAGGCGTGCGGATCATCCATCCAGGCGCGCGCCTGTTCCTCCACCGACCGAGCGCTCGTCGTTCCGGCCTGGCTCGTCTGCGCCATGCTCGCCATGCTCTCCCTCCTCTTTTTGTGTTGCGCGGGACGAGTCCCGCCGGCCGATCATGCGCGCGGTCCTAAAAAGAATCAACCATGTGGTTGATTGCTGGTTTGTCAGCGGCGGCGAGACCGGCTAGACCCAGGGCATCAATGCATTGAGGGACAGACCATGGCGGACCAGGAGGGCGCAAAGCCGAGGAAAAAGGCGGCGAAGGCCGATCCGGCGGCGCCGCCGCGGGTGCGCCGCAGCTATCTGCGCGCGCCCGAACGCCGCGCGCAGATCATCGCGGCGGCGCAGCAGGTCTTCGCCCAATCCAACCTGAAAGGCGCGCGAACCCGCGATATCGCCAAGGCGGCAAAAGTGAACCAGGCGACGCTCTTCGAACATTTCGCGTCAAAGGAAGAATTGTTCGAGGAAGCGGTGGTGAAACCCCTGCTGGATACGATGCGCGGCATGAACGAGCGCATCCCGCGTTACGCGGCGGCGGCCACGCTGGAGGACATGCAGGCGCTGGGCCGTACCCAGACCCAGCGGCAGATCGAGACCATGTTCGACATTTTTCCGCTGCTGGCGGCGGCGCTGTTTTCCGATCTGGAACAGGGCAAACTCCTGTATCGCGAGCAGGTGCTGCCGCTGCTGCGTGCCCGCGCCGAGGCGATCGCGCCGCTGACGCGCGAATCGCTGGACCCGGAAACGGTGGAATTCGCGGTGTTCGGCACGATCTTCGCGCTGGCGATGCACCGCAACCTGTCGGGCGCGGCCTGTGACCCGGCGAAGCTGGCGGAACAGGTGGCGACGATCATCACGACCGGCTTTGCCCGGCCACGCGGGGAGGAGTGACGGACGCACTGGCCCGTCTCGTGGAGATGGAGAATATCCGCCTGCGCACAGAATTGCTCGGCTAAACGTCCGGTCAGCCAAAGCGGATGCGACCGCCGCTCAGCACCAGCGCATCGCGCGCGATCACCCGCGCCTCGAACGCAAACGCGCCGTCCGCCAGCGTCCACCAATGGATGTCGAGGCTGTCGCCCGGAAAGACGATACCGGCAAAGCGCACCTCGATCGCGCGAACGCAGGCGGCGTCGCCGTCAGCCAGTCGTGCGGTCAGCACCCGCGCCGCAATGCCCAGACTGCACAGGCCCATCAGGATCGGCCGGGGGTAGCCGGCGGCCCGCGCCGTAGGCGGATCGTTATGGAGCGGATTGCGGTCCCCGGTCAGGCGATACAGCAGCGCCTGTTCCGGTCGGGTGGTGGCGCAAATACGGCCATCGGCCGGCCGCTCAGGCGCCAATCGTTGGCGCGGCACGCCTGCCGCGCTGCCGCCAAACCCGCCATTGCCCCGCAGCAGCAGGGTCGACCGGACGATCGCCAGCGCGTCCCCGTTGGCCGTATCGACCAGCGTACGCCGCAACCGCAGGATCGCGCCGCGCTCTGCCCCCTTGTCCCACAAATGCTCGATCTCGGCCGTGATGGCGACCTGGCAGGTCGCAGGAAGCGGGCGCAATATCTCCATCGCCTCTTCCCCATGCAACATGCCCGCGAGGTCTATGCCATAGGCCGGGCGGAGCAGGGGGCTATCGTCCATGTTGACGACGCCCGCCATGGTCGGAAAGGCGAGTGCTTCTTCTTCCAGCACATAGGGCAGAAGGCGCGGGTCATCGACCGCCGCTGCGCCAAAACCGATGCCCAGATTATAGATCACCGCATCGCGCGCGGACCAGCCATGGCTTTGCGCCCAAGGACCGTCGGCGAGGAGCGTGTCGGCCTGCAAAGGCCGCACCATCGGTAGCAAGGGCTGTGCCATCGGCAATCTCTCCTATCGTCTCAATGCTGATGCGGCTCCATCGCCGCCCCGTCAACTGCGCCCCAGCCTCTGGCACCGGGCGGGCGAACACGCTAAGCGCGCGATAATTATGGGAGGGATCGACATGGGCAATATTATCGTGACGGGCGCTTATGGCGCGCTGGGCCGGGCCGTCGTGGCCGAACTGGGTGCGCGCGGCCACGCCGTCGCGGCGGTCGATCTTGCGCCCGCGCCCGAAGGGTTCGAGGCGCGGCTGGCGCTCGGCGGCGTCGACCTGACGGACGAACAGGCGGTCGAGGCGGCCTATGCGCAGGTTGCGGCGCAGTTCGGATCGATCGACGGCTTGGTCAACATCGCGGGCGGCTTCGTGTGGGAACCGATGGAGGGCGGATCGCTCGACAATTGGGACCGCATGTATCGCATGAACCTGCGCACTGCCGCGGTCTCGTCGCGCGCGGCGCTGGGCCATCTGCTCGCCGCGGGTGGCGCGATCGTGAATGTCGGCGCGGCAGGCGCGGCGCAGCCGGGCATGGGTATGGCCCCCTATGCCGCGTCCAAGGCGGGGGTAAGGGCGCTGACCGAAAGCCTGGCCGAGGAAATGCGCAGCCGCAATGTCCGGGTCAACGCCATCCTGCCTACGATCATCGACACGCCGACCAATCGCGCCGACATGCCCGACGCAGACCGTTCCGGCTGGGTGCGGCCCGAGGCGGTCGCGCGGGTCGTGGCATTCCTGCTCTCGGCGGAATCGGCGGCGATCACGGGGGCCGGCATCCCGCTCTCCCTCGCCGGCTAAGAGCACTGCCCCGGCCGATGCCGCCCTGATGTCGTGCAATAACGCGTTGGCGATATTGTAGCGAATCGGCGCGGCAAATCCTTGTCCCTGCGCCAGCCAGGCGTAGCCTGCTCGAGGATCGGGACCATTCATGGTCCCGGCTGAGGAGAGACGATCATGGCCAGCCGCGACGACGCCCTGTCCCACTTGCTGGACAAGGAGGCGATCCGGGAACTGGTGCTGCTCTATGCCCGAGGCGTCGATCGCAATGACATCGACCTGCTGCGTTCGCTCTATACCGATGATGCGGTCGACAATCATGCCGACACATATCGCGGCCCGGCGGCGGGCTTCCTCGATTTCATGGCCAGGGCGATGCCCCGGATGCTCTACAGCGGCCATCATATCTGCAATCACCTGATTGCGGTCGACGGGGACGATGCGCAAGGTGAAGTCTATTGCATCGGCTGCGACGTGCAGCCCGACGGCGCGGGCGGGCTGCGCCAGCATATGATGGCTGTGCGCTATATCGACCGCTATCGCCGCTGCACGGACGGCAAGTGGCGTTTCGCGCATCGGGAGGTCAACTATGATTTCCGCAACCTGCTGCCGATGACGATGCCCCTTTCGCCCCGTCCCGCGCCGCAGGACGATCCGAGCATGACCATCCTGTCCGATCGACTCTTCGCCCGCGGCGCGCGCGACTGACGGCGCGGCAATAGCGGAGGCGGGGACCGCCCGCCGCCGGCTACTCCCCCCTTATGTCAGCCGATCAGCTCGCCACATCCCAGCGCAGCGGCAGCTGGAAAATGGCCGTCGTGAACCCGACCGACACCTTGATCTCTGCATCCGGCCGCAAGGAAAAGCGGGGGATCGCCTTCAGCCATTCCTCCAGCATCACGCGCATTTCGGCCCGCGCCAGGAAGGTGCCGGCACAGCGGTGGATGCCCGCGCCGAAACTGGTATGGCCGCCCGATTCACGGTCGATGTCGATGCGTTCGGGATCGGCATATTCGGTTTCATCCAGCGCGTGCAGGATGATCGGCGTGGCAATCAGGTCATCGGCCTGCAAGGTGACGCCGTCCAGTTCGATATCCGACGTCAGCACGCGCATGTTGATGCCGATCGGAAAGCGGCGACCGAACTCGTCGACCGCACGCGGTACGTCCCCGGGATTGTTGGCGAGCCGCTGCTGGAGTTCGGGGTCGCCGGCCAGATAATGCATGGTGAAGGACATCAGCGCCATCACCGTGTCCAGACCCGCAAGAACCAGCGTCCGGCAAATCTTGATCGCGATCTCGCTGTCGACCGGCTCGCCGTTGATCTTGCCCGACGCCACCGCGCTGATGAGATCGTCGCCCGGATTATCCCGCCGCGCGGCGATGATCGGCCGCAGATAATCGGCGAAGCGGTTCATAATGTCTTCCTGAGACACTGAACCGTCGGAATGACCATGATGGAAGATGGTCGCCATCCAATCCGCCAACTGGGCATAATCTTCCATCGGAAGATGGGCGAGGCGGAAAAAGGCGCCGATCGGGAAGTGACGGCCGAAATCGGCCATGAAGTCACACTCGCCCTTGTCCTTGAAGCCTTCGATCAATTCGCGCGCATAGACCCGCAATTCCGCCTCGATCTTCTGGATCGCGCGGGGCGAAAGCGCTTCGTTGAGAAGCGCACGCAGCGGCAAGTGACGCGGCGGATCGGCCGTGATCGGCAGCAGGTCCGACAGGCCGCCCGCTTCGCGCGGCGCCATGATAATCGCCGAAGAGAAGGTTTTGTGATTGCGCAATACCGCGCGGAGCATTTCGCCATTGGTCGTCAGCCAGTGGCCGCCATTGGCCGTCGTCCACATGATCGGCTTCGATACGTCCCGCAACGCTTTCCACGCATTGGTGACGTCGCCGCCGTCAGGCGCCGGATTGTAGATGTCGAAATGCACGACCCGATCGTGCGGCACATAGCTGGGCACGGAAAGTGATTCTGCCGTCGTCGCCATTGTCATCCCCTACCATCGCAAGCGCAGGCCTGCCTTGCCTGCACCATAGTATATATGGACGATACCGTCTATTTAATTTGAGTCAATGTCGGGCCGGACTTTAGCGATTCCATCGGCAGCCATGCCGCGCAGAAACAGGGCGACCGACCGTTCGATGAACTGGTCCAGCGCGACATGATCGACGTCGTCCACCAGCAGGAAACGGTGACCCCGCGTCACCAGGGCGCAAAATTGCACCATGGCTTCTTCGGGATCTTCCTGCCGCAGGGCACCGTCGGCGATCAGGCCGTCCATATAGCGCAGCAGCGGCGTCAGCGTATCCAGGCCGGACTGATAAACCGCCGCGGCGATGAGTGGAAAGCGATGCTGTTCAAAGACGGCGAGGCGCAACATGCCAAAGGCCAGATGGTCGCGTTCCTGATATTGGATGGCGCGGGCAAAATCGCGCAATGTGTCGGCGACAGGACGACCGGCGGTCGCGACCGCCGCGACGCGCTCCTGCACCGGACGGCTGGCCTTCAGGCCGAGCGCGCGGAACAGGCCCTCCTTGTTCCCGAAATATTTGTAGAGCGTCATCTTGCTGATCTGGGCGCGGCGCGCGATCGACTCCATCGACGTCCCGCTGAACCCGTGGGTGGTGAATTCATCGAGCGCGTGGGCCAATATCCGGTTGTGACGATCCGCTTCGTCGATCTTGCGCGGCCGACCCCGTGGCGCCCGCTTCGCCTCGCCTACCGGCAGCCCGATATCCTTGTTAGATGACGCCATGCCCCCTCTTGTCAGGCTACGGTCGGCGCAGCAAGGGCAGGGGGTGGAGCGCCCCTAGCGTCATGTCCATCAACAATCGTTCGGGCGAGCGGCGTGGCGGGCGGCGACAAAGCCGAAGGTCAGGCTCGCGCTGATGCTGGCGCCCGCGCCGGGATAGGACGGCCCGCACACGCATGCGGTGGAATTGCCGCAGGCATAGAGGCCGGCGATGGGCGTGCCATCCTGCCGCAACACCCGCGCATGTTCGTCGGTGACCAAGCCGCCGCAGGTGCCCACGTCGCAGGGATAATAAGCGACCGCGTAGAAGGGCGCCTGCTCGATCGTGCCGAGCGACGGGTTGGGCCTGTGCGTCGGATCGCCCAGATAGCGGGCATAGGCCCCTTCGCCGCGGTGGAAATCCTCGTCGCGGCCATTGCGGGCGAAGCCGTTGAAGCGGTCGATCTCGGCGCGCAGGGCATCGGCCGGGATGCCGCATTGCTCCGCCAGTGCGCCGATAGTGTTAGCCCGCTTCATATAGCCGCTCTCAAACCATGTTTCGGGCGTCTTGCCCGGCATGGCCTGGCCGAACATATAGCGTTTGCGATGGCGGGCATCGATGATGATCCAGGCGGGAATCGCCGGCTCCGCCTGATGCCGCGCGTAGAAGTCCAGCCCTTGGCGAACATAGGATGTCGCTTCGTTGGTGAAGCGGCGACCCTGCTGATCGACCAATATGGCATGGGGCCGGGCATGTTCGAACACTGAGACATTGGGGCTCCCGTCAGGCAGCAGCGTGCCGGGCACCCACCAGCACAGGTCCATATTCTCCACATCGGCGCCCAGCGCCATCGCCGCCTGCTGCATTTCGCCCGTGTCGCCGGCATTGCTGACGGTCCATCGCGGGTCCGATGGCTGGCGCAGATGTTGCGCGCGCATCTGCGCGTTGCGGGCAAAGCCGCCGGCGTTGATCAGCACGCCCGAACGTGCGCGCAGGACGGTCTTGCGCCCGTTGCGCATGACGGTGACGCCTGTGACCGCGCCATCCTCCACCAGCAGGTCAGTGACCGGCGTATCGAGCAGGATCGGCAGGTCGTTCCGCAGCGCGATCTGGAGCAGACGCCCCTGAAGCGACAGGCCGATGCCGACCAGACGCTTGCCGCGCAGGCGGTTCTGCATCATCCGCAAGCCGACGGTGGCGAGGGTCTTCTTGCTGGCCAGCGTGCGGCCATACAGGGTGAGCTTGCCCGCCTCATGCGTCATCACCGGCGGGACCGCAGGCGACCAGCCGATCATCGACGCGGCCTCGCCCAGATCATTCATGTCGAAAATGGCCGGCACGATCGCGCGGCCGCGCGGCAGGCCGCCGGGATATTCGCCTTCATGATAGTCGGCATAGCCTTCGGCATGGACGAGTTTCATGCCCTTGGCGCGCAGATAGTCGATCGCCGCCGGCGCTTGATCTAGGAAGGCGTCGCGACGCGCGCGGCTCGATCCCTTGGTGAGCGGGCCGGCGCAGGCGTCGAGATAGTCGCGGGCGAGGTCAGGGCGGTCGCGCACGCCCGCCTCGCGGCCCGGCGCATTGCATGGCACCCAGACGACGCCTCCCGACAGCGCGGTGGAGCCACCGAACGTCGCTTCCTTCTCGATGATCAGCGCGGTCTTGCCCGCATCCTTGAGCACCAGGGATGCGATCACCGATCCGGCGCCGCTGCCGATGATGATGAAATCATAGTCGGTGCGGTCCTGGTCCACGCGCCGTCCTCTCCCTCTGCCTGTTGATCCGGCGATCATCCTGTTCTTATGCCGGGCCGGCGTTGGGGCTGGCAAGGCTGGCGCGCGCCGGGACGCAGGCATCGCCCCGGCGGGCCGGCCGGGTCAGAGCAGCTTCAAATGGCGCAGATCCTCGACATATTTGGCGATCAGCGCTTTCGACACGGCGGGGACGTCAAAGCCCGCCGCTTCCGCCGCGGCGCGGAACCGCTCGGCGGGCAAATGCATCCGTCCCCCCGGCGTCTGGTGATGACGATAGGGGTCTAGGATGGCGAGCACCGATTGCTGGCGCTGATCGTCGGGCAGCGCGCGCAACACGGTTTCGAACCGGTCGATCCAGGCGTCATATTGGTCGATCCGCTCGATCGGGCATCCCGCCTCGACCATCCAGTCGACAAAATCGTCGAGCGAACTGCAATCCTCATGCGTGCTGGCCAGATTATAGCTGTGATAGCCGGGACGATCGCTGGCGCCGATCGCGGTCAGGACGTCGGCCAGGAAATCGACGGCAAAGCCTTCATAACGGCCGCGCGGGCGGCCATTGGCGGTGTCGGCGGCGTAGAAGGAGCCTGGCGCAAGGCCGGTAACGGCCAGGCTGTAGAGCAGCCGCGTAAACATGTCCGGCACGTTGAGCTGGCCGGCATAGCGGCTATGCGCCAGGATCATGCCTGGGCGGAACACGGACACGGGCACGCGGCAAAGGTCGAATGCTTCACGCAGCAGAACCTCGCCCGCCCATTTGCTGATGCCATAGCCATTGGCATAGCTGTCGTTCATCGTGCAGCGCGGGATCGTCACCCGCACATCGCCATCTTCGTCGACCAGCATTTGCGCCACCGTGTTGATGCCCAGCGTCGAGAGGATGTTGAGTCGCTTGATCCGGGTGTTGATGGCAAGCCGGATCAGCTCGGCCGTTCCCGCCACATTGGCCGCGAACAGCTGGTTATAGGGCAGGAGATGGTTCACATGCGCCGCCGGATGGACGATCAGGTCGACCGTTTCGGCAAGCCGCGTCCAGCTTGCCGCGTCCAGCCCAAGATTGGGCAGGCCAATGTCGCCGGCCAGCACTTCCAGATGATCGGCCGCCAGGGTGCGGAAATGGTCCAGCAGCGTCTCGTCGCTGTCGAGCGCCGCCTCGATCCGCGCCCCCGCCTCCTGCGCGTTGGCGCCGCGCGCGATGCAGATCAGCTTGCCGCCGGTCGTCGCCAGCCGCTCCAGCCAGGCCAACGCCTGGAAGCGGCCGAGATAGCCGGTCGCGCCGGTCATAAACACGGTGCGGATTTCTCCGTCCGGCGGCGGCAGGGCAGGGGCGGCGGCCAGTGTCGCTTCGTCGATGAATTTGTGAAGCGCAAGGTCGCTCGCTTCGACCAGCGCGCTGTCCGCGTCATGGACGGACGCGAAGGTCGGCCGCCGCGCGCTGTCGCCCGTGCCGCGCGCCACCTCGATATAATCGGCGATGCGTTGCAGGCTGCCGGTGGGATCGATGATAACGCCTACCGGCACCTCCACGCCGAATATCTCCTCAAGCAAGGTCGAGAAGGTCAGCGCGGCGAGCGAGTCGCCGCCCAGCTCCACGAAGCGCGCATCGGGCCGGACGTCGCTTGCGCCGACGCCCAGCGTTGCCTGGGTGGCGCGGTTGACGGCGTCCAGCACCGACATATCGCCGCCGCCAGCGCGCAATGACCGCAGCACATCGACCTGGTCCTGCGCCAGCTGCGTATAAATTTGTTCAAGCCTCTCGCCATAGCGATCCTTGAGCTTGGGCCGCTGATGCTTGCCGACTTCGGACAGCAAGCCGTTGCGCAGGCTGAAAGGCTCGGTCTCTATCAGGAAGTCGCGCGGCACTTCATAGCCGTTGAGCCGCTCCTTCTCGGCGATCTGCTGCAACGCCCGGCGCAGTTCGGCCTTCACCGCGTCATGCCCGCCCGGCGCGCCAAGGCGTTCCGCCAGTTCCTCGCCGGGCACGATCACCGCGACCAGAAAGGCGCGCTCGCTGGTGCCGTAGAGATAGATTTGGCGGATCGCGGGACTGTGTACGTAAAGCGCCTCCAGTCGGGAAATCGCGACGAATTCGCCCTGCGACAGCTTGATGACGTTGTTGCGGCGATCGACATAGACCAGATGGTCGGGCGCCAGTTCCGCCATGACGTCGCCGGTGGCGTAATAGCCGTCGGCATCCATCTTTTCCGCGGTAAGATCGGGCCGTTTATAATAGCCGCCCATGAACCGGCTGGGCTTCACCAGCAGTTCGCCGCGCGGATGCGGCTTGTCGGTGGAAAAATAGCCCAGTTCGGGCACGTCAGCGAGTTTATAGTCGATCACCTGGTTCCGCTGGACCTTCCAGTCGACCAGCACCGTGCCGCCCGCCATTTCGGTGGAGGAATAGCCGATCGCCATATGGGTATCGAGCATGGATTCCATAAATGCATAGGTTTCCGGCGCGAGCGAGGCCGATCCGCAGCCGACCGAGACCAGGCGTCCGCCCAGCAGCCGCTCGCGCATGTCGCGCTTCACCTCCGCCTCGGCGGTGGCGATGTCGATCCCGGCCGCGACGCGCGCATCGACGTCGGACAGGAAGCGGTGATAGAAAATTTCGCACACGCGCGGAACGAGAGAGGCCTGGGTCGGCCGCACCAGCGCCAGATCCTCGAACAGCGTGGACAGGTCGCTTTTGGGCGAGCAATAGCTTGTCCCGCCGTTGGAAAGCGCCATCAGCAAATAGCCATTTCCGACCAGATGGCTCATCGGCATGAAACTGAGCGTGATCGCGGTCATGGGATTATGGCCGGTCCATGTGTTCATGCACAACGAATGGGTGAACATCGCCCCCTTGGGCGTGCCGGTCGAACCGGACGTGTAGAAGAGCCAGCCGAGCGGGTCTTCACCCTCGGCGGGCTTGTAGAGCGACGGTTCCTCCATAGAACGACCGCGCGCGATCACCTCGCCCAGCGTATCGACGACGACCGCCCGACCTTCGCGCGTCAGCCGCGCGCGGGCCTCCGCCAGCGCGTCACGATGGTCATCGTCGCGCTCGTCGAAATCGAACACGACGAGCCGGGGAGGGGTGATGCCCGCCAGCACCGCGTCCACCGCATTGTCGACATAGTCGATGCTGGTGGCCAGGATGCGCGGCTCGGTCTCTGCAATGATCGCGGCGTGCTGGCTGGCGGGCGCGCTGGTCTGGAGCGGCACGTTGACCGCACCACGATGGGTGTTGGCGAGCAGCAGGGTCGCATAGTCCGGGCTGGTGAAGCCCAGGATGCACACGAAGTCGCCGGGGCTGAGGGGATTTGCGCCGTTATGATGCCACTCGCTGGCAATCGCGCGCGCATTGGCCCACAAATCGCGATAGCTGATCGTCTCGAACCGGGGCAGCAGCTTGAGCATATGACGTCCGGTCGCAGGGTCCATGACCAGCTCACGCGCCCGCTGGCCCAGCGCGGGCCGGTCGGCATAGCCTTCCATCACCGTGGCCATCGCCTCCGCCACGCTCAGGCCCGGCCGCGTCTTGGCCGCCACTACCGAATCCAGCGGTGCCGAGTCACGGAACTGCGTATCGCGCGCCATCAACATGCCGATCCGGTCGGCCTTGCGCTGCGCATATACGCTATCGTCCATTTCCACCACTGCCATATTCGCCTCCGTCTCACCCTTGTCTGTCCAGATGACAGGTAACATGCACAAGCTGATGGTGATTACAACCAACTGGTTGGTTTATACGATCGGCCCGCTACCGCGCTGTTTGCCGCTTGGCGCATTTCCGCGGGAAAACCATGTGGAGGGTTGAGCGGTCATCGCCATGGCGGTATCGCAACGGTGCGGCCTTTCGGTGCCTGCCCGCGTGGCGCTAGGCAGTCGATATAGCGTGCTGCGCCAGGGCGCTGGCGAAGGAGAGCTGTGCGGATGACGATCGAAGCCTATATTACCGGCGTGGGCCAGTCAGAGGTCGGCATCCGCCTTGCACGGCACCCGATGCTGCTGACCGTAGATGCGGTGAAGGAAGCGCTCGCGGATGCAGGGCTGACCATCGGGCAGATTGACGGCGTGTCCACCTATCCCGGCAAGACGCCCAATTACCTCGGCAATTCCCCCATCGGCTCGGACGACCTGATCGACGCACTGGGGATCAGGCCGACCTGGCATCAGGGCGGTGCTGAACTGACGTCGCAACTGGGCGCGGTGGTCGCCGCCGTAGGCGCGATTCGCATGGGCCTGGCCCGGCACATCATCTGCTTTCGCACCCTGTATGAAGCCGCCGCGCTGGCGCGCCCCGACGAATATCCGTCCCATCGCCGGGCGAAAGTGTCCGGCAGCTCACAATGGACGGCGCCCTTTCATGCAGCGTCGGCGGCGAACTGGATCGCGCAATATGCGATGCGCCATGTGAAACGCTACGGCCTGACCCGCGAGCAGCTCGGGCAGATTTCCCTCACCGCCTATGCCAACGCCATGCGCAATCCCCGCGCGCTGGTCCGCAAGCCGCTGACGATGGAGGATTATCTGTCCTCCCGCATGATCTCCACGCCCTTCTGCCTCTATGACTGCGACCGCTTCACCGATGCCTCCACAGTGTTGATCGTGTCGGCCGGCGACGCGCTCGACGAAATCAGCGCGACCCCGATCCGCATCGCCGCCAGCGCCGGCGTGGTCGAACGGCATAGCTGGGACCAGGCCGAATGGGTCGCGGCCTATCCGACCGGACAGGATCTGTGGACCCGCACCGACTATAGCGTCGATGATGTCGATACGGCCCAGCTTTATGACGGCTTCAGCTTCAACGCGATCACCTGGCTGGAAGGGCTGGGCTTTTGCGAAGTGGGGGAGGGCGGCCGCTTTATCGAGGGCGGGCAGCGCATCGCATTGGACGGCGAACTGCCGTTGAATACCGCCGGGGGGCAGATCGGCGCGGGGCGGCTTCACGGGTTCGGCTTCGCGCATGAGGCGGTGGTGCAACTGCGCGGCGCCGGGGGCGACCGACAGATCGCCGGCGATCCCAGGGTCGCCGTCGCCGCATCGGGTGGCGGTCCGCTCGCGACCGCGCTGCTGCTGGCGCGGGACTGATCGCCCGGCCGATCATACAGCGAACGGCGGGGCGCCGGCCCGCGGCACTGCGAGCGGCATGACCGGCCGGCGGACGATCGGCCTGCTTGAATGACGGGCCTCAGTCCTCCTGTCGCCCCGCCTTCATGGGCGCCGACATGGCGAAGGGCAGTTCCGGCGAGCTGATTGTCGAGCGGGTGCCATTGCCATGGATCAGAGTGACCCGGCCGAGCGCGGGCGTGACGACCACGCCGGTCATGGCGTCGATCCAGGCGTGCAGCGCCGCCCTGGCTTGCGCCAACGGATCGCCGTCGACGACAGCATCCCCGGACACTTCCAGCTCCTCTTCCAATTCAATGATCCGGTCGGCGGCGGCGCGAACGCCGGTTGTGCGGTCTTCGGTCATGGACATTCCCAAATGGTCAACGGAGTCTTCTGAAGGCGGCTGGAACAGCCAGCGTCTCGCAGGACGCGCAAAACGGCGACAATCGGAACAATGATCGATTCAGGCCAATTGTTCATCGCTTTGGGGACAAGGTTGCTCCACCTGTCCTGACGCGAGAAGGTGGGGCATGATATCGCCCCGACGGCGCGCCAATGCCCGAGCATCTTGGGCCACCGCTGCGGTGCCTCCGTCGGTTGCGCCCGCGCCGGTCAGTGGCGCGGGCATCATCGACCTTGCCTCAGAAAGGCAGGTCGAACAGCTTGACCGCGTTGGTTTCCAGCACCTTCTTGCGCACCGAATGGTCAAAGCCGCCCAGCGTCTTCAGGATATGCTGCTGAACCCCCGGATAGAGCGAGGTCGGGTGCGGATAGTCGGTCTCGAACAACACCTTGTCGACGCCGATTTCCTCCAGCAGCAGCTTGGGGCCGACTTCCTCGAACCAGAAGGTGACCCAGAAATGGTCACGGAAATATTCCTTGGGCCGGCGGCTGAGCAGCTTGGAGCCGTTGGGCAGCATTTCGTTGAACTGATGCTCATAGGCTTCAATCGCGAACGGCACCCAACCCATGCCGCTTTCGACCAGACCGATCTTCAGCTTGGGGTGGCGATCCAGCCGGCCGCTGACGATCCAGTTGCCCAGCGTCGCTGCATTGCCGATCGAATACATGGTCGATGCGATCGACAGCGTCTGCTCAAAACCCATGCCCTGCCAGGCAAGGTCGGCCGGGTTGATCGCAGCGTTGAGGTGAAAATTGATCGGACGGCCGCTTTCCGACAGGATGTCCAGCGTGGGCGTCCAATAATCATCGACGAAGGAGGGCAGGCCCAGCCGCTCGGGCGTGTCGGGCAGCACGAAGCCCTTGATGTCCATGTCGATGCAGCGCTTGGCCTCGGCTTCCATCGCCGCCTTGTCCCACAGGGGCAGGTGACCCATGGTGAAGAGGCGCTGGCCCGACGCCTTCTGCCGTTCCGCGCCGGCGTCATTATAGGTTTTGAGCACTTCGATCGCGAGTTCATTGTCACCCAGCGACATCAGCGAGCCGGCCTGGGTGACACCCGAATTATGATAGCAGATCTGGGCATGGACGCCCATGTCGTCCATCGCCTGGAGCCGCGGCTTCATTTCCCAGGCGCCCGGATGCCCTTGTTCCAGCTTGGGGAAGGCGAGACGGCCGAGCAGCTTGTGGTTGTCCGCGCGGATCACATTGCCGCCGGTCGAGCCAAAGTCGCGGTCGCCCACGAACCAGCGATCGACGCCGTTCTTGCGCTGGATATAGGGTGCCCGGTCTTTGAGCCGCGCGGGGAAGCGCGACGTGAACAGGTCGGGCGCTTCGGTCATGTGGGTGTCGCAATCGACGATCTTGATGCCCTGGAGGCTGGGATCGAGACCACGCGATTCGGCGCTGTAATCGACTTCGCGCAGCACGCCGCCGTCGGAAAATCCCTCGTCCGACCAATATTTCTTGGCTGAAGTCGAAAGCTCCGCCGTCTGGTCCTCTGCCATTTCATGCTCCAATAAGTTTCAGCTTCCAATTTCGCAGTCCGCGCCATGGACTTCAACTGCGGGGTCAGCGTCATCGCTGGGGCGCTATATGGGTTTGCGGGCGTGTAACGGGCATTGAAAAGGCGCGCTTCTTTCCAGCCGGTGACCTTGGGTCAGGAGACAATCCGACAGCAGCATGCAGCGGAACAGCCGCAGGCGACCCGCCTTGGGTGACGAGTCCATCAAGAGGGGTCGTGCCGTTCCCGCCGGCCTTCGGCGGTTTCGATTTGAAGCG
>NZ_AYOY01000123.1 GCF_000508185.1 Sphingobium sp. C100 | reverse complement strand
GGGTGTGTATAAGTGCGCCATTTTCATGTATGTCCTATTTCCAAAATTGCCACCACTTTTTTTGTTGAGCAGCAGCAATCATTTTTTTTGCTTCAATGGATTCTTTCAAAGCGAGCATGAGATTTTCATCTCGCTTTTTTTGTTGTTCTTCAAATTGTTCGAGTCGTTTTAGTATGGCCCGATTGAATTCTTCTTGTCTTTGAATGAGATCGGCGACATTGACATCTTGTAGCGGTGTAGCGGTATCCGATATGGACAAGTTTGACCGATACAAGGTCGCTACAAGTTTGGCTACTTCTTCTAGTGATTTACCACTCAATTTAGAGTGTGTGTATATATACTCCATAGCGGATAAATCGGACTCATTATACTGACGCCATCCCTTAGTGTCTCTGGCGAAATTATAGCCGTTTTTCTCAAGCATGGCGGCGTATTTGCGTATCGTGACGCTGGAGACATTGAGCTTGTTTGCAATGTCTTGTGAAGAAAGGTAGGTTTCGGGTTTCATAGCGGGTTCACCTCTTTATGATTCATTCGCTACGGTATACGCTACGCCCTCCTAGATCAAAAGGCAAAATGTTTTTGTTTTGCGTAGCGGGTTGAAAGAGAAAAATTTTAATAAGTGTCGCTAGAGACATTCGGGAAAAGGTGAAAAGAGCATAAGGG
>NZ_AYOY01000122.1 GCF_000508185.1 Sphingobium sp. C100 | reverse complement strand
GGCGAGCGCCCCCGCCTTTACCGGCGGGGCGCAGGGCGCGGTCGAGGGCCACGTGGACGTCGCCGTGATCGGCGGCGGCTTCACCGGGCTGTCGGCAGCGCTGGCGCTGGCGCGGCAAGGCGCCAGCGTCATGGTGCTGGAGCAGGGGCAGGTGGTCGGCGAGGCTTCGGGACGCAATGGGGGTCAGTGCAATAATGGCACGGCCCATGATTATGGCGCGCTATCCGCCCGCTTCGGCAAGGACATCGCCAAGGCCTACTATCGCGCCCATTGCGATGCGGTCGACATGGTTGAACGGATCGCACGGGAAGAAGCCATTGATTGCGCTTTTCACCGGTGCGGCCGGGTGAAGCTGGCCGCCAAGCCGGCCCATTATGAAAAGCTGGCGCGCGCCCACGATCTGCTGACGGCGGAAGTGGATCAGAATGTCCGCCTGGTGCCGCCGCAACGCATTCGCGACGAAGTGGGGTCAGACGCCTTCCACGGCGCGCTCATCCAGACGAGCAGCGCGCAGCTGCATCCCGGCCGCTTCGGCGTCGGCCTGGCCGAAGCGGCGGCGCGGGCAGGCGCGCGCATTTACGAAAATGCGGCGGTCACGGGTCTGGACCGCCTGCCCAAAGGGTGGCGGGTGACCACGCCCAAGGGGCAGGTCAGCGCCGGCCAGGTGCTGGTCGCGACCGGCGGGGCGCCAG
>NZ_AYOY01000121.1 GCF_000508185.1 Sphingobium sp. C100 | reverse complement strand
CCGCCGGCTGGCGCTGGCGGCGGAAGAAACGGGCGTCACCGCGCTGGTGCTGCGGATCGATGCGGAGCCGGTGCCGAGCGCGGCGGAAACGCGATGGCGGGTGGCCGCCGCGCCCTCTGCGCCGCTGCCCGGCAATGCGCCGGGCCAGACCAGCTTCGCCCTCACCCTGCTGCGCCGCCGGGCCGGGCCGGACGGGCAGGCATGGCGGCTGATGTGGGACAGGGATCGCGGGATATTCGGAGACGCGGGCGATGAACGCCATCATGAGGAACAGCGAAGTGGTGACGGCGGCGCGGCGCTATCTGGCGCTGAGCTTCCCCTTCCTGCCGATCGACCGGCTGCGGATCACGCGGCCCGATCTGTGGGCGGGCGGAAGTGATGGATCTGGCGGTGACGTATCTGGTGGTGACGGGCCGGCCATCGTCGTGGAGGCGGTGCGCGGCGCGATGCGGCTGGCGGCGGTCGATGCTGATGGGCTGGCGATCGGCCTGACGCGCGGCATGACTTTGGCCGACGCGCGCGCGCGCGAGCCGGACCTGCGCGTTTTCGATGCCGATCCCCATGCCGATCAGGACTGGCTGGAGCGGCTGTGCGACGGTTGCGCCCGCTACACCCCCAATGCCGCGCCCGACGGGGCCGACGGGCTGATGCTCGACATCAGCGGCTGTGGTCATTTGTGGGGCGGGGAGGAAGCGCTCGCGGTCGAGGCGGCGGCGCGGCTGGAACGGCACGGGCTACGTGTGCGTCACGCCATCGCCGCCAGTCCGCAGGCCGCGCATGC
>NZ_AYOY01000120.1 GCF_000508185.1 Sphingobium sp. C100 | reverse complement strand
AAATCAGACGCAGGCAGCATGATCTAGTCATTGTTTGCTAATACTTTTATGCGGAAAAACCGGTTCCCAGTTTTCCGCATGCTGCTCCAAGGGCGACTTGCCTGTTGCAGGCACAGTCTCGTGCTCGGAAGGCCATGTCCTATCCCGGTCACCCCCTCCCGGCCGCAGTCGTGGATGATGAACTGCTTGGTCATCCTGGATGATTGCAGATTTCCTGGCAGATGGGGAAGCGCTAAGGCAGGGCTCCGGGCAATCGCGATAAGCATATGAGCGTCGACCACGCCACTGCCGATTGCCCGCCGAAGACGGGGGATAAAAACAGTGGACGCGGAGTACGCATGACGAGTGGCAGCGTCGATACCGACGGAGCAGGCGCGCGGCGTTATCGCGCGTTCCTGAGCTATAGTCATGCCAATGAGCGGGAGGCCCACAAGCTGCATCGCTGGCTGGAAACCTATCGGCTGCCTGCTCGCCTCATTGGCATGGCGGCCAATGGGGGGCCAGTGCCGCGACGCCTCGCGCCCATCTTCCGCGACCGGGCGGAATTGGCCGCAGCGTCCAGCCTCAATCAACAAGTGCGTCTGGCGCTGTCCCAATCGGACGCATTGCTCGTCGTCTGCTCTCCTGCGGCCAAAGCGTCGCGCTGGGTTGAGGCGGAAATTGCCTTGTTTCGCGAACTCCATCCCGACCGTCCCGTCATCGCGGCGCTGGTCGAAGGCGAACCGGCCGACAGCTTTCCCGCCGCGTTACTGGCCCGTGATCCCGATGGCGCCGTGCATGAACCGATCGCCGCCG
>NZ_AYOY01000119.1 GCF_000508185.1 Sphingobium sp. C100 | reverse complement strand
AATAGTCAATTCTGTAACGGCGCGCAAGCAAGGGGTTTAATTTACAAGCTAATTCTTCTTTATTACCCAAAGTGTTAACCAAATAAATCTGCTGTTTAAGGGCCATTGCCAATCAGCATGATTTTTTGCCGTTAACCCCGTTCAAGCCGTCGCCCGTTTGAACTCATAGGCTGAATCTTCCGTCAGCCAGGCTCGCGCCGCGATCTGCCGCTCTTCTGGTCCACTGGCATTCGCATAGATAGCGGTGGTCTTCATATCAGCATGCCCAAGCCATCGTTGAACCAAATTCAAGGGCACGCCGGAATGGATTGCCCGTACGCCAAAACCATGGCGCAGCCCCTTTGGTACAGCCCAAGGCCCGGATATTCTTGCCTTTTCCATAATACCCGTGACTTTTCGATAGGCGGTCATGCGCGACCAGGGCCAGAGGCGCCCGCGTCGATCGAGGATGCCTTTCGCCATCCATTCCTGCATCCGATCCAACATCTTCAACGGAAGAGGAATAGCGCGATAAACGGAGTTCTGTCGTTTCTTCAAGCATTTGATGATTATATGGCCCGACGCGAAGTCGAAATTTTCTGAGGATACGGACAGCGCCTCAGAAATTCGACATCCTGTCACTGCCATAAACCAGCAAAAGCTATATACATCGACAGACTCATGCTTCGCTACTTCCAAGAACTTTGCAGTCTCACTGTTAGTAAGATATTTCCTCTGCCCGCCACCGTCATACATTGACCAAGGCACAGACACCTCCTTTTTATTATTTTTCACTATCTTAAGCTTGCTTCCGCCGCGGTTATCGAAGTGCCCATCGGATGTCGTTGATACAGAATTGACTATT
>NZ_AYOY01000118.1 GCF_000508185.1 Sphingobium sp. C100 | reverse complement strand
CCCCATCTGCCCCGCTGGAAGGAGCAGACGCATGAGGAAGAGCCCTGCGCCCTTTGCCGTGTTCCGGGCCGATCGCGCCGAATATGTAGGCCGATTTCCTGCGTTGGTCTTTCGGCGCCGAAGGCCGGGTTCCGCGTCTCGCCCAGCGCCGCGTGATCTTGTTCTTTTGACCGACACGGGCCTCATCTGAAACCATATTTCTACCTGCGTGCCCCTCGGGAGGGTTGCTCTGACCTTTGTCAGTTCGGCAGCAAGGCCCCCTTTTTGAAGTCTTCCATGGCGTATTCATTCTGCGCATGGTGGCGCGGCCGCGCGGTGAGCTTCACGTAACCCAGCTTTTTCAACTCGCGGCTGATGATGGTTTCATCGAGGGAGACCGCAAATCGTCAAGGAGCCATCGGGCCTGATCGACCAGTCGCCAGCGCACCACTCGGTCGATTGCCGGGATCGGGCCGCTCTCGACAACATCGACCAGTGCCTGACGCTGCGCATCGTTCAGCCGCGAACGGGGGCAGGTGCCTTGCCGTCCAGCAGCCCATCGGGGCCGCGGGCATTGAACCGGATCACCCAGTCCCGCACGATCTGAAGGGTTACGCCGCCGGTCGTCGCAGCCTCGCTCCGGCTGCCACCGTCGTAAATCTGCGCCAATGCCAACAGCCGCCGCGCCTGGTTCGCGCTCTTCGTCGTCCGCGATATTCGTCGCAGCGCTGCCCCGTCAAAATCTTCCCGCAAGCCGATCGCTGAACCTATGGTAACGCACTCCAATGTCGCAGCACCCATAGATTCAGATTTTCACCACCTTCGGAAGCCCCGCGAGTCAGACACCGCGCAGCTTGGTATTAGAGCATGCTGCGTAAA
>NZ_AYOY01000117.1 GCF_000508185.1 Sphingobium sp. C100 | reverse complement strand
ATAGGGGCTGACGCCTGCCCGGTGCTGGAAGGTTAAGAGGAGCGCTTAGCGTAAGCGAAGGTGCGAATTGAAGCCACTGTTTAGCAAAAACACAGGGCTCTGCTAAGTCGGCTTCAAGACGACGTATAGGGCCTGACGCCTGCCCGGTGCCTGAAGGTTAAGAGGAGGAGTGCAAGCTCTGAATTGAAGCCCAGGTAAACGGCGGCCGTAACTATAACGGTCCTAAGGTAGCGAAATTCCTTGTCGGGTAAGTTCCGACCCGCACGAAAGGCGCAACGATCTGGGCACTGTCTCAACGAGAGACTCGGTGAAATTATAGTACCTGTGAAGATGCAGGTTACCCGCGACAGGACGGAAAGACCCCGTGGAGCTTTACTGCAGCCTGATATTGAATGTTGGTACAGCTTGTACAGGATAGGTAGGAGCCTTGGAAACCGGAGCGCTAGCTTCGGTGGAGGCATCGGTGGGATACTACCCTGGCTGTATTGACCTTCTAACCCGCTGCCCTTATCGGGCAGGGAGACAGTGGCAGGTGGGCAGTTTGACTGGGGCGGTCGCCTCCTAAAATGTAACGGAGGCGCCCAAAGGTTCCCTCAGAATGGTTGGAAATCATTCGCAGAGTGTAAAGGCACAAGGGAGCTTGACTGCGAGACCTACAAGTCGCGCAGGGACGAAAGTCGGGCTTAGTGATCCGGTGGTTCCGCATGGAAGGGCCATCGCTCAACGGATAAAAGCTACCCCGGGGATAACAGGCTTATCTCCCCCAAGAGTCCACATCGACGGGGAGGTTTGGCACCTCGATGTCGGCTCATCGCATCCTGGGGCTGTAGTCGGTCCCAAGGGTTGGGATGTTCGCCCATTAAAGCGGTAC
>NZ_AYOY01000116.1 GCF_000508185.1 Sphingobium sp. C100 | reverse complement strand
GGGCGAGCGGCATAGGCCTGCGCCGCCGCCTGCGGCATGGCCTCGCCCCATTGGCTCGTCCAGCGCTCCACCACCTCGGCCGGGAGGGTCGGCGGGTCGGGCAGCACCGGGGCGCTGCGCGTCACCGTGCCGAACACGCCATGGACCAGCTTGCGCGGGCCGCCGTCGACCAGCGGCAGGGCGGTGGCGATGGCGGCATGGGGCGGCGTGTCCATGCGCAACGTCTGGGCGAGCGCGATGCGCAGCACCATCCGCGCCTTGGCGTCGTCGGGCAGGCGCTGGCGGGTGGCCCCGTCGATCAGCGCGTCGAGATCGGGCAGGTGGCGCAGCACTTCGGCGGCGATGGCATGGACCTGGCCGCGATCGGCCGGGGGCAGCCCCTGCGCCGCGCCATGCAGCGCCAGTTCCAATGGGTCGCCCCGGCGCAACACCGCATCGAGCAGCCGCAGCGCGGCGCGGCGCGCGGGAAAACCGGGGACATCATCGGGACGGGGCGTGGAGCGGCGGGGCATCAGCGGCCACTACGCGCTTTCGCCGCCGGGGTCATCCCTCAAAGAAAGCGGGAGCCGATGACGCCGATGGCCAGGAAAATGATGATCCAGACGAAGACGCCGATCCATAGCGCGACCCAGTCGGACCGGCGCGGCCGGGCGTCGGCTCCCCTGGGCACGGTCCGCAGCGAGGATGGGATGCGGATGCCGCCCAGGGTCGTCATACGGATCAGGCGTCGACCCACGCCATGGAAGAAACGCGCACTATGGCCGGAGAAAACATGCTCGACGGTCAGGTCGATGACCAGCCCGCCGGCCTGGCGCACGACCACGCCCGCCAGGTTGACGACCACCTCGCCAATTTCATCGACGGGCATCAGCGCCCATGGGGATCGAGCGCGCTGCGGCGGCGCGGGGGCG
>NZ_AYOY01000115.1 GCF_000508185.1 Sphingobium sp. C100 | reverse complement strand
CCCCTGCCGCCGCTCCGGCCGCTGCTGCTCCGGCGACCGCGCCCGTCGCTGACCAGGTCGAAGCCGATGCGGCGCCCGTAGCCCCGGTTCAGCCTTCCGCGCCGCTGCGCGCCCAGGAAATCGACGGCCTCGGCCGCGCCTACGCCACCGGCCGTCGTAAGGACGCCGTGGCCCGCGTCTGGGTGAAGCCGGGCACCGGCAAGATCACGGTCAACGGCCGCGATCAGGAAATCTATTTCGCGCGTCCGACCCTGCGTCTGGTTATCAACCAGCCCTTCGGCGTCACCGAGCGCGAAGGTCAGTATGACGTGATCTGCACTGTCAAGGGCGGTGGCCTCTCGGGTCAGGCCGGCGCGGTCAAGCATGGCATCGCCCAGGCGCTGTCCAAATATGAACCGGCGCTGCGCAGCGCGGTCAAGGCCGAAGGCTTCCTGACCCGCGACAGCCGCGTTGTCGAACGTAAGAAGTACGGCAAGGCGAAGGCCCGTCGTAGCTTCCAGTTCTCGAAGCGCTAAGTTTCTTCGGAAACCACGAAAACAGGAAAGGGGCCGGTTTCCGGTCCCTTTTTTGTTGCCCGCAATAACCTGCGGCCAGGGCAGGGCATCGCCTCAGCGCGCTGCTTTCTCCTGTTCGATCAGCGCGTTGATCCGCGCCAGCAACTGCGCCTGCATGTCCTTCGCCTTGTCCGGCACGTTGCGGCTCTGCACCGACCGGGCGAGCGCGGGAAGGTCGTGGCGATAGCCCCGGTCCAGCAACTCCACGACCTTGTCGAAACGGCCGAGCGAGGAGGCCCAGCGCGCGATGGTGGGGCCGCCATCGGCGCTCAGATTGATGTCCGCGCCATGGTCCAGCAGTCTGTAATAGGCGCGCCAGTCGCCCCGATGCACGCCGGCCGAAAAGGCGTAGGACAGGGCCAGCGTGCGCGTATCGCTTTCATGCGCGTTGGCGTCGCCCCCGGCGTTCAGCAAGCGCAGCAGCATCGGCTCGCGGGATAGCGCC
>NZ_AYOY01000114.1 GCF_000508185.1 Sphingobium sp. C100 | reverse complement strand
TCGCGCCGCGGCGATGGCCATGCCGATCTCAGCTATGTCTATGCTGCGGCGCGGGAGATTGTCGGCGCGCTCGACGGCCCGGCGGTCATCGTCACCAAATCGACCGTGCCGGTCGGCACCGGCGACGAGGTCGAGCGGATCGCGCGCGAACTGCGCCCCGATCTTGACATCCAGGTCGTCTCCAACCCCGAATTCCTGCGCGAAGGCGCGGCCATCAGCGATTTCAAGCGGCCCGACCGCGTGGTCGTGGGCACCACCGGCTCGGACCGGGCGATCGCGGTGATGAGCCAGATCTACCGTCCGCTCAACCTCAACCAGGCGCCGCTCATGTTCACCGGCCGGCGCACCGCCGAACTGATCAAATATGCCGCCAACGCCTTCCTGGCGACCAAGATCACCTTCATCAACGAAATGGCCGACCTGTGCGAGGCGGTGGGCGCCGAAGTGCAGGACGTGTCGCGCGGCATCGGCCTCGACAACCGCATCGGCGGCAAATTCCTCCACGCCGGACCCGGCTATGGCGGCTCCTGCTTTCCCAAGGATACGCTGGCGCTGGTCAAGACCGGCCAGGATCATGACGCCCCGATCCGCATCGTCGAGACCGTCGTGCAGGTCAACGACCTGCGCAAGCGCGCCATGGGCCGCAAGATCGTCAAGGCGCTGGGCGGCGACGCGCGCGGCAAAAAGGTCGCGCTGCTCGGCCTCACCTTCAAGCCCAATACCGACGACATGCGCGACGCCCCCAGCCTCGCCATCGTCCAGGCGCTCGAAGATGCCGGCGCCAACATCGTCGCCTATGATCCCGAAGGCATGGATGTCGCCGCCCCCATGATGCCGTCCGTCACCATGGCCGGCGACGCCTATGAGGCCGCGCAGGGCGCCGACGCCCTCGTCCTCGTCACCGAATGGGACATCTTCCGCGCGCTCGACCTCAAACGCCTCGCCACCGCCATGAACGGCAAGGCCCTTGTCGACCTGCGCAACATCTACCCCCTCAACGAAGCCACCGAAGCCGGCTTCACCCTCTCCCGCGTCGGCGCCGCGGGT
>NZ_AYOY01000113.1 GCF_000508185.1 Sphingobium sp. C100 | reverse complement strand
GCGCCGCCGCTGCGCCGGGCATGTGCCGTTCCCAGCTGAACAGATAAAGCAACCCGGCGGTGGCCATGAACAGGATGGCGAAGATGATCCCCATGTAGAAGAAGGTGTCGGCGCTGTCGCGGCCCAGCGCCTCGATCAGCCAGAGCGGCAGGAAGCCCGCGAGGATGGCGGACGCCTGGCCGAAAAGGATGCGCGCGCCGGCGAATTTCGCCTTGGTGCGATAGTCGCTCGACATTTCGGCGGCCAGCGTTTCGAACGGGATGATCTCCATCGCATAGACGAGTTCGAACAGCACATAGCTGACCAGATAATACCAAAAGCCCTGCCCAGGCAGCCACATCAGCGCGAAGCTGGGCAGCAACGGAATGGCGGCGAGGATGAAGAAGCGGCGGCGGCCGAACTTGCGGCCGAGCCAGGTGCCGCCGAAATGGTCCGAAATATAGCCGATCATCGGCGACGCAAAGGCGTCGAGGATGCGCGCCACCGCGAAGATGGTCGCGGCCTGCCCGGCGGAAAGACCGCAAAACTGGGTGTAGAAGATCAGCACCCAGCCCGAAATGACCGCCATCGACCCCGCGCCCAGCACGTCGTTCGAGCCATAAGCGAGATAATTGTGCAGGCGGACCGGGCGGGGCGCGGCTTGGGCTGTTTCGGTCACTTTCGGCTCCTCCGCCATTTTTATCCTATGGTCCCGGGCGGCGGCCGTCCTTCCATTTCCGGCCGCCGCCCAAGCTCTTTATCGGTCAGATATAGGTGCGCAGAAACTCGCCCAGCGCGCAGATGGCCAGGCTCTGGCCATAGGGCATGGAGGTGAGCGCGATGTCCTTGTAGAATTGCTGGGTGTCGCCCATCGCGGTGCCGAAGCTGACCTGCTGCAATTCGCCGCTCCCGTCGATATTCGCCAGCACGCCGCGCACCGCCTTGATGCCGACAGCCTCATAATGGCGGGGCAGATAGCCCTTCCGCACGGCCTTGAGGATACCATAGGCGAAACCGGCGGTGGCGGAGGCTTCCAGATAGCTGGTGGGATCGACGATCAGCGTGTGCCACAGGCCGGTTTGCGCGTCCTGCGTTTCGCTGAGCGTCTTCACCTGGGCGGCGAGCGTGTCGATCAGGAAGGTGCGGAAGAAATTGCCGTCCTTGAGGTCGAGAATCTCGATGATCTCAGGAATCGCGATCGTCACCCAGCAATTGCCGCGCGCCCACAGCGCTTGCGCGAAATTGTGCCGGTCGGTGAAATCCCAGCCGTGAAACCACAGGCCCGTCTTCGTATCGTAGAGATATTTGATGTGGACCAGGAATTGCCGCTTGGCTTCCTCGATATAATGCGGGCGGTTGAGCAGCAGGCCGATTTTGGCCAGCGGCAGGACCGACATCATCAGCGTGTCGTCCCACATTTCGCCCGGATTTTCGTCATTATAGACGATATGCTGAAACCCGCCCTCCTCCGTCTTGGGCAGGCCCTCCGGCGCCATCAGCCATTCGGCCCAGGTGTCGAGATAGGGGATGTAGCGCGGGTCCGGCTCATGCTCGTAGAGATAGGCGAGCGTGATGAACGGGGCCATCGTGTTGATATTCTTGGTCGGCGTGCCTTCGGCGAAGCGATCGTCGAACCATTGTTTGATGATGCCGAGCGCCTTGCGGTCGCCGGTCTGCTCATAATAGCGCCACATGCCGAACAGGCCGACGCCGTGAGTCCATTCCCAGCCGGCCCAACCCTTGGTGTCGATGATCCGGCCATCCTCCAGATGGAGCAGGAACTCGCCCGTCTCGTCCTTGATGTTGACGAGATTGTCCATCAGCCTGTCGATGGCTTCGACCACCTGGCTGCGCGGGACATCATGATTGAGAGCGGCCACTTATTTTGTCTCCTTGAGATCTGAAGGTGCGTTTGGCGCGGCGACCATCTGCACTGGCAGACCGCCTTTGACGTTGCGAAGGGTGAGGAGGCGCACGGGTTCGAGCGCATCGCCGGGCGCGCCGTCGGAGGTGACGGCGAGCGCGATATGATTTTTGCCCCGATGGTTGAGGATGCCTTCGGGGATGGGGAAGCTGCGTTGCGGGCCGACATGGGCGATGAACTGGCCCATGTTCCAGCCATTGACGAAGATCAGCGCGCGATAGCGGACGGGCGAACGTGGCGTCTGCGCGTCGCCGAAGCTGAGCGCGATGGTAGCGTCCTGCCCCTTGGGCACGTCGAGGGTGAAGGCGGTGCGATACCAGCTTGTGCCTGCTGTCGCCTGGGTCGCGGGGACCGTGGCTTTCGCCCAGTTGCGGTCGTCGAAGCCGGGCAGGTGCCAGCCCATGCGCTCGCCATGGAGGCCGCCATTATTGGCGACGCCGCGCACCGGATCGGCCAGATTCTCGCCGCCCTGACGCCCCTGAATCTTCCAGTCGATCGGCACGGCGAAGCTGCGGCCGCTAGGACCGCCCGCCAGCGAGGCGGAGATCAGGCCGCGCGCTTCCTTGTGGAAATCGTCGCTGTCCAGATCCCAATTATGGCCGTTGTTGCGGACCATGATGGACAGGACATGCTCGCCCGATTGCGCGGTCGCGGGCAGGGCGAAGCTGGCGGCGCCGGTGGTGATCGGGCGGGGCAGGCCATGGGGCGTTTCCGCCTCGCCCAGAAACCGGCCATCGATCCAGGCCTGCACCAGCCCCGATCCGCCTGCGCCATAATAGAGCGAAAGCGTCCGGGCGTCCGGCGTGCCGGTAAAGCGGCCGCGATACCAGACATCGCCTTCATGAAAGCCATAGGCGTCCATGCTCATATTGGGCTGGCCGTCCGGGCGCGCGGTGATGCTGGCATAGGCGCGCCTGTCGACCGCCTGCCAGTCGCTGTCGTCGAAAGCCGGATCGGCCTCTGGCGAACCCTTGGCCATGCGCCAGTCGGTCAGCGCCGGCAGGGTGATGGCGGCGGGGCCGGCGAGGGGTTGCAAGGCGGCGAGGCTGCCGGTGGCGGTCGCGCTGGTCGCGATCTTCGCCCCGTTCCATGTGACCGCGCGGACCGCCCTGGGCGCCCAGATTTCGAGCGGGCTTTCCGTGGTCGTGTCGCCGGTCAGCGCCAATGTGCCGCCGTTCATGATGGCGTGGCGCAGCATTGCCGGGCCGCGCACCAGCATGCCGTCGCGGCGCCAGTAGCGCGCGCCTTCGGCTTCGTCGGCGAGGATCAGGGTCAGCGGCGGGCGGCGGCCGCCTTCGAGGCGAAGGACGGTGCGGCCCTTATGGGTATAGGCAAGTTTCAGGTCACCCTTCGCCGCGTCGAAGGCGCTGGTCGCCTGTCCCTCCACCACCGTCACCCGGGGCGCGGAGGCGTAGCGCAAGACGGTTTCGCCCGGCTCCCCGGCGCGGCCGTAGAGGAGGATGACATCATGGTCGCCCATTTGCTGCGCTGACTGGAGTTCGGAGGTCGAATAGACCAGCCGCTGCCCGCCAAGGTCGACGCCCGCGACCAGCCATTTGGCGTCGAAGCCGTTAAGCTGCATCGGTACGGTGTAGCGCCCGTCGGGCAGGTCGGCGGTGAAGGTGAAGCTGTCTTTGGTCTGGCCGTTGGAGGGCTTGTGCGTCACCATCAGGAAACGGGCGTCGGTTTCCGGGCTTTTATTGTGATAGATCTGGATGTCGGGATCGCTGATTTCCACCGCGCCTGCCGGGACCATGCCCGCTAGGTCGGGCACCGATGCGATCAGGCCGGCCAATTGCTTCATCTCCTGCGCCTTTTCGCGCAGCGCGCGCGGTTCGGAGATGGCGGCGCCATAATCATAGCTGGTGAACACAACCGGCGCGGGCAGCCAGCCCCAGCTGGTGCCGCCATAGGTCATGTAGAAGCTCTGGATGCCGATGCCATTGGCGAGGTTGGTGCCGTAGAAGACGCGCTGGAAGCGCTTGCCGCGCTGGATCGCGTTGCAGTCATAGCCGCCATTGGAGCCCCAATAGTCGAACCAGCCGCCGCCGAATTCGGCCAGGAAGCCGGGCGTGTCGGGCGAGGCGGACGCGCCGCCCCTTGCGCCGCCGGGGCCGTAAAAGCCCCAGTCGGGCGCGGCCGATCCGCGCGTCGGCTGGCCATCGACCGTGCAGGTGCCGCCGGGATAGCCATCGAACGCGTACATGTCGTTGGGGCCGGGAACGATCTTTTCGACCTTGCTGCTCTCTGGCACCCAATAGCCGTTGCGGCCCTGGTCATTGTGGAAAATGGGCACGGTGATGCCGTCGGCGCGCGCCTTGGCATAGAGATGATCCATATAGCGCCGCTGCGCCGGAGTGGTCAGCGCCAGCTCATTTTCGATCTGGTGGAGGATGACGCCGCCCTTGCGTTTCGGATCGGCGTTGATCTGGTGCTTAGCGATGATCGGGTTGATATGGTCCAGCCACTCGTCCGCCGCCGCGAGATAATCCGGGTCGTCGGTGCGGGCGCGGGCGCGCTGGTTGACCAGCCAGCCGGGAAAACCGCCACGGGTCAGTTCGGCATTCACATAGGGGCCGGCGCGGGTGATGACGTAGAGGCCTTCGTCCTGCGCCATGGTGAGTAGCCGGTCGAGGTCGCGGATGCCGGTGAAGTCATACACGCCCTGTTTCGGGCTGTGATAGCCCCAGTCGAAATAAAGGGCGACGGTGTTGAAGCCGCTGGCCTTCATCTTTTGCAGGATGTCGCGCCACAGGTCGGGCGAGGGCAGGCGGAAGGGGTGAAATTCGCCGCCCCAGATGATCATCCGCTTGCCGTCGATCATCAGTGAGCGGGCGTCATAGGAGACGCGGCCGAATGTCTTGACCGGGGCGGAGAGGTTGGCGGTGGGCTTGGCCTCCTGCGCGAGGAGGGGCGGGGCCAGCATGGTGCCCAGCGCCAGAGCGGCGATGAAGGAGCGCATGGGAAGCCAGCTCAATCCATGTGGAACAGCAGCGGAAGCGGCCATTCCTTCGGCTGGTTGCCGGGCTGCACCTCCATCAAGGGGGCCATATGGTCCCACCAGCGCTTCATCACGGGATGATCGGGCAGGGCGTCGCGGCGATTGTCATCGCGCAGCTTGAGCACCGCGAACAGGCTCAGCGTGTCCTCGTCCAGGAAGATCGAATAATCGTAAATGCCCGAATCGGACAGCAAAGCCGACAGCTCCGGCCAGATGTCATCATGCCGCTTACGATATTCCTCGATCACGCCGGGCTTGAGCTGCATCTTGAAGGCGTGGATCGTCATGACTTCCTCCCGTGGACCATATTATGGAACGTTAGACCTATATTTGGTAACAGTGTCCCATATGTTCGTCAATTGCCCAGTGGCGCATCGCGGCGGCTCATCCGCATCGGCTCAACTGCCGGCGGGGCGCTCATCGCTGTGTATCAGGCTGGGGACGATCGCGACGGTGGCGGCCGAGGGCGGATGGTTCGGGTCGAAGGCGGGGGCAGTCACATGGCGTGCCAGATCCGGCACAGCCGCCCCGATCCGCTGCGCCACCGCGCGGGCCAGCAGCCATGCGCCATAGTCATTATGATGGGTCTTGTCCCGGCCACCATCGTTGAAGGCGGTGGGCGCGACTTCGGGGCCAAGCGCTTCATAGATGGCGCGGCTGTCGGCGTTGAGGTCGATCAGCGGCACATTATCTTCCCGCGCCACCTGGCGCACGGCGTCCGCATAGGCGCCCAGCGTATCCTCTATCCTGCCGCGCGTTTCGAAATTGCGCCGTTCGGGCGATGTCACCAGCACCGGATGTGCGCCGCGTCGCCGCGCTTCGGCGATGTAGGTCCGTAGCCAGGCGGGATAGGTCGTCGCCGGATCGACATAGGTTTGCGGCCATTCCCGCTTCTGGTCGTTATGGCCGAACTGAATGAACAGCCAGTCGCCCGGCTTCATGCCCGACAGCAGCTTGGCCAGGCGCAGGTCGGTGGCGAAGGATTTGAGTGTCGCGCCCGACTTGGCATGGTTGGCGACGGCGACAGCATCGTCCAGCATCGCGGGCAGCATCTGGCCCCAACTGGCCGCCGGCTCGGCGAACTGGTCGGTGACGGTGGAATCCCCAGCCAGATAGAGGGTGGGCGCATGGACGGGTGCGATGGTGATTGACGCGACCTGTGGCTGGCCCAGAAATTCCAGCGTCAGCTTGTCATCCCATGTATATTCCGCCCGGTCGCGCGGCGACAGGCGCACCTGGGCTCCGCCCGGCGCATTGGGCGGCGGTGGCGGCAAGGCGGGCGTGCGGATATTGACCAGGAAGCTGCGTTCGATGAACTGGCCCCGGCGCGTAGAGATGTTGCGCAGCATCAGCCGCCGTGCTTCGGCCTTGACCGTCGTGTTGCCGGCGGAGCGTGGGTTGCCCAGACGCACGCTTACGCGATAATTTCCCTCCGGCAGGGCGATGGAAAAGAGAAAATCCGACGCGGTGCCGCCTGGTTCCATGCCGGAGTGCCCGGTCCGATAGACATGATCGCGATCGCGCGATCCGGCGCTCAGGTCGTAAGTCATGGGAGTCGGCGCCGCAGCAGCGGCAGCCAACAGGACCAGCAGGTTGCTCAGCGGCATCAAGCGACGCGGCGGTTGATGGAGAAAATGGGGGAACGCGCCGGGACCGGCACATTCCCCCAAGCCCGCCGCCCGTGCAGAGGCAGCGATTCCGGCGGCCCACATCGAACCGGACCAAGCGGGGCCACATAATACAAGGGATTCTCCGTCCCGTTAATTAGACTTCTAATCCATATATCGGGATTGACTTGTCGGCAACCCTTTTTGCCCCCCATATTCGATCTTGCTGCCCAGCGGCCCTGCGGACGGGGAAAATGTCCCGGCGGTGCGCCGAGATTGCAGGATGCCCGCGGTCAGGCCCGACGCGGTCCGCTATAGCCGACCGCGCCGCTGATCTGCTCGGCGGCTCGCACCACCTGTTCGGCGAGGCCCGGACGCAGCGCGTCGGTCAGATAATGGGCCGCGCTGGCGATCGAGATGGCGATGCAGATATTGCCCTTGGCGTCGCGGATCGGCACCGCGATGGAACGCACGCCATCGCCCAGTTCGCTGTCGTGCAGCACTGTGCCGCGCGCCTTGTGCTCGCGCATGTCCTTCAGATAGGCATCGATCTGCGCGCGTGAGGGCTTGCCGCCCCTGGCTTCGATATAGAGCCGTTCCCAGCCCGCCTCATCCTCGTCCAGCAACAACGCCTTGCCTAGCCCCGTTTCCGCGATAGGGCGACGGTCGCCGGGCGCGGTGGCGACGCGCAGCCGCTGCGTGCCGGTGACGCGGTCGAGATGACGCGAATATTCGCCTTCGCGCTTGCCGACAAAGACGCAGAAGCCGGTGCGGTCCGACAGCAATTCCATGAAGGGCCGGGCGACGCGCACATAGTCGATCTGTTCGGTCGCCAGCACGCCCAGTTGCAGCAGCTTGGGACCGAGCGCAAAGCCCTCGCGCGTGACCGACAGATAATTGCGCGAACGCAGCGCCTGCACCAGCCGGTGCGCCGTGGTCTTGCTCATGCCCAGCTTCCGGGCGAGGTCCGCAGCGCGGATCGGGCCGTCGATCACCTCGTCCATGATGTCGAGCGCGCGCATCAGCGTCTGCGTGCCCTTGACCCCCTGCTCCTGTTTCTCGTCGCTATCCGCCATCGTCATTCCGTTCATCTGGCGTCCCACATATCGGACGCGTCCCATATATCGGAAACATATCGACCAATTCGGCGGACTTGTCAGCCGCTTTGTTGCGCGCAAGAAAAACCCCGCCGGTCGCTGGGACCGGCGGGGTTTTCCTGACCGCGCAGGCGCGGGATCAATATTGAACGGTCACCGTCACCGCGCGGCGATTCTGCGCCCAGGCGGCTTCGTCGGAACCCAGCGCGGCCGGACGTTCCTTGCCATAACTGACAGTGGTGATGCGGCCGGGATCGATACCGAGCGAGGCGAGATAGTTTTTCGCCGCATTGGCGCGGCGCTCGCCGAGCGCGATATTATAGTCGCGGGTGCCGCGTTCGTCGGCATGACCTTCGATCGTGACGCGGACCGACGGATTTTGTTGCAGCCAGGCAGCCTGGCTCTGCAAGGTCGCCTGATCCTGCGCATCGACATCATATTGGTCGAGGCCGAAGAAGATGCGATCCGACGCGACCGAGGCGAGGAAGTCTTCCTGGCTGCCCTTGCGCGGGCCGGTGGGCGTCATGGGGCCAGTGGGGACGCCGCCGGTGTCGGCGCCGCCCGGCGCGGGGGGGAGTTCGGCCGGCGGCTTCTTTGAACAAGCGGCGAGCGCGACAATCGCGGTTGCCGCCAGCAACGTCCGGGACAATTTCATTGAAGGTCTCCTTGTTGCGCTGTCTGCCGCATGGGAACGGCCACAGGGTCTGTAAACTTCGTTACGCTGTCAAGACGATTGAGTTCCGCCAGGCGCGGGATTCCTCGGCCACCATTACGGGAGCAGCGGACCCCAGGCCGGGTCGGAGCCGCTGAGCGGGGTTGGAATCCGCCGTTCGTTCACGCCGGTCAGATCGACTTGCCACACCTGGCTGGAGCCTTGGCGGCCGGGCGTGGTGCGGAAAAATTGCAGCACGCGGCCATTGGGCGACCAGGTGGGCTGCTCGTCCTGCCAGCCATTGGTGAGGATGCGTTCATTGTCGCCATTGGGCGTCATCACCGCGATCTTGAAATCGCCCGACAATTTGGTGAAGGCGATCAGGTCGCCGCGCGGGCTCCATTCGGGCGTCGCATAGCGGCCGCCGCCATGGCTGATGCGGCGCTGGTTCGACCCGTCGGCATTCATCACATAAAGCTGCTGCCCGCCCGACCGGTCGCTTTCGAACACGATGCGGCTGCCGTCGGGCGAATAGCTGCCGCCCACGTCGATGCCGGGCGAATTGGTGAGGCGGACCGGTGTGCCGCCATTGGCCGAGACGCGATAAATGTCGGTATTGCCCGCGGACGCCATCGAAAAGAGGATGTTGCGGCCGTCGGGCGACCAGCGCGGCGCGAAGGTCGGGTTGTTGCTTTCCGTCACCAGTCGCTGCTGCCCGGTGCCGATGTCATAGATGTAGAGCCGCACCCGGCTGCCCAGATAGCTGACATAGACGATCGACTTGTAATCGGGCGAAAAGCGCGGGGTGAGCGCGATCGATTGGCCGTTGGTGATGAAGCGGTGGTTGGCGCCGTCCGAATCCATGATGGCGAGCCGCTTGGTGCGGTTCCCCTTGGGGCCGCTTTCGGCGATATAGGCGATGCGGCTGTCGAAGAAGGGGCTTTCGCCCGACAGGCGCGCATAGATGGCGTCCGCGCATTTATGGGCGGCCCGGCGCCAGTCGCGCGGGGCGACGACAAAGCCCTGGCGCGTCAGTTCCTGTTTCAACGCGACGTCATAAAGGTAGCAGCCGACCGTAATGTCCGATTCGCCGCCGCTGGTGCGGACGAAACCTTGCACCAGCGCCTGATAGGCGCCCCATTTTTCATATTGGGGGAAGGTGACTTCCGGGAAGGGAATGGCGGGCAGGCCATTGGGACCGGAGGGGTCGAACAGGCCGGAGCCCTTGAGATCCGACGATATGACCTCGGCGATCTTGCGGCCAAGGTCGCTCGCCGATCCGGCGGGGGTGGTCGCCTCCTGCTGCGCGGGCATGGGGGGCACCGCGATCTTGAGATTGCTGTCGATGTCGCCGGTCACATCGACCGACAATTGCGCCATGGCGGGCGCGGACAGGATGGCGGCAAGCGCGACAGTCGCCAGCGACAATGTGCGCAGGAAGTTGGTCTTCATCGGTTCAGCCTCGCGTCAAAGCGGAGTGGCCGGAGCCATTTCCATTGGTCATAATATTCGGCGGGTAAATTCCTGAACGGCGCGGCGAGTTTCACCGCCTGGATCGCGCGTTCGGCGTGGAGCTTGGCCTGCGGCCGGTTGCTGGCGGTGACGCCCAATTGGTCGATCACCTCGGGCGTGCCGACCAGCGCGCCATTCCTGTCAAGCCGCACTTCCAGCAAGGTGACCAGCTGGTCCGCGTCCGCGCCCGAGGGCGGACGCCAATGCGGTTTCAACTGACGGCGTATTTCGGCGTCCAGCGCGGATTTCTGGGCCGGCCCCATGGCGGCGGCCGGCGGCGGAGCGGGCTTGCGCGGTGCATCGGCGTTGGTGTCGATGCCCTTGAGGAAATCCTTGCCCAGCAGCGAACCGCGCGGCTTGTCCGCCTTGCCCGCGCCCGACGCCTTGGCGGGGGCATCGGCCTTCTTCGCGTTCTTGCTGGCGGACTTGGCCGGGGCGGCGGCTGCCTTGGGCTTTTCGGGCCGGGGCTTTGCCTTGGCCGCGGGCTTTTCCGCAGCCGGCTTTGGCTTGGCCGGTGTCTTGGCGACGGCTTTCTTGGCCGGGGCGGGTTTTTCCCTGGCCTTGGCAGGGCTTTCCTTTGGCGCCGGCCGGGGCGGTGTCGGGACGGGTTCGGGCGGCGCGGGCGTGGGTTCAGGCTGCGCGGCAGGCTCCGGCGCGGGCGCCGCATCCTGCGTCGGGCCGGCTTCCGGCGCGACGCTGGGCGGGGGCGGCTGGGTCGATATCTGCGGCGCCATCGATTTCAGCGCCACTTCGTCGACCAGGCTCACATCCATCGGCGGGCTGTTGAGCTTGAGCGGGTTGGGGGTCGAGAGGAAACCGGCCGACAGCAAGCCGAACAGCAGGACATGTCCTGCCGTCGCGACGCCAAGGCCGATCTTTTCCGCGCGCTCCATATGAACGACCTATGGCCCCTATTCTGAACCGTCGCTGGCTGCGCCGGCATCCGCGCCGGTGCTGACCAGTGCAACCTTGTTCAGGCCCGCCCGGTTCAGCTCGCCCATGACCCGCATTACCCGGCCATAGTCGAGCGCGGTGTCGGCGCGAAGAAAGATCTGCGGCGGCTCTGCCTTGCCGGCATTGGCCGAGACGATTTCGGCCAGCCGGTCGGGGAGTTCCGCGTCGCTGATCTGGACGTCATCGATGAACAGGCCGCCATCGCGGTCGATCGACACGATGGTCGGCTTGGCGTCCTGGTCCAGCCCCTTGGCGCGGGTCTCGGGCAGGTTGACCGGCACGCCCGTCACCAGCAGCGGCGCCGTCACCATGAAGATGATGAGCAGCACCAGCATGACGTCGACCAGCGGGGTGACGTTGATGTCGGCCATCGGCGGGCGCGCGCGCCCGCGACGGCCGGAGGGAGGGCCGGACATCGCCATCAGCCAAGGCCCCTTTTTTGGCGGTGCAATGTCATCAACGCTGCGCCTCGAGTTCGCGGCTGAGCGTCGAATAAAAGCCGTCGGCGAAGCGCGTCAGCCCCGATTCCAGCCGGTTGATGCCGTGGCTGAAGCGGTTATAGGCGATAACCGCCGGGATCGCCGCGAACAGGCCGATGGCGGTGGCGAACAGCGCTTCGGCAATGCCCGGCGCGACGACGGCGAGCGAGCTGTTCTGCTCCGCCGCGATCGAGGTGAAGGCGCGCATGATGCCCCACACCGTGCCGAACAGGCCGACGAAGGGTGCGACCGATCCGATGGTGGCCAATATGTTGAGCCGGTCGGACAGGCGGTCGATTTCGGCCGCGATGGTGCTGGACATGACCGTGGACAGCCGATCGCGCGTGCCGTCGCGGTCGATCACTTTCTGCGCAGTCGACCGGCGCCATTCGGTGACGCCCGCGGACATCACCCGGGCGGCGGGAAATTCGGCCTTGCCGCGCGCTTCGTAAAAGCGGTCAATATCTTCCGCCTTCCAGAAGTCCGCTTCGAACTTGCGGCTTTCCTTGCTGGCCTTGCGCAAGGTGAAGCTGAAACCGATGATCATCGCCCAGGTCCAGATACTGGCCAGCAACAGGCCGACCATGACCCCTTTCACGACGATGTCGGCCTGCAGGAACAGGGCGAGCGGGGAAATGGTGGCGGCGTCGGTTATCGCGCCGGCGGGCAGGTTGAGGGTCATGGGTGGATGTCTTCCCCTTGGCAAAGGCGAGTGAAAATGGCGGTCCAGGCCTTGGGCTGCCGCTGCGGACGGCCTTGCGGCGTCAGCCAGGCGACGGTGATGGTGGCGTCGGTCAACTCTTCCCCGACGCGCATGACTGACTGATGAATGGAACAGCTTGCCGCGCGCACGTCGGTGACGCGGCTCACCACCATCAGGTCGTCGTCCAGCCGAGCCGGGCGGCGATACCGGATATTGAGATCGGTGACGGCATAGACACCGCCGCCGCTTTCATGATTTTCGCGCTGGTCGATGCCGGCGATGCGCAGCATGTCGGACCGGGCGCGCTCCATATAGCGCAGATAATTGGCATGGTAGACGAGGCCGGACAGATCGGTGTCCTCAAAATAGATGCGCAGCGGGAAATGATGCACGGCGGCGACGAAGCGTCCGGTCGCCGGCGCTGGCATCAATTCGGAAACGGACATGGCGGGCTTTTAACCATGGCGTCGGCGCCACGCAAAGCAGGAAAATCACGGTGCGCCTTCAATCGACGGTTCGGGAGTCTCATTTCATCGGCCGGATGATTTGACGGAGCAGCCTACTGGCCGCCGCGCGGCAGCGAAGCTAAGGGGGAGGCGACGATTCAAGAGGGAGACGGTTCGACATGACGGACATTCGCACGGTGGGCGTGATCGGCGCGGGGCAGATGGGCATCGGTATCGCCCAGGTCGCGGCGCAGGCGGGCTATGACGTGATTCTCTCCGACATCGACCTGCCTCGCGCCGAAAAGGGGCTGGCGGGCATCGCCAAGCTGCTGTCCCGCGCGGTCGAGAAGGAAAAGATCAGCCAGGCCGACGCCGATGCGACGCTGGCGCGGATCAGGCCGGCCGGCGAGATCGCGCCTTTGGCCGAGGCGCAGCTGGTGATCGAGGCGGCGACCGAGCGTGAAGAGGTGAAGCGCGCCATCTTCGCCAATGTCGGCAAGATATTGGCGGACGACGCCATCCTGGCGACCAACACCTCCTCCATCCCGATCACCCGCCTGGCCCAGGCCGCGCCCGACGCGGGCCGGTTCGTCGGTGTCCATTTCTTCAACCCCGTGCCGGTGATGGTGCTGGTCGAGGTCATTCGCGGCCTTGCCACCACGCCCGAAACCGTTGCGGCGGTGGAAGGCTTTGCGGAGAAAATCGGCAAGACGGTGGTCCACGCCTTTGACGCGCCCGGCTTTGTGGTGAACCGCATCCTGCTGCCGATGCTCAACGAGGCGGTATTCGTGCTGGGCGAGGGCGTGGGCAGCGTGACCGACATCGACCAGGGCTGCAAGCTGGGGCTCAACCATCCGATGGGGCCGCTGACCCTGCTGGATTTCGTCGGCCTCGACACCGCGCTGGAGATTCTCAACGTGTTCCTCAGCACCACGGGCGATCCCAAATATCGGCCCGCGCCGTTGCTGGTCAAATATGTCGAAGCGGGCTGGTACGGGCGCAAGACCGGACGCGGCTTCTACGATTATTCGGGCGCAGAGCCGGTGCCGACCCGCTGAAGCGGGGCGGACGGCTTGCCTTTCTCTTCGCGCCCGCCTAGAGGCTGACGCGTCATCTGGGGAGTAGCCAGCCGTTCGCGCGATGCGAGCGGGCCATATGTCAACATATTTGGCCGAGAGGCCGTGGCATATGGGACGCGGATCAAGCTGTCCGCGTCGGGCGAGACCAATGGCATCGGCGCTTTTCTGTCCGGCCGGGCGGGAAGCAACGATGGCATTGCGTCTGTTCACTTCCGCCCGGCCCCGGACATGATGATGGAAGCCCTGCTCACCTCCTCCGCGCTCGTCGCGCTCGCCGAAATGGGCGACAAGACGCAATTGCTCGCCATGTTGCTCGCCACCCGGTTCAGGAAGCCGGTGCCGATCATCCTGGGCATCCTGTTCGCGACGCTGGCCAATCATTTCCTCGCCGCGCTGGTCGGTCATTCGATCGCGGGCGTGCTGACCCAGGGCTGGTTCCGCTATGCCGTGGCCGCGTCCTTCATCGCCATGGCCGCGTGGACGTTGATCCCCGACAAGATCGACGAGGACGCGCCGCTGAAAGCGCCATCGCGCGCGGGCGTGTTCGTGACCACGCTGATCGCCTTTTTTCTGGTCGAGATGGGCGACAAGACGCAGGTGGCGACGGTGGCGCTGGGTGCGCGTTTCGACAATCTGCTGGCGGTGACGGCCGGCACGACGCTGGGCATGATGGCGGCCAACGTCCCCGCCGTGCTGTTCGGCGAGGCGCTGGCCAGCAAGGTGCCGATGCGCGCGTTGCAGGTCGGCGCGGCGCTGCTGTTCCTGGCGCTGGGCCTATGGATGCTGGCTGACTTGCAGGGCTGGATCGGGTAAAAAAGGAACGGCCGCAGCGTCGGGCGGTTGTCAGCGCGCGGCGGCTGTTGCAAGGGGATCGACAGAGTCATTCCCCCTTGACGAAAGATATGGGACGCGCGTGATGAAGGACAGTCTGGTTACGATCTTCGGCGGCGGCGGCTTTCTTGGCCGACAGGTCGCTCAGGCGCTGATGGCGCGGGGCGCGCGCGTGCGGATCGCGCAGCGCGATCTGGCGACCGCCGTGAAGGTGAAGCCGCTGGGCGCGCTGGGCCAGACCCAGTTCGTCGCGGCCGACATCCGCAAGCCCGAAACGGTGGTCCGCGCGATTGTCGGCAGCCATGCCGTCATCAATCTGGTCGGCATCCTGGCCGGTGACTTCGAGGCGTTCCACCATCAGGGTGCGGCCAATGTCGCCCAGGCCGCCGCAACCGCCAATGTGCAGGCGCTGGTCCATGTGTCGGCGATCGGCGCCGACGCCGAGAGCCCGTCCGCCTATGGCCGGTCCAAGGCGGCCGGCGAGGCTGCGGTCAAAGCAGCCTTCCCTGGCGCGACCATCATCCGCCCCTCGATCATCTTCGGACCGGAAGACCAGTTCCTCAACCGCTTCGCCGACCTCATCCGCAGCGCGCCGGTCATCCCGGTGATCAGCGGGGCGACGAAGTTCCAGCCCGTCTATGTCGCCGATGTCGCTGACGCCATCGCCAACGCGGTCGCGCAACCGGATGTCCATGGCGGCAAGACCTATGAGGTCGCAGGCCCGCAAATCCTGTCGATGAAGGAGATCAACGCCTGGATCGCCAGGGCGATCGGCCGCCATCAGCCGATGATCGACGTGCCGGGCGGTATGGCTTCGCTGCTGGCGATGCTGCCGGGCGGACCGATCACGCGCGATCAGCTCGCGATGCTGGGGCGCGACAATGTCGCAGCGCCGGACGCGGAAGGGCTGGCGGCGCTGGGCGTCGCGCCCACGCCGATGGGCGCGGTCGCCGACAAGTGGATGGTGCGTTATCGCAAGCATGGCCGCTTCGCCGGCCGGATCAGCGCCTGACGCCATTGCAGGATGCAGGCGGGGCGCATCATCAGTCGTCCCGCCTTTCATGCCCCTCCCCGCATCCGGGGAGGATTTTTTATGCCAAGCAATTAGGGTTTCGCCATGGACCTCCATTATCTGACCGTCATCCTGCTCGGCATTGTCGAAGGGCTGACGGAGTTCCTGCCGGTTTCGTCCACGGGGCATCTGATCCTGGCGAGCGAACTGCTGGGCTATGACGCCGCGACCTGGGCGATGTTCAACGTGGTCATCCAGCTGGGGGCGATCCTGGCGGTCGTGGTTCTTTACTGGCGGACTTTCTGGGCGGTCGGCATGGGGTTGCTGCGGGGAGAGGCGGTCAGTTGGCGCTTCCTGCGCAATCTGGTGGTCGCCTTCATTCCCGCCGCGGTCATCGGCCTGGCGCTGCATGACTATATCGAGATATTGCTGGGCGAACCGCAGGTCGTCGCCTGGGCGCTGATCGTCGGCGGCATCGCGATCCTGGCAATCGAGCGGATGGTCAAGCAGGATCTGTTCCACGGTATTGCCGACATCCCGCTGGTGCGCGTCATTGCTATCGGTTTCATTCAATGTCTGGCGATGGTGCCGGGCGTCAGCCGGTCGGGCGCGACGATCATGGGCGCGCTGACCCTGGGCGTGGAGCGGCGCACCGCCGCGGAGTTCAGCTTCTTCCTCGCCATCCCGACCATGTTGGGCGCGACGACGCTGGAACTGCTCAAAAAAGGCGACCAGATCACCAGCGCGACGGTGGGTTGGGACAGTATCGCGCTTGGCCTGCTGGTGTCCTTCATCGTCGCCTTGCTGGTTATCAAATGGTTTGTCGGCCTGGTGTCGAAACATGGATTCGCGCCCTTTGCCTGGTATCGAATCGTGGCTGGCGTCTCGGCGCTCATCTGGTTGGCGATGAGATAGGGCCGAAGCGGACGTTGTATGCGGCGCATGGTTGCGAGGCGTTCGCAAACAAGTGCAAGAATGTGATGTATTAGGTAATACATACTGACCTAAATGGCGAAATCCGCGTGACTCTGCGGGTTTTTATGCTATGGGGCGCCCTGCAAACATAATCAGGGACCGAGTCATGGCCGAAAATCCGATGCTGAAATTTGTGGGCCTGGGCCAGGCCTACCCCGAAAAGCGGCCGGCGGACGATCGCGCCGACGATTTTGCCGAGATCAGCCGCAGCTTTCTGCTGGAGCGCGCGGAGGAGCAGGCGTCGCGCTGTTCGCAATGTGGGGTGCCTTATTGCTCGACGCATTGCCCCCTTCACAATCATATCCCCGACTGGCTGCGTCTGACTGCCGAGGGGCGGTTGCGCGAAGCCTATGAGCTTTCCAACCTGACCAGCACCATGCCGGAAATTTGCGGCCGCATCTGCCCGCAGGACCGCCTGTGCGAAGGCAATTGCGTCATCGAATTTTCCGGCCATGGCGCCGTCACCATCGGCTCGGTCGAAAAATACATCACCGACACCGCCTGGAAGGAAGGCTGGGTCGAACCGCTCGTCCCCGGCGCGGCCACCGGCCAGTCGGTCGGCGTGATCGGCGCGGGTCCGGCGGGCCTCACCACGGCCGAATATCTGCGCGTCGCGGGCTATGAGGTGCATGTCTACGACCGGCACGATCGCGCCGGCGGCCTGCTGACCTATGGCATCCCCGGCTTCAAGCTGGAGAAGGACGTGGTCATGCGCCGCATCCAGCGCCTGAAGGACGGCGGCATCATTTTTCACGAGAGCTTCGAGGTCGGCCGCGATGCCAGCATGGAGCAACTGCGCGAGAAGCATGACGCCATCCTGGTCGCCACCGGCGTCTACAAGCCCCGCGACATCCGCGCGCCGGGCGTCGGCGCGCCCGGCGTGGTCAAGGCGCTGGACTATCTCACCGCCTCCAACAAGGCGGGTTTCGGCGACGCGGTTCCCGAACATGACGACGGATCGCTGCTGGCGACGGGCAAGAATGTCGTCGTCATCGGCGGCGGCGACACCGCGATGGATTGCGTGCGCACCGCCATTCGCCAGGGCGCCAAGTCGGTAAAGTGCCTCTATCGCCGCGACCGCGACAATATGCCGGGATCGCAGCGCGAAGTCGCCAATGCCGAGGAGGAAGGTGTCGAGTTCGTCTGGCTGACCGCACCGATCGCGTTCGAGGGCACGGAGCATGTAACGGGCGTCAAGGTGACGAAGATGCGCCTTGGCCAGCCAGATGCATCCGGCCGCCGCGCGCCCGAACCCGATCCGGGCAGCGAGCACAGCCTGGAGGCCGACCTGGTTATCAAGGCGTTGGGCTACGACCCGGAAGAACTGCCCAAGCTGTTCGGCGCGGAAGATCTGTCGGTCACGCGCTGGGGCACGTTGCGCGTGGATCACAAGACGATGATGACGAGCATGGACGGCGTGTTCGCGGCGGGCGACATCGTGCGCGGCGCTTCGCTGGTGGTGTGGGCGATACGCGATGGCCGCGATGTGACCGAGCATATGCACCGCTATCTGAAGGCGAAGGCCAAGGTGGGCGAGCGAGTAGCTGCCTGATCCATATTTCCCTCCGTTCGGTTCGAGCTTGTCGAGAACGGGGGACAGGTTCTCGACAAGCTCGAACCGAACGGTTTCAAGAGGAAGCGCCGATGACTCACATCAACTTCACCGCCAGCCCCGAAGAGCGCGCACGGATCGCAGCCGAGGGCATGTATCATCCCGATCTTGAATCCGACGCCTGTGGCGTGGGCCTGGTCGCCGCGACGGACGGCCGCCCCTCGCGCCGCGTCGTCGCCTCCGCGATCGATGCGCTGAAAGCCGTGTGGCACCGTGGCGCGGTGGACGCCGACGGCAAGACCGGCGACGGCGCGGGCATCCATGTCGACCTGCCGGTCCGCTTCTTTGATGATGCGATCGCCGATGGCGGGCACAAACCGCTGCCCAACCGGCTGGCGGTCGGCATGATCTTCCTGCCGCGCACGGACCTTAGCGCCCAGGAAACCTGTCGCACCATCGTCGAGAGCGAGATCATCGAGGCGGGCTACACCATCTATGGCTGGCGCCAGGTGCCGGTGGACGTGTCCGTCATCGGGGAGAAGGCGCAACGCACCCGGCCCGAGATCGAGCAGATCATGATTGCCGGGCCGATGCCCGAGGAACGGGACACCGCCGAGTTCGAAAAGGATCTCTACCTCATCCGCCGCCGGATCGAGCGGCAGGTGATCGCCGCCCAGATCAACGACTTCTATATCTGTAGCCTGTCCTGCCGCTCGATCATCTACAAGGGGCTGTTCCTCGCCGAATCGCTGTCGGTCTTTTACCCCGATCTGCAGGATGAGCGGTTCGAAAGCCGCGTCGCTATTTTCCACCAGCGCTATTCGACCAACACTTTTCCGCAATGGTGGCTGGCCCAGCCGTTCCGCACGCTCGCCCATAATGGTGAGATCAATACGATTCGCGGCAACAAGAACTGGATGAAGAGCCATGAGATCAAGATGGCGAGCCTCGCGTTCGGTGAACAGTCGGAGGATATCAAGCCGGTGATCCCGGCGGGCGCGTCCGACACTGCCGCGCTGGACGCGGTGTTCGAGGCGATCTGCCGGTCTGGCCGCGATGCGCCCACGGCCAAGCTGATGCTGGTCCCCGAAGCCTGGCAGGCGGACAGCGCCGAGCTGCCTAAGGCTCATGCCGACATGTATGAATATCTTGCGTCGGTGATGGAGCCGTGGGACGGGCCGGCCGCGCTCGCCATGACGGACGGCCGCTGGGTCGTCGCTGGCGTTGACCGCAATGCGCTGCGCCCGCTGCGCTATACGCTGACCGGCGACAATCTGCTGATCGTCGGCTCCGAAACCGGCATGGTCGTGGTGCCCGAAACGACGATCGTGCGGAAGGGCCGCATGGGGCCGGGGCAGATGATCGCCGTCGATTTGCAGGAGGGCGAAATCTATGACGACCGCGCGATCAAGGACCAGATCGCCGGCGAGCGCCCTTATGGCGAGCTGATCAAGGATTTTCTGATGGTCGAAGACCTGGCCGAAGCGCCGAGCGCGCTGCCGGCCTGGGACAAGGCGGAGCTGACCCGCCGCCAGGTCGCGGCCAACCTGACGCTGGAGGATATGGAGCTGATCCTCAGCCCGATGGTCGAGGATGCGAAGGAAGCCATCGGTTCGATGGGGGACGACACGCCGCTGGCGGTCATTTCCGACAAGCCGCGCACGATCAGCCATTTCTTCCGCCAGAATTTCAGCCAGGTCACCAACCCGCCGATCGACAGTTTGCGCGAACGGCATGTGATGAGCCTGAAGACGCGCTTTTCCAATCTGCACAACATATTGGAGGAAGGGGCGCAGAACAGCCATGTGCTGGTGCTGGAATCGCCGGTCGTCACCAGCGCGGAATGGGCGCGGCTGAAGGCCTATTTCGGGGCCGCCGTGGCCGAGATTGATTGCACCTTCCCAGCCGAGGGTGGGCAGGAACAGCTGCGCGCCGCGATCGCCCGCATCCGCGAGGAAGCCGAGCAGGCGGTGCGCGAGGGGCGCACCGAAATCTTCCTGACCGACGAGCGCGTCGCGACCGACCGCATCGCCATCCAGGGCGTGCTGGCCGCGGCCGCCGTTCACACCCACCTCGTCCGCAAGGGCCTGCGCAGCTATGCGTCAATCAACGTGCGCTGTGCCGAGGCGCTGGACACCCATTATTTCGCAGTGCTGATCGGCGTGGGGGCGACCACCGTGAACGCCTATCTGGCCGAAGCCAGCATCGCCGACCGTCATGCACGCGGCCTGTTCAGCGACCTCAGCTTCGACCAGTGCGTCGAACGCTATCGCGTGGCGATCAACGAAGGGCTGCTCAAGATCATGTCCAAAATGGGCATCGCGGTCATCAGCTCCTATCGTGGCGGCTATAATTTCGAGGCGGTCGGCCTGTCGCGCGCGCTGGTCAACGACCTTTTCCCCGGTATGCCGGCGAAGATTTCGGGCGAAGGCTATCAGTCGCTGCACTATAGCGCGATGCTGCGGCACGAAGCGGCCTATGACAAGGCAGTGGTCCGCCTGCCGGTGGGGGGCTTCTATCGCCAGCGCGACGGGGGCGAGAGCCATGCCTATTCGGCGCAGCTCATGCACCTGCTGCAAAGCTCGGTCGCGACCGACAGCTATTCGACCTATCTGCAATTTTCGCGCGGGGTGCGCGATTTGCCGCCGGTCTATCTGCGCGACCTGATGGAGTTCAACTTCGCCCGAGAAGCGGTGCCGATCGACGAGGTGGAAGCCACGACGGAGATCCGCAAGCGCTTCGTGACGCCGGGCATGAGCCTGGGCGCGCTCAGCCCCGAGGCGCATGAGACTCTGGCGATCGCGATGAACCGCATCGGCGCCAAGGCGGTGTCGGGCGAGGGCGGCGAAGATGCCGCGCGCTTCAAGCCCTATGAAAATGGCGACAACGCCAACAGCGTCATCAAGCAGATCGCATCCGGCCGCTTCGGCGTCCATGCCGAATATCTGGGGTCGGCCGAGGAGATCGAAATCAAGGTGGCGCAGGGCGCCAAGCCCGGCGAGGGCGGGCAGCTGCCCGGCTTCAAGGTGACCGAGTTCATCGCCAAGCTGCGCCATTCGACGCCCGGCGTGACGCTGATTTCGCCGCCGCCGCATCATGACATCTACTCGATCGAGGATCTGGCGCAGCTCATCTACGACTGCAAGATGATCAACCCGCGCGCGCGGGTGTGCGTCAAGCTGGTCAGCCAGGCCGGCATCGGCACGGTCGCGGCGGGCGTGGCAAAGGCCCATGCCGACGTCATCCTGGTCGCCGGCCATGTCGGCGGCACCGGCGCTTCGCCCCAGACCAGCATCAAATATGCCGGCACGCCCTGGGAAATGGGCCTGTCGGAAACCAATCAGGTGCTGACGCTCAATGGCCTGCGTCACCGGGTGAAGCTGCGCACCGACGGCGGCCTGAAGACCGGGCGGGACATCGTCATCGCCGCGATTCTGGGCGCCGAAGAGTTTGGCATCGGCACCTTGTCGCTGGTGGCCATGGGCTGCATCATGGTGCGTCAGTGCCATAGCAATACCTGCCCGGTCGGCGTCTGCGTGCAGGATGAGAAGCTGCGGCAGAAGTTCACCGGCACGCCGGAAAAGGTCATCAACCTCATGACCTTCATCGCCGAGGAAGTGCGCGAGATATTGGCGCGGCTGGGCTATCGCAGCCTGGACGAGGTGATCGGCCGCACCGAGTTGCTCAAGCAGGTCAATCGCGGCGCCGAGCATCTCGACGACCTCGACCTCAACCCGATCCTGGCCAAGGTCGATGCGCCCGACGAGCAACGCCGTTTCTCGCTGAAGGAATGGCGCAACGAAGTGCCCGACAGCCTCGACGCGCAAATGATGAAGGATGCGCGCGCGGTGTTCGAGCGCGGCGAGAAGATGCAGCTCACCTACACGGTGCGCAACACGCATCGCGCCGTGGGCACGCGGCTGTCGTCCGCAGTGACCGAGAAGTTCGGCATGTCGAGCCTGGCGGACGGGCATCTGACCGTGCGGCTGCGCGGTTCGGCCGGCCAGTCGCTGGGCGCCTTCCTATGCAAGGGCATTACGCTCGAAGTGTTCGGCGACGCCAACGACTATGTCGGCAAAGGCCTGTCGGGCGGCATCATCAAGGTGCGCACGACCGTTTCCAGTCCGCTCTCTTCGAAGGACAATACGATCCTGGGCAACACCGTCCTCTATGGCGCTACCAGCGGCAAGCTGTTCGCGGCGGGCCAGGCCGGCGAGCGCTTCGCCGTCCGCAATTCCGGCGCGCAGGTTGTGGTCGAAGGCTGCGGCGCCAATGGCTGCGAATATATGACCGGCGGCACGGCGGTGATCCTGGGGCGCACCGGCGCCAATTTTGGCGCGGGCATGACCGGGGGCATGGCCTTCATCCTAGACGAGGATGGCAGCTTCCCGACCCGCGCCAATCCCGAGAGCATCGTCTGGCAGCGGCTGGAAAGCGCCCATTGGGAAGCCCAGCTCCGGGCGCTGATCGCCGAACATGCGGTGGCGACCGACAGCAAATGGTCGAACACCATTCTCGACGACTGGGATCGCTGGCGCCGCTATTTCTGGCAGGTCTGCCCGAAGGAAATGGTCAATCGCCTGGTCCATCCTTTGAGCGACGCGACGGCAGAGGTCGTCGCGGCGGAATAAGCCGCATCGGGCGTTTCATGCCGCGCCGGATCAATAGGGGCTGGCCGGGCTTTCGGAGGGTGGCGCCCCGGAGGCTTGGCCGGCCCCTTCGTCCGTCATCACGACCCGCATCGGGATCGCCCCTTCGGCTGGCTGGGCCGGAGCAGGCGCGGTAACGGGCCTGGACGCCGGCGAGGGGCCGCGGGCAAATCTGACGATGTTGGGCGGCAATTGGCGGATGACCGGAACCGGCGCTTCGACCGGGGGGAGAGGGTCTGCTTCGGCCAGATAGTCCTGCACCACCGGGTCGCGACTGCCGCTGATCATGCCGTCGCTGTCATAGCCCGTCATGGCCGCCATGCGGCGATCCGCGAGGGTGGGGCCGCAGCCGATGCAGTGGATGGTGCGCGGTCCCCTGTCCGCAGGGCCGGGCACAGGCGTGTCGGTCTGCGCATAATCATAGGGTTCGGGCGGATTTTCCAGCGGCGGGCGCTGCGGACTGGTGGCATAGCCGCCCAGCGCCACCCCCATCGCAATCGCGGTGGTGACTGTCGCTGCCGACAGCATCCAGATTCGCATCGCTCCATTCCTCTCGCCCTGCCCATATTGCACAATCATAACGCTAAGTCAGATCGGTTGTTGCATGGGGCAAAAGCCTTTGCTAAGGGCCGCCTCCTACCAAGGCACCGGCCCCGCCGGTTTCCCTGTTGATGTGCGGTCGTGGCGGAATTGGTAGACGCGCAACGTTGAGGTCGTTGTGGCCGAAAGGCCGTGGAAGTTCGAGTCTTCTCGACCGCACCAATATCCTTTGAGATCAAGGAATAGTTCCAGGGTTTGGCGCCATTTGGCATATTGCCATTCCCCGAAGATGCTGTGAACGGTGCAAAATGCGCGATTGTCTTGGGGTGTCTTAGCGGACGCCTCCACCGCCCGGTGTTCGGAACAAATATACCGGCTCGTCCGCAAAGCGCGTTCATCGTCACGAACTGCTTGGATGTTGATGGCTTTCCATCAGGGGGGCATTCTCGTCACTGAGCCGTCTTCAAGCTCCAGTTCAAGCGCGCCGCATATAACAATGCCATAGTCCAGCGAGTTGGTGCGGTGCATAGGGGAGGCGCTGCCGGGCAGCAGGTCGACCATGCGCAGCACCGTGCACTGGCGGCGTCTGAGACCTGACGGTGTGTCCGCCGCATCGACATGGAGCCAACGGTGGTCGACGGGCATCCCCCGACTGGTCCAAACCAGCGCGAAGCCCGCATCGCCGGACGGAATGAGGGCCGGCACGATATCATCGGCGGCCATGACGCGCGACAGGCCCGCATCGTCATGGCCGGTGACGATCCTCTGAAAAGGCGCGAACATCGCCATTGGGCGTGTCCATTATCGAGCATCTCGATGCCGCGCCGTTCGGCAATGCAACTCGACCCGAACAGGCGAAAATCATCGTTGGAGACCGTGCCCGATCCGATGATGGTGCCGGCGCAGAGCGAACGTGTGCTGGCGGCATGGGCATCAGTTCGTGAAAGCCGAAATCACGGCAAGAAAATGGCGCCCACCTCTCATGCACGCGCGGGCGACGGCGGCCTGCAATGGATGCTCAAGCGCCTTTTGGAGCAGGCTGCCCTCGATCCCTTGCAACGAACGGAGTTGGATGGCTCCGCCGATCCAAGACGTTCTGAAGTATGAACGAATGGCCGATATGCGTGCAGCTTTCCATCATGATGCTCCGACTGAAAACGGGTCAGGCGCGCCCCTCGGGTTCTTTCGTTCGCGTCAGCGCCAGTGCGAACATTTCGACGTGTGGCCGATGCCGGGGTTGAAGGCGTTGCAGGGGTCGAGTTCGCGATAATGATCAACCAGCGCCGGCTTGGCATGGTAGAGATGGCCGACATTATGCTCGGCGGGATATTCGGCCCCGCGATCGTCGAGCAACGTCCACATCCGCTCCTCGAGCGCCACGCAGTCAGTGCCTTTCACCACGATATAATCCTGGTGAAAGACGTGGCAGAAGAAATGGCCGTAATAGAGTGTGTGAAGGATCGGCTTCTCGACATCGGTCGGCAGCGTCTCGAACCATTGCCGGTCGTTGCGGCGCAGCGCGATGTCGAGCGCGACGATATCCTCGACCTCGCGTTCATGGACATTGCGATAGCGGATTGCGGCGCCTGCGGCGGCAAAGCGATGGAGGAAGGCCTTTTCGCCCTCTTGCGGCGTGCATTCGAAGAAGTCGCCCGTGCGCGAGGGGAACATCGCCGACAGATAGTCCCGCGCTTCCCCGATACCGTCGCCGGCCATCTTGAGGATCAGATGATGCTCGAACCGGTCGCGATATGCTCGCATCCGCTTGGGCAGATGCCGGGGAAACAGTCGGCTTCCCGCCTGCATCAGCTTGTCGCTCATATGTTTCGGCAGGAAGGGAATGCGATCGCAAAAGGCATCGACCTTCGCCTTCATCGCGAACATCGCCGGCAGCCGGTCGGTGCCGAGATACTGGATCGCGAGGAACATGTCCTTGCCATAATCTTCGGCGATGTCGAACGCCGTGCGGTGCATATATTCGCCCGACACCGGCAATGAGGCGAACGTGCCGAGAATGTGGCGGCGGATGTCCGCCAGCTCGTCGGGATCGTTAGTGCCGATATAGAAGGTGCCGGTGCGGTCGTCCTTCGCAAAGGTGTCGAGCCGGACGGCGAGCAGCATCACCTTGCCCGCGCTGCCCGATGCTTCGAACAGCCGGTGCGGATCGGCGTTGAAGCGGGCGGGCGTGTCGGCGTCGATCTCGCGAACATGGCTGGCATAGCCATGGTCCGACGCGGCACGTTCCTGGCCGTCGCGCACGTCCGCCTCGCTGAACTCGCCCCGGTCGAGCCGGCCGAGGATCTCGCTCGGATCGCCGCCGAGATCGATGCCCAGATGATTGACCAGGTGGAGCTCGCCGGCGGCGTCGAGCCGGGCATAAAGCGCCATCTGCGTATAGGCCGGCCCGCGCCGGACCAGCGCGCCGCCCGAATTGTTGCAGATGCCGCCGAACACCGACGCGCCGATACATGACGAGCCGATCACCGAATGCGGCTCGCGGCCGATCGGGCGCAGCGCCTTTTCGAGCTGGTACAAGGTCGCGCCGGGCAGGCACACCACCTGCCGCCCGTCGCGGATCAGATGCACGCCTTCGACGCGCATCGTGTTGATGATCACGATGCCGCGATCATAATCCTCGCCATGGGGCGTCGAACCGCCGGTGAGGCCGGTATTGGCCGCCTGCACGATCACGATGCGGCCCGCGGCGAGGGCGGCGCGCAGCACCGCCCATTGTTCGACCAGCGATCCTGGGCGAACCACCGCCACGACCGGGCCGCAGCCGAAGCGGAAGCCGGTGCGATACGGACGCGTGACTGCCGGATCGGTCAGCACATGCGCCTTGCCGACGATGCCGGCCAGCGCCGCGACCAGTTCGGTATCGGTAGACTGCGGCGCGCCTGCTGGTGCGATTCTGTCGACGGGTACATTCTCCATGAGCGTTGGTCCTATGAACAGTCCGTATTCGCCGTTGCCGCGCCCCGAACGACCGCATGTGGCGGGCCGTGACGTTGAGCCTGATGATGTCGGCCAGTTCGCACGATATCGGCAAGCATGCGCTGCTCCGATCAGGCGGTGGCGCGCGTGGTGCGGTTGCGCCTGGTCTGGACGGTGCGGCGCGCTTCCTCCACCGCCCTTTCTTCGGTGGCGAAGAGCAGGCTGTCGAGCACCGCCGACAGATGCGCCCGCATCGCCGCGCGCGCGGCCGCCGGGTCGCGATCCTTCAGCGCCTGCAATATGGCGCTATGTTCATCCACCACCGGCTTGATGTTCGCGGTTCGCGCCTTCTGGTGGAGCAGGGCCGCTTCCGGCGAACTGTCGCGCAACCGCCAGAGTTGTTCGACCGCGTCATAGACCGCCTGATTGCGCGTCGCCCGTGCGATCGCCAGATGGAAGGCGCGGTCGGCTTCCACCGAACCGGCCGGATCGAGATTGTCGCGCGCGATCTGGGCGACCAGCGACTCGATCGCCTCCAGTTCCTGGTCCATGACCTGGGTTGCGGCCAGTGCCGCCGCCTCGCCCTCGAACAATAGGCGCGCTTCGGTCAGTTCGATCGCGGAAATGGCGAAACCGGGGACATCTTCCTTGCCTGGCAGGCGCACGACATAGGCGCCGGACCCGACCCGCACCTCGACCAGGCCCTGCACCTCCAGAGCGATGATCGCTTCGCGCACGGTCGGTCGGCTGACGCCATGCTGCTGCGCCAGTTCACGCTCGGCCGGCAGCCGCGCGCCCACGGGATAATGACCCGCCGCCAATGCCTCCAGCAGGGCGCGCGCCAGATCCTGATAGAGCCGTTCCTGTCCCCGCGCGGTCATCGTCTTTCCTTCCGTGCCGTTTTTTTTGGCATTACCACATGGATGATGCTGCCTTACCAAAAAGCCGGTCAGCGCGCCAATCGTCGCACGATCGCTCTCGCCGCGGCGGTGACATCGGCCCAGGTGACGTCGAAGCCGGCATCCTCGCCAAAATAGGGGTCGGTGACGCCGGTCCCCTCCCGCCCCGGCACCATGTCCATCAACAATTGCAAGTTGGCGGCGCCGTCGGCCGGGCGGATGCGTCGCAGGTCGCGCAGATTGTCCGCGTCCAGCGCGAAGACATGGGTGAAGCGGCGGAAATCTTGCACATGCACCTGCCGTCCGCGATAGCCCGCAATGTCGATCCCCTGCCGCAGGGCGACCGCCTGCGCGCGCGGATCGGGCGGGCTGCCGACATGCCAGTCGCCAGTGCCGGCGGAATCGACGACGAGGTCCAGCCCCGCCCCGGCCGCTTGCGCCCGCAGCGCCGCTTCGGCCAGCGGCGAGCGGCAGATATTGCCAAGGCAGACGAACAGGATGGCGGGCGCGCTCATCCGTCCGCCGCCGCAGTGGAGAGGCCCAGGCCCGGCACGCCGATCGAGCGCTTGCCCGAAAAATCGGTGCGCGCCACGATCACGCCCAGTTTTTCCATATAGTCGATCAGCCGCCGCACGCGGCCGGGCGAACTGGTGCCATAGGCGCGGGCCAATGCGCCATCGTCGGGGTAGGGACGTCCGTCGAGCGCGGCGCGCGCGATCAGCAGGAAGGGGGCCAGCATATCCTCCGGCAACGGCTCGGCCGCGCGGATCGCATCCTGCCAGCGCACATCGTCGGCGTCGGCCATCCCGGCCTGCGCCATGGCGAAGCGCTTGCGGAAGGCGGGCAGGTCGAGCGGCGGTTTTTTCAGCCCCTTCATCCGGCAGCGCACGCCGAAATCCTGATAGAGGGCGGACACCGACGGCTGCGCATCGCCCAGATCGGCGACGATATCTTCCAGCACGGCGATGACGACCGGCTCATTTTCGCCGAAATCCAGTTCCGGCGCGGCCGGCCTGGCCGATGGCGCGTCGGCAAGCTGGCGCATGATGTCCTCGGCCGGGCGCGGCGGCGGATCGGCGCGGGGCGGGGGCGGCGGCGCATCCTCCGGCGCCTTGGCGAAGAGCAGTTCCTGGAAATCCTCCCCGGTGGTGACGGGCGGGGGCATCAGCTTGTGCGTGCCGCCGCGCGTGCCGGTGGTCACCGCGCCGATCTTCACCGCCACCGGCCGCCGCGCGATGGCGGGGCCAAGGCCGAGGAAACGGCCCCGCTCCAGATCGCGAATCTGTTCCGCCTGCCGCCGTTCCATGCCCAGCAGGTCGGCCGCGCGCGCCATGTCGATGTCGAGGAAGGTGCGGCCCATGAGGAAATTCGACGCCTCCGCCGCGACATTCTTGGCGAGCTTGGCCAGCCGCTGGGTCGCGATGACGCCGGCCAGACCGCGCTTGCGCCCGCGGCACATGAGGTTGGTCATGGCCGCCAGCGACAGCCGCCGCGCCTCGTCGGACACATCGCCCGCCGCGACCGGAGCGAACATCTGCGCCTCGTCCACCACCACCAGCGCGGGATACCAATGGTCGCGCGGCGCGTCGAACAGGGTAGACAGAAAGCTTGCGGCGCATTTCATCTGCGCTTCGAGTTCCAGCGCGTCGAGGCTGAGCACCACAGACGCCCGATGTTCGCGGATGCGCGCCGCCATGGTGACGATCTCGCGCTCATTATAGTCGCCCGCATCGATCACCACATGGCCATATTCGTCGGCCAGCGTCACGAAGTCGCCTTCGGGATCGATCACCACCTGCTGCACCATGGCGGCGCTTTCTTCCAGCAGGCGGCGCAGCAGATGCGATTTGCCCGACCCCGAATTGCCCTGAACGAGCAGCCGGGTGGCGAGCAATTCCTCGACATCGACCAGCACGTCCTTGCCGTGATGATCGGTTCCTATGCTGATGCTGGCGGTCACGGGGCGCTTTTGGCGCAGGGGGTGGGGGAGCGCAAGGGTGGTTGCAGCGTCGACGCAAGGGGCAGGAGGATCAGGCATCGGGCGAAGTTCACACCGTTGTCGGGCAAATCGGGCCAATAGTCACGGTGAAGCCCCTGCGACGCTATCGCCAAGTGCGGGCATGGCGACAGCGACGCGCCGATCAGGTCATGGTCGGGCCACGCCGACGCGGCGGTCGGGTCACGCCCAAGCCATGGCGACGCGCCGGGCAGGTAAGGGTCGGGCGACGGAGCAGGCGCGGGGGCAGGCGGGGGCGAGCGGTCGGCAGGCGCTTGCATGGGCTTTAGCGGCGGGCTTGCGGGGTGGGCGAGGCGGCGGGCGAGGCGGCGGGCGGTCCGGCAGGCGGAGCGGGCAGCGGCCGGTCGGGCGCGAACGGATCGGCCATGCGCCTTGCATGATGCGCCAGCGCCCAGTCCCAGCTCCGGTCGAACATCGTGCCCGCCAGGCGACGGCGCAGGCGATGCGCGCTGGTGGGCGACATGCCGACGCTGCGCGCGGCGGCGGCCACCTTGCCGGTGTCGAGCAGGGCGATGAGGAAAAGTCGCTGTTTGGCGGGGGTCCAATGGGCGCGGTCGGGCGCGGCAGGCGACGGCGGCGCGGGCGGTTGGGGTGGGGGCTGTTCTTCCATCCGACAGGATAAACCAGATGAAATCCTATTTTGAAAGGGGTGTGTTGGGGGTGGGTCCGGAGGTGTGATGCTCGGCCGTGCGACACGGGGAGGGAGCCGTGGTGGAAGGACATGGGCCGGCTTGCGCCATCGCCCCTCCACCATGCTGCGCATGGTCCCCCTCCCCACGCCTGCGGCGCAGGGAGGATTTTGAGGGGGGGCTTGGGACCGCTGCCGACTTGCTCCTATTTCCAGGTCGTGCCGGCGCGGGCCGGCACCGCCCATGTTTTTCGACGCTGCGCCGGCAGCAGCGAGATCCCGGCCGACGCTGAGATGACGAAGCGGGTGGTTTGGGGCGGATTCCGCGCAAACCTCGTCACCCCTCCACCGTCATGCCAGCGAAGGCTGGCATCCCGCTTCTTCATCTGCCGCGCGACAGGAAAAGAGATCCCAGCTTTCGCTGGATGACGAAAATGGGTGGTTAGGCGACAGTCATTTTTTGGGAAGAATTCGTCGATAGCAGACGTTACCCACTTATTCGGAAGGGATGCTGGGGATTGCGCCGGATGAAATCCTCAACGTCGCGCAGGCGCTCCGGCATAGCCTCGATATCTCGCCATCGCGTATGATTGATGAAGCGAAATCCCGCATTCCAGAGCGCTCGAACCTTGGCCCATTGCTCAACGTCTGATTTTTGAGGCACCTTAAACGCACGTCCCATCCAATGGAGATCAGCCTTGCATTCAGGGCATATGGCGCTCGCTTCCTCAGCCAGCTTCCACGACTTCCGGCATTCGAAGCAAGCATGTGGCCAGAGGCATTCTGGGCCACGATGCCGAGGCGGCACATATGGCTCATGCACGGCTCGGTTTCCCGACGCTCGCCGCAACTCCATGCGTTCAGATTTGGACAGATCAGCCATGCTCTGAATTTGAACCATGCAAGGAACATCGGCAATCAAGAATTACGGCGCACGGGACAACTGGCAAGAAATGGTCGCAACCGGCTACTCACTATTACCAACGTCATGTCGGCGCGCGCTGGCATCTCAGGCGGAGACGAACGGCAGCAGGGGGGCAGCTTTCCAGCGCCATCCCGCTTTGCCCGAGACCCGTCTTCGTGGGGGGGCAAAAGCGGGGGTGGCCGCGTTCAAGCGATCTTGCACCCCGCTCAACGGTCCGCTCCTGTTCGCTTCCCGTCCTGTCTTTCGTCTGCCGGGCGTGATCCGCCATCCCGCTTTTATCCTGAACAGGCCGCCGGCGCGGGAGCGGGGCGGCGGATCGGGGCGGGTGACGATGGGGGCCAGGTTCAACGCTGGTCCTTGGCGGGAATGGCGGCGTTCCGGGCTGTCGCCAGGGCGGTTTGGTGCCCCCGCTGTGGCGGCTGAAGGGCATCGTTCGCGAACGGCGCTTGACCCTGCTCCTGTTGCAATGCAGCATCCGCCCCATGGCGACTCTTTCCTCCTCCCCGTCCGCCCCTGCGATCACGCAGAATCCCGATATCCGCTATCTGGGGCGGCTGCTGGGCGACGTCATTCGCGCCTATGGCGGGGAGAAACTCTATAGCCAGACCGAATATATCCGGTCCGCGTCGGTCGACCGGGCGCGCGGGGTGCAGGGCGCGGACCTGACCGATACGGGGCTGGATGCGCTCAGCCTAGACGATACGCTGAATTTCACGCGCGGATTCATGCTGTTTTCGATGCTCGCCAACCTGGCCGAGGACCGGCAGGGGGTGGCGGCCGAGCCGGGCGCGGATGTCGCGTCCGCGCTGGCGCGGCTGGAATCGCACGGCATCGACCGCGCGGCGGTGCTGGACCTGCTGGCCCACAGCCTGATCGTCCCCGTGCTGACCGCCCACCCGACCGAGGTGCGGCGCAAGAGCATGATCGACCACAAGAACCGCATCGCCGACCTGATGCACCTGAAGGATGGGGGGCGCACCGAAACGACCGAGGGCGAAAATCTGGACGAGGCGATTTTCCGCCAGATCGCCCTGTTGTGGCAGACCCGCCCGTTGCGCCGCGAAAAACTGTTCGTCGCCGACGAGATCGACAATGTGCTCGCCTATTTCCGCGACACCTTCCTGCCCGCGCTGCCCGCCCTCTATGCCCGCTGGGAACGGGTGCTGGGCGCGCGGCCGCAAAGTTTCCTGCGGGTCGGGTCGTGGATCGGCGGCGATCGCGACGGCAACCCGTTCGTCCAGGCGCCGCAGCTTGAATTCGCGCTCAAGCGCGGGGCGGAGGCGGCGATCGCCTTCTATCTCGACGCGATCCATGCGCTGGGCGCGGAATTGTCGCTCTCGACCGAACTGGCCCATGTGCCGCAGGCGGTGCTGGACCTGGCCGAGGCCAGCGGCGACGCCTCCCCCAGCCGCAAGGACGAGCCCTATCGCCGCGCGCTTTCGGGCATCTACGCCCGGCTGGCGGCGACCTGCGTCCAGTTGACCGGGGCGCAGCCGGCGCGGCCATCCAGCCTGAAGGGCGAGGCCTATGCCAGCCCGGCCGACCTGCGCCACGACCTGGTCATCGTTGCCCAGGGGCTGGCGAGCGAGGGCAATGGCGCATTGGCGACCGGCGGGGCGCTCGGCCGCCTGATCCGCGCGGTCGAGACGTTCGGCTTTCACCTCGCCACGCTCGACATGCGCCAGAACAGCGCCGTGCATGAACGGGTGGTCGCCGAACTGCTGAAGGTCGCCGGGGTGGAGGCCGATTATCTGGCGCTCGACGAATATGCGCGCATCGCGCTGCTGCGCCGGGAACTGGCGAACAACCGGCCGCTGGGATCGCGCTTTTCCGCCTATTCGGAAGAGACGGCGTCGGAACTGGCGATCGTCCATGCCGCGGCGAAGGCGCACCGCATCTATGGCCCGCAATGCCTCACCCACTATATCATCTCGATGGCGCAGAGCGTGTCGGACCTGCTGGAGGTCAATATCCTGCTCAAGGAAGCGGGGCTGTGGCGCGTCGGCGACAATGGCGATCCGCCCAGCGCCGCGATCATGGCGATCCCGCTGTTCGAGACGATCGGCGACCTTGAGGCGGCGCCCAAGATCATGTCCGCCTATTTCGGCCTGCCCGAAATCGCCGGCGTGGTGAAGGCGCGCGGCCATCAGGAAGTGATGATCGGCTATTCCGACAGCAACAAGGATGGCGGCTACATCACGTCGACCTGGGGCCTCTACAAGGCGAGCCAGGCGCTGGAGCCGGTGTTCGCCCAAGCGGGCGCGGCGATGCAATTGTTCCACGGCCGGGGCGGCGCGGTGGGTCGCGGGGGCGGCTCCGCCTTCGCGGCGATCCAGGCCCAGCCCAAGGGCAGCGTGCAGGGCCGCATCCGCATCACCGAACAGGGCGAGGTGATCGCGGCAAAGTTCGGCACGCGCGATGTCGCGATGACCAATTTGGAGGCGATGACCAGCGCCACCCTGCTCGCCAGCCTGGAGCCGGAAGGGATTACGGCGCGCGACGCCGCGCGTTTTTCGGGTGCGATGGACGAGCTTTCCAAGAACGCTTTCGCCGCCTATCGCGACCTTGTCTACGGGACGGAGGGGTTCAAGGAATTTTTCCGCCAGCTGACCCCGATCCAGGAAATCGCCGGCCTCAAGATCGGTTCGCGGCCCGCCAGCCGCAAGCAGAGCAATGCGATCGAGGATCTGCGCGCCATTCCCTGGGTGTTCAGCTGGGCGCAGGCGCGGGTGATGCTGCCGGGCTGGTATGGCGTGGGGCAGGCGATGGCGGCATTCGAGGACAAGGCGCTGCTCGCCGACATGGCGCAGCATTGGTCGTTCCTGAAATCGGCGCTGGGCAATATGGAAATGGTGCTGGCCAAGTCCGACCTGGGCATCGCCGCGCGCTACCTGCCGCTGGTGGAGGACCAGGCGCGCGCCGACAGCATTTTCGGCCGCATCCGCGAAGGATGGAACCAAGCGCATGACGGGCTGCTGACCGCCACCGGCCAGTCGCGGCTGCTGGAAAAGAACCCGGCGCTGGAAACCTCGATCCGGCTGCGCCTGCCCTATATCGAGCCGCTGAACCTGCTCCAGGTCGAATTGCTGAAACGCCACCGCGCCGGCGAGGATGATCCGCGCATCAAGGAAGGCATTGAACTGTCGATCAACGCCATTGCCACGGCGCTGCGCAACAGCGGGTGATGCCAGGGCGGGCGAACCAGCTCTTGGCGAAAGCTTTGATCGCGTGATCCTGCGCTATGGGACGCTGAACGACATCATCCGACGCCCATGAAGCCCAGTCCCGCCAAAGGCGGCGGTTCAATATTGTGGGAAGGTCGGAGTCGGCGTGCGGCGTCACCTTGCCCGGTCATGGGCGGCTATGCATGTCCGATCCACCCCCGCCATGTGAAGGCGGCGAAGAAGAGGCTTGCATCCTTAAATCCGCCATCGCGCAGGATTGCCATATCGTCTTGGGGACTGAGCATATTGACGCTGCTATCGACCGCCGACCGGGCGACCTGGACCTGCGCCGGATCCGCGCCCGCCGCGATGGCGTAGGCCGCGTAGCGATCGAGCCAGAGCGATCGCTCTTCTCCCTGCGGGAAGCTGCCATGCGCGGCTACGAAAGGCGCGCCGGGCTTGAGCCTGCGATGAATGGCGGCGACGGTTTCCCGACGTGGGCCGGCACTGAGGAAGTGCAGCGTCAGTAAACAGCAAGCGGCGTCAAATGGGCCGGTCGGCGCATCATCGATATAGCCTTCCACCAGTTGCACCCTGTCGGCCAATGGCCCCAGCGTCCGTTGCGCAAGGCGCAGCATCTCGACCGCGGGATCGACGCCAACAAATGTCCAGTCCGGATGCATATGGGCCAATGCCTGGAGTTCCAACCCGCCGCCCGCACCCAGGACAAGCACCCGTGCATCGGCAGGCACATCCTCAGCCAGGAGAAGGCCCGTCATGCGATGAAGGGCCTCCAGGCCTGGAACAAAGCGCGTCGGTCCTTCCGAATATTTCGCGACCTGCTCTGGATCGTTGAAGCTTTGCAGGAAAAGATTTTCGGTCTCACACATGTCGGACATGATCGATCCTCAAAAAAAGGGGAGGAATGGGCGCGGCGCGCGGCACATTGAAGGGGCTCAGCCGGCGCAGGGCATTCCGGCTATGCATGGCTTGCCACGACGACCCTCCTATCGTAGAGACGGAGTAATGATATACTATCTCCTAAAAGGCAAGGGTGCGTAATGGCGTCAGCTTCTTCTTCATCAAATCCCTCGATGCGTCGCCTGCCGGTCACCGTGCTGTCGGGGTTTCTAGGCGCTGGCAAGACGACGTTGCTCAATCACGTCCTCGCCAACCGGGAGGGACGCCGGGTGGCGGTGATCGTCAACGACATGTCGGAAGTGAATATCGACGCCGATCTGGTGCGCGGCGGCGGTGCGGCGCTGGCGCGCAGCGAGGAAAGCCTGGTCGAGATGACCAATGGCTGCATCTGCTGCACCCTGCGCGACGATCTGTTGCAGGAGGTGCGTACGCTCGCCGAGACAGGTCGGTTCGACTATCTGGTGATTGAGAGCACGGGCATTTCGGAGCCGCTACCCGTTGCCAGCACTTTCTCTTTCCGCGACGAGGCTGGCATGTCGCTGGGCGATGTGTCGCGGCTGGATACAATGGTGACGCTCGTCGATGCGCTCAACCTGCTCAAGGATTATTCGAGCCAGGATTTTCTGGCCGATCGCGGCGAATCGCTGGGCGAGGATGATAATCGCAGTCTCGTCGGCCTGTTGGTCGAGCAGATCGAATTTGCCGATGTGGTGGTCGTCAACAAGGCAGGCGCCGTTTCCCCCGAGCAACTCGCGATCGTCAAGAAGCTGGTCGCCAGCCTCAACGCCGACGCGCGGATCATCACCTGCGATCATGGCCAGGTGCCGCTCGAGGCCATTTTAAACACCGGCCTGTTCGATGAGGAGAAGGCGGCGCAGCACCCGCTCTGGGCCAAGGAGCTGTATGGATATGCTAACCACCAGCCCGAAACCGAGGAATATGGGATCGAGAGCTTCGTCTATCGCGCCCGCCAACCATTCGAGCCGGTCAAGCTCCATGCCTTTCTGACCACCGATGGCCTGGATCAGGTCGTGCGCGCCAAGGGGCATTTCTGGCTGGCGACGCGGCCGGACTGGGTGGGTGAACTGGCGGTGGCGGGCGCGCAGACGATGACGGCGCGCATGGGCCGCTGGTGGGCGAGCATCCCCAAGCAGGACTGGCCCAATGACGACCGTTTCGAGCGGTTCGTCGCGGGCCATTGGGACGAGACGTGGGGCGACCGTCGGCAGGAACTGGTGTTCATCGGCATCGGCATGGACGAGGCGCGCATCCGGCGGATGCTCGATGCCTGCCTGCTGTCGGTCAAGGCGTTCACGCCCACGTTATGGACAGGGCTGCCTGATCCCTTTCCCGCCTGGGGCGAACCGGCGCTGGAGGCGGCGGCATGACCGTGACCGTCGAAGCGCGTGAAGACGCGGACGTCGAAGGCGCGGGCGGTTCGGTCCTCGACATGATCGGTTATCAAGCGGTGCATCTCGCGCTCTGGAGGAGGAGTCTGCCGACCGCCCTTGCCTGGCTGGAGCGACTTGACCTGGACAGCGTCAAGGATCTCGATTTCGTGGCAGGGGTCGATATGCTTGGCGAGGCAATCGACGAAGGACTGGTTGAAGCCGGATATGCCGCAGGCCCGGACCGCAATGCGCTATGCGCCGAGATCGTGACGTTGGGCAGGCGCGTGGCCGAGATCATGCAAGCCGGCACCTTGCGGATCAGGTTGGAGGTGGTGGAAACCGACGCTTGCCGCAAGTTTCACGCCGACATGGTGACGGCGCGGCTGTTGATGACATTGGTCGGATCGGGCACGCAATGGGTCCATGCCGATCAGGGTGATGGCGTGGTCCACCAACTGAAGGCGGGGGATGTCGGCCTTTTCAAGGGACGGCTGGGGGCAGAGCAGCCCGCCATTCTGCACCGTTCTCCGCCGATCGGCGGAACGGGAGAACAGCGTCTGCTGCTCGTGATCGATCCGCTGGTTCGACCTGCGCCTGCGCCGGTCAAGGGACCACCGGCAGCATAACCGCGCTCGCCGTTGCGCCACCGCGCCAGATGTTCTGGGTCGCGGCCCGATAGTCGCCGGGCTCGGCATACATGATGGTTTTGGAACCAGCGCGCATGAACGCGGGACCGCATAAAGCGGTTAAATCAATAATTTTCCTAGGAATTCTGGAGCGGGCGAAGGGATTCGAACCCTCGACCCCAACCTTGGCAAATCTAGACTAATACTTGGATGGACTACGACGGGCTGCGCCTGACTAAGACAAGTACCTGTTTTATCATGATTCAAGCTGTGCTATGCTTCGCTCGAATTCGACCCAGTTTGCTTGCCCGTGGACCCGCAGTGGTCCCGGCGGTACTACGGGTCCAAACGGAGGCAGGCAAGTGGGCAAGCGATCGACCGCCAAACTGACGCGCGACCTGTGCGATCGTGCGGTCGTTCGTTCCGAGCAGTACGAGCTGTGGGACGCCGAACTCGCGGGCTTCGGTCTTCGCATCATGCCGAGCGGCGTCAAATCCTTCATCGTGCGCTATCGGATCGACGGCGGCGGCCGGACGGCCAAGCGTCGCACTTATACCCTCGGTCGCTACGGTGCCCTGACGATCGACCAGGCGCGCAAACAGGGCAAGGCGGTCCTTGGTGCGGTCGCCAACGGCCAGGACCCCGGCGAGAAGCGTATCGCCAAGCGCGGCGAGTTACTGATTTCGCAGTTGCGCGATCTGTATGAGGAGCGCGGCTGCGTGATCCAGCGCGGCAAGCGCATCGGCGAGCCGATGAAGGCGCTGACCAAGCAATATACGATGGCGCGGATCGATCATCACATTGTCGCCCTTCTGGGGCGCAAGCGGGTCGGGGATGTCAGCATCGCCGACGTCGAGCAGTTCGCGCGCGATGTCGCGAGCGGCAAGACCGCGAAGGATGAGAAGATCGGTCCACGCAAGCGGATCATCGTCCGCGGCGGCGAAGGCGCCGCGCGCAAGGCGATCCGCGATCTGTCGGCCATGTACAGCTTTGCCATGCGGCTTGAGCTGACCGACCGGAACCCTGTCGACAAGGCGGCGGTCCGGAAGACCGACAATCAGCGCGAGCGCTTCCTGACCCTCGAAGAGGTCAAACGCCTCGGCGCCGCCTTTGACCAGCTCGAGGCTAGCGGCACCAACCCGAAAGCGATCGCGATCGCGCGGCTATGGGCGTTGACCGGCTGCCGCCGCAACGAGATCGCCGGCCTGAAGTGGAGCGAAGTCGATCTCGATCGCGGCTTTCTCATGTTCGAAAACACCAAAACGGGGCGCTCGGTCCGGCCGCTTGGGCTGGCCGCGATCGAGATCCTGCGCGGCATCGCGCGCGACGCGGAATCCGCGTTCGTTTTTCCGGCGACCGAAGGCGAGTCCTTCTTCCAGGGGACAAAGGGCATTTGGCCCAAAGTGAAGAAGCTCTCCGGCCTCCATGATGTTACGCCGCATACCCTGCGGCACACCATGGGCTCAACATCGACCTCCGCCGGTCAGGCGCTCGCAATGACCGGTGCCATCCTCGGCCATCGCAGCCCGCGTTCGACCGCGATCTATGCGCATGTCCAGCTTGCGCCCGCGAAGCGGGCAGCCGAACGCGCCTCGGCGAAGATCGCCGTCGCGCTGGGTCGTCCGCCGGTCCAACCGCGCCGCAAGGCCGCCGCAAGTCCCGCGTCATGACGGGTCAGCCGACAGCGCTTCAGGTCTGGTCTGTCCGGCCCGATCATTTCCCCGATTCCTTCCTGGAAGGTTCTCGGCTAAGAGCGAGTGCGTTGCACAGTGCGAATTGCGACACGGGCGGGGGATCGATCATTAGCAGCGCAACGCAACTTTCTGCTTTGACGCGCCTGTTTTCCGCTGCCGTTTTCCGTGAAATGGCCAAAAAGGGTCGCTCTGGCCTCTTTCGTCGTCTTGTCGATCAGACGGACTTGGTCCGCCGTTGCGGCACTGACGCGAGCGTCGGCGACACGTTTGATTCGGCTTTCGAGATTCTGAAGGTCGCCGGACAGCGCGACGAGTACATCTATCGCGCGGCGATCAGCCACAAGATCCTCATGGGCACGCATTCGCTGCGCACTGCCTCGATGCTCAACGAGTTTCGGGCGGGATCGTGCAAAGCCGATCTGGTGATTTTGAACGGCACCGCGACCGTCTATGAAATCAAGTCGGAGCGCGATTCCCTCGCCCGGCTCGCCAATCAGGTCGAGAATTACAAGCGTGTCTTCGCCAAGGTGAACGTCATCGCCAGCGAAGGCCATGTCGAAGGCGTGTGGGCGACGGTGCCCGACGATGTCGGCGTGATGTGCCTGTCGAAGCGCTACCAGATCCAAACCGTGCGCGAGGCGATCGACCGTCCCGAACGCATCTGTCCGGTGACGGTCTTTGAAGCCCTTCGCGCGGCCGAAGCGTGCGCAATCCTGAAGGCGCTCGGCATAGCGGTTCCGCAAGTACCGAACACGCAGCGGCACGCGGCCCTGCGCGAGCTGTTCGTCGGTCTCGATCCGACGGCGGTGCATTTCGAGATGGTGCGAACCCTCAAGCGCACCCGCGACCTTGCCCCGCTCGGCGATCTCATCGACCGGCTGCCGGATTCGTTGCAGGCTGCGGCGCTGTCGATCCCAGTGCGCCGCGGCGACCATGGCCGATTGGTCGAAGCTGTCGCGACGCCGCTCGGCGCGGCCCTGGCCTGGAGCTGATCAACGCATGTATTATCCCTATTTTCGCGGAAAGCAGTTCGAACTCATCACGATCCGCGAAATGGCCCCGCTGCTCGCCGAGAAGGATTTCGTGCCGATCATCGAGCCGGTGCGCGAGGCGCTTGGCGGTCTGAAAAAGACCCTCACCGCGGTTTGCGACGCTGGTGGCAAAGCGATCGTCATCGTCAATCCTCGCCATGGCGATCATCAGGAGGACGGCGCCAGCATCACGGGCTTTCTGCAGGAAGGCTTTCTGGACAACGATGCGATCAGCGCCGGCATTCTCCTCCGCAGCGACATGACCGTCGATGAGGTCATGGCCTGTCATGCCGATCACGCTGATCATAATCCGGTTCTGGTCCATGCGGGCTTCACCGCACCGAAGGATCTTGCCGCAGCGCTCGCAGACGACCTAGCCGACATGACCAACGTCTTCGTCGAGGACCATGCCAAGCTTCTTTATCGCAAGCATTTCGACCAGAGCGAGCGCATCCTCGTGCGCGATGGCTTCAAGCGCCAGCGCAACGCCGACTATCCGCCGATGGAAGAGTTTTCTGACCTCCATGTCACCTATGAAGACCTCGGGATGGCGGGCTTCGGCGACTTCCTGACGGTCGGCGATGTCTATAGCGAGGGCGGCGGGCCGGCCTATGCCGTCGCGATCCATCTGACCTTTATCGACCCCGACAAGGACGAGGTGATGTACATCTATCACTTCGTCTCGGACACGAAGGACACGCCGACCGACCCGGCGGGCAAGTTTGGCCAGGCCCTCGCGAAGCTCGTCGCCAAGTTCGAGAGCGGCACCTCCCATCTCCATGAGACGGAAGCGCTGAAGGAATTTCTCGGGCTGCACGAGAAGGGGCATTTCCCCGGCCTCGGCTATGTGAAGAAGCTCTCGATGAAGCATCATATCGAGACGCTGGCTCACTATCTCGGTTGAGCGGGCATGCCGAAAAAATACTGCTGTCCTGAATGTTTCGATGATCGCGGCCTGCGCGATGACATCTTCCCATCCTTGGATGCGAAACGCGGCACCTGCAGCTTCTGCGGAACGGCCGACACGCTGCTGGTCGAGCCGGCCCAGCTCGCCACATGGTTCGAGCTGCTCGTGAATGTGTACGAGCCCAGCGACGACGGAAAATCGCTGGTCGAGTGGATGAAGGACGACTGGCAGCTCTTCACGCACCCGCACATGGATGTGGCGCACGCCAAGGAATTGCTCGGCGAAATCCTGGACGATGGCGAGATCGTGCGCCGTCCCTTCGCGCCGTCACCAAGCTATATCAGCGAGGGCCTCGCGCTCTGGGAAACCTTGCGCGACGAGATGATGTATAAGAATCGCTGGTTTCTCGATGTCGCGATCGATCGAAACCGGCTGCGCCAGCTCCTCGACCTGCTGCTGGCGCCGCCCTTGCCGCGGCAATGGTATCGCGCCCGCATCCGCACCGACGACGAAACCTTCCCGATCAACAAGATGGGGGCGCCGCCGAAGCGCCGCGCATCGCACGGCCGCGCCAATCCGGCGGGCATCCCCTATCTCTATCTCGGCTCGCTTCCCGAAACGGCGGCCGCGGAAATCCGCCCGCACACCGGCGAAGTTGCCTGCGTCGCCGATTTCACCATTCCGGAGATCCGCACGGTCGATTTGCGCAACCCGCGCAAGCTGGTCTCGCCCTTCATCCTGACTGACGCGAGCGAGATTGGCCAGCTGCGCGCCGATCTGCCGTTCCTGGAGCGCCTGGGTGACGAACTGACGCGACCGGTCCTGCCCTCGGGCGCGGCCATCGACTATATTCCCAGCCAGTATTTGTGCGAATTCATCAAGAAGAGCGGCTTCGACGGCGTCGTCTACCGCAGCTCGGTGAGCGACGGAATCAACCTCGCCCTGTTCGATCCCGGCAAGGCCGCCGGCGGAGCGGTGTCGCTGTTCAACGTGACGAAGGTCTCCGTTGAAGTCGCGGCCGCCTAGGGTGGCGGCATGACCGGCATTTATTCCCGCGGCGTCGCGCGCATCCGGCATGCGACGAGCGGAGAGATATTTGAAATTCCTGCCGACGAATTGGACTGGGCGGAATTCGCGGCGGACGAGCGGCAAATGGGCCAGGAAATCGGCTATTCGGCCGCCCTCGATCATCCCGCCCTAGGCTCGCTGACGTGGGAGCTGTGGGAATATCCGCTCGGCGCCGAGAATATGAGGGAGACCGACGTCAACGGTCACGAGTTGCTCGAGAATATCGATTTCGGCTTGCAGCACCTGCCCGACGATGACGAGCCCGAAGACGAGCCGCTCCCATTGGCACTCCGGTTGGCGCAACTGCCCCGGCAACTCGACGAGCTGGACCGTGCTTTAGCGCAGCTTCGCGAGCGCTCGTCGATGATCGGTCATAACCAGGCCCCCGCCGAATTTCGGTTGGACGTGGACCAAGCGCAGATCGACGCTGCGCGCGATAGCATCACCGACATTCGCCAGGAGCTCAGCAAGCCCGTTCCTAAGGTCGAAGCCAACACGGTCGTTCTGGAGAAGGCGGAGGGCCGACTGCGGCAGCTTGCCAGCATGATTGGATCGTGGCTCAAGTCCGGCGCGCAGGCGCTCGTAAAGGGCGGCGTTGCCGCAATCGGGGGTGCATTGACTATCGAAGTCGTCAGCAAGAACGCCGCCCTGCAAAATCTGCTCGTCACTGTCGCCGACACGCTGAGCGCCTGGATCCAGTTCATTGGATTGCTGTGATCTCACCTTCGATGCTGGCCGTGTCTCGCCCCGGTCTTTGGGCAGCGCGGCATGAGCACGGTACCGAAAAGTTTGAGCGGTGGCATTTTGGAATTTTGCCGCGAGATATCGTCGGAGCGCCCCGTTTTCGTTCGGTCGAAACCTTCCGCTGACGCGCAACAGTCCGCCTGCTTTGACAATGTTGCCCGGAAGATCGCCAGGGCGGGCGGAGAAACCGCGTTCGGCTGGGCGATCTGGCATGTCCCGGGCCTCTATTTCGAGGCGGAGCATCATGGTGTCTGGCGTAACCGGCAGGGCAATTTGCTCGATGTGAGTCCGCAGCTTGGCCAGGTGGCGAAGCTCCTTTTCCTCCCTGACGCCAATGCTGTCTACGAACCCAAGCGCTTTCGGCCGAACCTCCTGAAGCCGGTAGACGACAGCGCATTGGCCGTGGAGTTTGTGGCGCTGGCCAGACAGCGCAACGCCATCATGGACGCCTATCGGACCGATGAATATGTCGTCGCGATGCTCAGCGGCCTGGATCAGGCGCGATTGGGCGAGATCGAGATGAGCCTCAAACAGCTTTGGGCGATCGCAGGTGTGCGGATCTAGTCAGACTGGCAGAACAGCTTCGCGTTAGGGCCCGGCAATCCCGTTCGTCCGGGAGCGGCTCAGGTCTCTGCATCGAGATCGATACCAAAGGCGGCCGCATTGATTGCCCGGAAGCCTTCGCGCTTGTTCCACTCCATATGCCCGCCAAGCCTTTCGACAAGCGCCGAGGCTTCGGTGCGTGCCAGATTGAGCGTGTTCAACGCCTGAAGGGTGACGCGGAGATGGAGAACGGGATGGGCATCGATATGACCGCTTCCTCTGTCGAGGATGTCGGTGAGCATGACGACTTCAACCTCCTCGATCGGCAGGACCGCCAGAAACTCGATCGCGACGCGGACCGCCGCCGAGCAGATGGCGTCGCGATGAAGTTCATAGCGCTTGCCAATGGGTAGTGCTTTGACCGACGCCTTTCCGGATTTCAGCAATGTCACGCTTTCTTCCGGCATATCCTCAAGATCGAGACCGTCGACCACGGCGACGACACGGCCATCTATGAACAGGGTGTCGAGGCCTTCCACGCTGAACGGCAGATCACCCAGCGCACTCTCTTCTTCGAGTGCTTTGACCATGGCGTCAGGATTACGCTCGACCAGGCGCTGTGCGTGGGCAATCCTCCGATTCTCGGCGTCGGCGGCGTCCGCCCGTCGCTTGTGCTCGGCATCGTCGCGCGCGCGCGGCATCAACGGCATCGGCCAGCGCCTGCCGAGCGCGCTCTTCGCGCTTGAGAAGGCGCGTAAACCAGCCTGGCGTGTAGTTTTCGAGTTCGGCGGATGCTGCGCGTTCGGCGTCGTCTGCCCGTCCCGGTGTGGCTACGGCGGGTGCGGTGGCAACCGTCAGCCAGTCCCGGCGGGCAAGCGAAATCCGATGCGCGCCGGTCAGCGCCTCCATAATTGCTTCATATTCCGCGGCGGCCTCTGCCGAGGCATCGAGCAGAGACTGGCGGTGCAGGGCCTGCTGATGCGCTACACGCTGCCGTTCAGCCTGTTTGGCTGCACGGTCCATAGCGCGCATTGTTCGCACCACGCCGCGCCCAACTTGTCTACTCGTCACCATTTCGGCACCCCCCTTTGTCCTTTGCGCGCAGCGATTTATACTTGATTGGAATGAGGAACAAAGAGGAATGACTTCCCTTCTGTTGGCGCTGGCGATGCAGGCGGCCTTTTCGGGCATGACCCAGGTTGTCGACGGCGACACATTGGTGGTCCGCGGCGAAAAGGTGCGGCTATCGGGTGTCGATGCACCCGAACTCGCGCAGCTTTGTGGGCCGCGCCGGGATCATGCCTGCGGCAAGATGGCCGCATCCTGGTTGAAAGCGAGAGTGGAGGGAAAGCGGCTTGTTTGTACGCCGATCCAACGTGATCGATACGGTCGGCTGGTCGCAGTCTGCCGGTTGAATGGCCGAGATATCGGCGCGGATCTCGTCGAAGCGGGATGGGCCACGGCGTATCGACGGTACAGCCTCACCTATGTGCCAGCGGAAACACGGGCGCGGGCAGCGCGTCGGGGCATTTGGGCCCATGGGCTGCAAAGACCCGAGGCCTATCGCAGAACGCAACGCGGCCCCGATCCGGCGCCACCGAATGCCAGTTGCGGCATCAAGGGGAATATCGCTGCGTCGGGGGCGCGAATCTACCATCTGCCTGGATCGCGGACGTACGCAGATGTCAGAATAGACACGTCGAAAGGCGAACGCTGGTTCTGCTCAGCCGCGCAAGCGCGGCGGGCAGGATGGCGTCCCGTGCGCGCGCCCTAGCGCAGCGTTCGCTCCCGCAGAACCGGCGCTTCGGCCGCGGCACCCCCGTCAGGACCACTCATCTCGATCCGTTTCAGCGGTACAGCACCGATCGCTAGCGCCTTCTCGATGTGAAGGCCATCGCCGAGCTTGGCGAGCCGCTTTTCAAGACCGGTGACGTCTCCACACCAGATCGTTTCGGCATCTCGGTCGCGCGACGGCTCCGGGCCATGGCCGTTGATATCGAACGCAACCGGCCGCATCTGGAAGCGATCCGCACCGCTGAGTTCCACGCCATAATCCGGGCGGGCCGCGCTCCGCAGCACCAGTCTTCCTTCGGCGGCCCAGGCCGTGGACATGCCCTCGGACACCTCATAGCCAAGACCGCTCAAGCCTTCCAAAACAGCCGCGCGCCGTGCCTGCACCGCCTTCGCAGTTTGCCGAGCGCGAATCGCTGAAGCCATTTCCGCTTGGCGCGCCTGAACCTGTTCGGCGGCCAACGTCTCGATCTCCGCTTGCCAGTGCGCGGTATCAAGTCCGGCGATGTCAGCTTCGGCGAGCGTCGCATGAAACTCGGACAATGCCGCAGCATGTCGGCGTGCTTCGGTAAGAGCCCGTCCTGTTTCGACCTCCAGCGCATCGAGAATCAGATGGCGGCGATTGGGCGGGGCGTCGACCGCCTCGCTGAGGCGAGTGCGCCAAGCTGATTCTTCAGTGCGGTCGGCAATCTGCGCAATTTCCGCAATTCTCCTGGCAATACGGTCGAACGCAGGCTCCTGAGCTGGAGCGGGCTGCGCACTTGCCCATTCCGCAAAGGACGGCGTTGCCACGCCCTCGCGCAGCTTGGCGGCGAGCGACGCGTCCGACTGGGGTTCCCCTTTGCCGCCGAGGAGCAACAGACCGCGCGCGGTTGCCGCGGAGTCACCTCGCTCGAGACCAGCCACAAGCTCGGTATCGAGCGGAACGGCATCCTTGCGAAGCGCCTTGAGCAAGGCCTTGGCCGCCTCGTGCTCGCGCCGCTCGCGCGATCGGGCGTCGGCCTGAGCGGATGCAACCTTGGCCAAACGTCGCTGAAGGTCATCCCGCAGAAAGGCTTCTTCGATTGGAGCCTGCTTCTGAAGGTCGATGAATCGATCAGACGCGATGAGCGAAGCCAAAGCGTCGCGGCGGCTTTGAGCGGCCGCGATTGCCTCGTCATCGATACAATCATTGCGACGTCCGATGCGAGTCCATTCGGCAAGCGCGGAATCGACGCGGGCCAGCTGACCTCGACAGAGTTCGAGAATCTCCTCGCGGGTGACTATTCGCACGACCTTGGGCCCGCTCATGGCCGCTTCTCCATTGCCGCGCTTACCGCGGCTTTAAGGCGGTCGCGTTCGCGGATCGGCTCATGGAACCAGCGATGGGAGGAGACCCGGTGGATGACGGGAATCGATCGGCGAAGTACGCTCGGGCGCCACATTTCGCGCGCCCGCGCATTCACAAGCAGCCCGTGACGGGGCGCATCACATTCGATACCGATCCCATACAAGCCAGTGCGGGGATCTTCGATCGCGAAATCGAGACCAAAGGCACCGTCATCGCTCACCGGGGCCGGCTTCCATCCCAGGGCTTCGATCTCGGCGGCGACGGCTTCCTCGAGCCCGTCGCCCAGTCCATCATGGCGACCGAGGCTGCGGCGCTGCTCGGGGGTAAGCCTTGTCAGCAGCAGCGCCGCCGCTTCCAGATCGCCGTCTGAAATGCAGCGGGCATATTCGAAATAGGCCTGCAGGAAGTCCCGCGGGCTCACGGCCTGCCGCCGTGTCGACAGTAGGTCCGAAATCAGCGGGATCGGCATCGACGTGACGAGGATGACCTTTTGCCGCGCGCGCGTCACGGCGACGTTCAGACGACGTTCGCCGCCGGTTTGACCCAGGACGCCAAAGAATCGCCGGAAGGTGCCCTGCGCATTGCGGCCGAAGGTGGACGAGAAGATGATCACGTCTCGTTCGTCGCCCTGAACATTTTCGACGTTCTTGACGAAGAAGCCCATATCCTCGCCGCCCTCAAGGCGGTCCCGCTCGCGGGTCAACGCAGTGCGAAAGGCCGCATCTTGTTCGGCGCGATCTTCGAGGACTTCCTCTATCAGGTCAGCCTGCTTGCGATTGAAAGTGACGACGCCGACGGTCGGAAGCTTGGTTGCGCACGGTCGCCACAGGTCGCGAAGGGCGTCTGCGACACGCTCGGCTTCCGTGCGGTTGGTTTGATCCTCGTAGATACCTTCGGCCCGGATCATCTCGATGGGTCGCGCCCGCCTGATCTCCTCTGCGGGATGACGTGCGGGCACGCTGAGTCGGTTGACGTAGAATGAGGCGTTGGAGAACTGGATCAGCTCTCGATAGGCGGATCGATAGTGAATTTGCAGGGTCGTGGAGGGCAAGACGGTCTTGGCAAGCTGAAGTAGATCCGGACAATCCTTGATTTCACGCCGGTTCCAGGTCTCTGCCACCGCGTCGCGCTCTTCCTCGCCAAGTTCGTCACCGGCCTCCTGTCCATCGTAGATTTCGGCTTCGTCGCTTTCGACGCGGCTTGCGAAAAACGCCGTGGGGGGCATCTGCTTTTCGTCGCCACTGACGATCATATTGCAGCTGCGATAGAGCGTCGGCAGCGCATATTCGATCGGCATCTGGGATGCTTCATCGAAGATGACCGTGTCGAAAAGGGCCTTCCGCAATGGCAGGAGCCGACTGGCGACGTCGGGGTTCACCAGCCAGACCGGCCTGAGCTGCATGAGGCCGAGGTCAGCGCCTTTGTCGACAAATTCGCGCAGTCGCTTGGCACGAACACCGCGCAATCGGGTGATGTCCTCCCATTCGCGCAACGGTCGCAACCGGCTGGCGTCGAGGCCTTCAACCAGAAGGCGCCGGTTGAGCGTCCGCATTTCTCCATCGGCTGCTTTGAGAGAAGATGCTTTGGCTTCGAGCTCCGAGGCCTCAAGCAAAAGCGTCGGGTCCTCGGCCTCGAGCCGCATCTTCCACGCCAGGCGGGCTTCTGTTGCCATGACGCGCCGCACGGTCGGTTCGAGCTCTTCCGCTGGCAAAGCTTCAATGCGTTCCCGAATGCGCCCGAACTCTCCGAAGACCGCCATGGCCTCTGCACCCAGCTGGGGAACACGCGCGCGAAAGCGCTGATAGGCAACGACATGCGGCAAGGCTTGTTCAAGCATGCCGACGGGCGTCTCATTGGTCGTGTCGCCGATTATTGCTTTCTGACGATTCTCGACCCAGTCATCTGCCATCCATGGCTTGAGGCGGGCTAGCGCAGCCGCACAGGTAGTTCGCGCCGCATGCCGCGCCAATCCCTGATCAATGCCTTCGATCAGGTCCGCCACTGCTTGGCGGCTCGCTGCCCGCGCCATGGCAAAGGCCGTATTGCGCTCGGGGTACAGCTCAAGACGGCGGACGAGATCCTCGGCCGCCGCGAGTTGGCCCAGCGCTGCGCGAGCGGCGCTGAGCAATTGCGGCACTCTGAGCGGCGGCAATTGCCCGGAGGGCTCGCCGATTTCGTTGACCGCCTCGATGAGGCGCAGGCGTATCGGGCGAAGCGACTCTTCCCGGTGGAGCGCCGCACCGAATGCGACGCCATCAGCGAGCCCCTCGCGTTTGAAAAGCTGCCGCCGACGCCAAGAGGCCATCCAGCGTGATGGGTTCAGGCGTTCGAGAAGGCCCGGCCGCTCGAGCAACCGGTCGGAGACGATTGTCCAGTCCGCAAGCTCTTCGTCGGACATCGCCCGAGCGACCTCGATAGCATCGTCCGGCGCCTCGTCAGAGGGCAAGCGAAGCAAAGACGCTTCGATTTCCATCAGGCCCGCATGCATGGCGGTTTGCCCAGGTGCGCGCTCCGAAGCGCCCGCAAGACGATCGAGCCAGCGCGCGAGGCGATCACGCGACTCCTGCTCGATCGAGAGCAGCGGCGCACCATGCTCGAGCGACCAGGCACGATAGGGCTCGGGGTCGTTGATGGTCAGCGCGTTGGGGGTACGCTCGATGACCGACATTCGCTCGGCTTCGACGCGTGAAAAGGCCCGAACATCTTCAGTGAAAGTCTCGATCGTGCCGTCGTCGACGCCAAATGGACGGGTGTCGGCGAGCGCGCTTTCTTCATAGCGCGCGGGCAGCCAGAGGCGGGCGACCGGCGCACAAACCTCCTGAAGCACAGCCAATTGGCCGGGGTCCAACGTTCCGACCAAGTGCCGCAGGGACGGCAGCGGCGGCGTCTGACCCTCCCGGGCGAGGCCGATCAGGTCCCCTAGAATGAGTCGGTAGGAGAGTCCGGTCTGGGCATCCGTCGCGTGCAGCGCGCGATGCTGCCCATCAAGTTCCTGCTCCAGGGCCTCGATGCGAGCGGCCGTCTGGTGACGCTGCTGACGCCATCCGGTCGCGCCATGGGGGCGTTGAAAAAGGTCGTCCAACTGCTCGCGAATGGCGCGGATCACCGGCTCGCGATCCTTATTGACGTCATTGACCATGACGACACGCTCGCCCAATCCCGCTGCATCGAGACGTTTGTGCACGACTTCGAGGGCAGCCTGCTTCTGGCACACGACGAGCAGGCTGCGCCCCGTGCCGATCGCGTCGGCGACCATATTCACGATCGTCTGGCTCTTGCCGGTTCCGGGCGGCCCTTCGATCAGCAACCCGCGGCCGTTTCGCGCTTCCAGAACCGCCGCTTCTTGCGAAGGGTCGCTATCCGCCGTGAAGTACCGCTCTAATTCCGGGACGCGCACGGGCGCGGGCCGTTCGACATCCTCACCGACGCGGAACGCGGTTTCGAGGCTCGATCCTCCGGGCGGCATGGCCTTGAGCTGCCGCAGATCTTCCATCACGGCCTGACCCAGAAAGCCCAAATGAAACAAGGCTGCTGAACAGACGACGCGGTCGTCCCCCGGCTTTGCTTTTAGATCCTTGGAAGGTAGCGCTACGAGGTCGCGGCCATCCACGGCGGCAAGCTCGCGAAATGCCTCGACCACTTCGGCGGCATTGACCGACGATCGGGAAAGCACCTCGTCGGCCGCCTCGCGCCAACGGCCCGCGCCTTCCATCCCCAGCAGGGTTTCAAAGGCAGGATTGAGCCTGACCTCCTCGCGATCACGATCGAAGGCCAGCGTTACCCGACCTCTTGATCCTACCTCCGGACTGAGCCGGACCGGCCAGAGCAATATCGGCGCGATCCTCGGCCTCGTGCTCGACCTGGCTTCCTGCATCACGAGGAACGGAAAGCCGAGGTAGAGGCCATCGATGCCCGTGTCGCGCCGGTAAAGCGTGGCATGCGCATACAGCGTCCGCAACCGTCGCTCGATACGAGGGTCATCGGTCAGCGGCGCGGGATCGATGTCGATGGCCTGATCATTGCGCAGCAGCACATGGTCAAGCAGTTCGCCGGCGCCGCGGCGGGCGGAATCGAGTTCGACAAGGTCTAGGCGGGCCGTCGTCTTGCCGATGATCATGCGCGTAAGGGGACCGCGCATGATCGAGCCCGTGATGCGACGGGCGAAAAAGTCGAGCAGCGTGGCGACGTAGGATTGCCGGGGTGGCTGACGCCAGCGATCGTCCGCCACTGCCAGTACGGCCAAGGCGCGTGCGATGGGGAGCCGCCGTTCAAGGCGGAACTGGTCAGCCCATTCATCGATGCGCTCGATCCCACAACGCGCGAAACCCTCGGTTCTTGCCTCGATCTCGGCATGAACCTCTCGGCGTGGCAGTGCGAGACGGCTGTGCGCGGCGACAGGATCAAAGTCCTCCAGGCCGGCCCGGCGCGCGACCTGCTCCGCCTCTTCGACGATGGCGTCGGCAGTCCGGAACTGCGACGTTGCAGCACTGAGCAGGAGAATGAGATCCTCCTCCTCGGTGATACGCCGTTCGATGATCGCCAGGAGCCCCGGATGATCCGTGTCGGGAAGGATGCGACGCTGCTCTTCCCACACGCCAGCCAGGCGACTTTTCGAAGTGGAGAGCGCCAATGTTCTGAGCTTCGTGTCGTCGAGTTCGACGTCGAGCTGCCGCGCACGCTCGCGGACTCTGGTCTCGCGCCGTTTGAGACGGGCCAGCCAGAGCTCCGCATCTTCGCGTTCCAGGCGGTCCGGCACCGGGCCGGTGATCAGGGCGTACCCCTCATCAACATGGTCCATTAGCCAGCCAGGCGTGACGATCTCGCCGCGCACGACCAAGGGCATCGAAGGATTGAGCGCCTTCAGCGCCAAGGCGAGACGGAAATCTTCGGCAACGGTCTCAAGAGCGGCAATCTGGCGGATTTCGGCGCGCAGTTCGGGATGAAGGGCGGCTTCCTCCATCCAGGTTGCCAGCTCGCCGCGCAGCAAAAGCGTGCGCGCTTCGTCCCAATGTTCCGCTTCGGCCGCCGCGAGCGCAAACTGGGCGCCACCCGAAAAGCGCCTGCCCGCAAGCGTAATCGAACGCTTCGCATGATCATCTTGCGCGGCGCCCTGTCTCGGAGGGGCTTCTGGAATGTCGCCGTCGAGCCAACGCCGGATTTCCGGCCAGCACCAGCGCGTTCGTCGGTCAGGCGACAGCAGGCCGCGCAGCAGAGCGTCAACTTCCGGCGCAAGGTCCTCGGGAATCGGCGCGCCATTCGTCAGCACATTGATGAGAAACGCCTGGTCGTCGGCGTCGGCGAAACAAGCTCCACGAGTGACCTGCTCGAGGATGAGCATCCCCAAGCTCCACCAATCGCTTGCAGCCGCAACGCCGCCGGCGACCGCTTCGGGCGCCGTGTAGCGGGTGATTTCGAGCGGTGACACGATATCGAGATCATAGTTGGAGAGCCGTGCCGAGCCGAACCCGGTAATGACAAGATCCAGGGGGTCGCGCGATCGCACCATGATCGCTCCGGGCCTCAAATCCCGGTGGCGCAGTCCACATTCCGCAAGCGCAGCGAGCGCACCGCCGACCTCCTCGATGATCCGGGACAGGTTGGCGAGATCGTTGGCGACCAACCCCAGATCGGCGAAGGTGCTGCCGCGCAAATCTTCCGAGACCTCATAGGCCCGGTCGCCATGATGGCCGGTCTCGAGGACCTCAGGGACATGGTCGCGGTTGAGCGTGCGCAGCACGTCATACACTTCGGGGTCGGGTTCGCTGCCTTCCGCGTATAACGTGAGGATCGCTTCGCGCCCGTCGGAATCCCGCAGGACTTCATAGCGCTCACGCACATGGCTGGTCGTGGCCAGCCTTCTGATTAGTCGCCATTCGCCGATGACCGTCTCGGTATCGGCCGGATCGTCCGACGGCGGAACAGCACCCGGAGACTCCGGATCGTTCGCAGGCGTCTGCGACGGGACGGCCGAATTCTCCAGCACGTCGCCCCCACAGGTCGAACATAGGAGATCACCGGCATCAACGGCATGCCCGTTCGCGCATCGTTGCACCGGCAATGGCGATGAAGTCGGGGAAGCGACTTCGGCCGGACGCCAGCCGGGCTGCCGCAAAGGAAGGCTTGATAAAGGCCAGTCGCACAGCGCGCCGTCGCGGTCGCCCTCGCAGAACATCTCCTCGATTGGCCGCTCGGTTCGGCAGCTGGGGCAGAAGCGGATCATGCGCCGAACATCCCGTGCGCATCCGACGTAATCGCGTGATGGCCCGAAGAGGCGAGCGCGCGGCGCAGCCGCCCGATGTCTCCGCGCGCCGGAATTCCGGCAACCCACGCGTCGCCATCCTCATCGAACATGATGTCGAGACGGCGGTCTCCATCGCCCAGCGGTCGGTCGAAGATGCGCAGCTCCCTTCCGAGCGGGGAGAGGACATGGAGCTTCTGATTGTCACTGCCGCGCAGGGCGACTGTCTGTGCGAGGTCCGAACGGAACGGACCGGTAATGATCGCGTCGACAAGACCGGGGTTGATCGCAAGCCAGGCCTCGACCTCGTGCATTTCGCGTCCGGTGAAGACAAGCACCGACCGTTTCGAGACACCGCGCCACGCGGCGAGAATCGCTGCCAGTGCCTCTGGTTGCTCGAACGGTTCGCCGCCGGAAATGGTAAGGCCATCGGCTTCACCGGCGAGCGCAGAAATACGCGCAACCACGTCCGCGATCGGCACCAATCCGACGCCCTGCTCCCAAGTGTCGACCGAAATACAGCCCGGACAGCGAATGCTGCATCCCTGGAACCACAGCCCGATGCGACGACCGGTCCCGAGGGACGTAACAGGAAAATGCAGGCGCGAGAGAGACATTTGCATCAGGCGTCACCCAATTCCAGCGTCGTAATCGGGCCCGCTTCGATCCGGCGAATGACAGCCGGTCCGATCCCGTCTCGTTCAAACAGTGCGCGGGCCAAGGGGTTGATCAGATGGGCCTCAATCTTGTTGCGAATGCCGCGCCCCCCATTGGAGAGATCCGCAGTGCAAAGTTTGCGTAGCGTGACATTGGCTTCCGGAGCGATCGCGATCGGGTGTCCCGACGCCGTTGCGTCCTTGAGGACCGAAGCCACCATCGAGTCGAAGATGCTTCCGGCTACTGTCTCGCGGATAAAGTCGAAGACGATGATATTCTCCCCGAAGCGATTCAGAATCTCGGGACGATTCAGCACAAGCTTGAAGTGGTTTTCGATCTCCGCCCGAACCCGGCTCTGGACATCTTCGAATGGCTGGTCGGGGGTGACATTGGCGCGGCGCAGGCCGTCGGGGCCTGTCGAATAGATACCAAGGTTCGACGTGAAAATGATCAGCGCCTCGGAAAAATACACGCGATCGCCGCGGCCGGACGTCAGCACCCCATCGTCGAGGATCTGCAGAAATTTATCGAGGATGCGGGGGTGCGCCTTCTCGATTTCATCGAACAAGACCACACTGAAGGGCCTCTCGCGCACCGCGTTGGTAAGCTCGCCACCCACGTCGTAGCCGACATAGCCCGGGGGCGCGCCGATCAGCCGCTGGTCGGCGTGCTCGGCACTGAATTCAGACATATCGAACCGGATGTATGCGCTCTCGTCGCCGAACAGCAATTCCGTGATCGTCTTGGCGAGTTCGGTCTTGCCGACCCCGGTCGGCCCGGCGAGAAAGGCGATACCGCGCGGGCGCCCACCTCGTTTCCCTCCGCCAATGCCCGTCGCTGCGCGCTTTACGATGTCGAGCAAATGGACCACCGCATGGTCCTGACCGACGACCCGCCGCCGAATGGTGTCGGCGCCCGCCAGAATACGGCTGCGCTCGATCTGTTTCCAGGCGTCTTCGGTGACGCCGACTTTGTATCTCCGGACTGCCTCGGCGACGTCTCCGATCAACACGCCCTCGGCGCGGGCGAGCTGCGAGACGGCATTGAGGTCGACCAACAGCATGCCCTCTGTGGCATCGACCAGCTCATCCTGAGCTTTTTCGAGTTCGTCGGGCGAGGCTTCGCGCCCGCCGGGCATCCCCCTGACAAGCGACGGCGCTACGGCTCGGCGGGACGCGCGGTCCGGCGGCGCGATGGGAATGTGGCGTAGCCGCGGATTGTCGATGGTCAGCCAGTCGGGAAGATCGCCCTCCTTTTCGACGATCCAAATGACGCAATTGAAGCGCGGCGTACGATCGGGGCCGACCGGTCTCGCCTCAGCGGTCTGACTTGTGACAAGTGCGCGTGTGAACAATTGCTGCTCGGCGGGTGCGAGTGCGTCGCTTCGGACGATCAGCCGCGAGGCAAAATCGACAATAAGCGCGAGCGGCTCGCCATCGAGTGCGGCCAATCGTTGCAGGGTACTCGACAAGAGATCGGAGCCACCCGCCGCGCGCCCGTCTGCAGGGGTGAGCCCTAGACGGACCAGCGGGGCATCGGGATCGACCGAGGGACCGTCGGGACCGGGATTTACTGCGAAGCCATGAACCGGATCATAGCGGACAATATCGGGATAACCGGCCTCGCTAAGTGTTGCAGCCAATACGTCGTTGAGCGAGGCGGCGGCCGCACGGTCGCCGATTACCCTGATTTGGAGGTCGCGCACGTTTCCGGTAAGCACGAACTGGCTTTTCAGCGGAAGAAACCGCGTTAGGTCACGCACCCAACGTGGCCTCTTGTCCTCACCGATCACGTCACGAATCCCCCTTTGCGGACAATGTCCTACTCTGGCGTGCCAGGTCAAAGTATTCGGTTAAGGAGCGGGGTCAATGTCGGCGTGATGTCTCCTCGGCGTTTCCTTCCGCCGCAATTCTTAGAAATCGCTGGCAGACTGATGTTCGAATTCGTCAAACGCGACGGAACGACAAGTATTTCCTCAATCAACCCGGTGCAAATTCGTCATCAAATACGACAAATCACGACGCTTGCGGTCGGCGATCGTGGATTGGATTTTACAACCGTCAGAGAAAGCAGGCGCAGGCGCCCTGCTTGCGAAAATACGCTGACGCTCCATTGGTGTATTGTTTAGACGCCGGCCTGCACTTGGTAAGTTCTAGGCCTATCCGGACCGATGCAGGCGCCCAAGGCCCTTTTCCGCGCGCCGCTCGGTCAGTCCGTTGGGACTCATAGCTTCAGTGAAGTGGAGGCGAAAGCAGTTCACGGTTGATGCTTTGGAATCGAAACCACGTAGTCCATATCTTCGATCTGTCCCGCCTCTAATTGGGCATAGAGTCGCTGCGCCGCGTCCGGACTGGCGCAAAAGGCCTCAATATCAAACTGAAATTGAGGCAACGAGGGACCGAGTTTTGCATCCTGTTGCACAGCCTGCGAAAACAGAGAATGCACCGTGTCGAACAGCGCGTCCTGGCGATCCGCGATCTGGCGAAGACGCACTTCGATGAGATGACAAAGCCGAGCGGACAGTTGGGCCTTATGCTGGGCTCTTACGGTATAGACGCCCAGTTGTTTCTGACCGCGCGTGAAACTGAGAATGACAGCTTCTCGAACCAACGGACCATCTTGCAGATCATCCCCACGCCCGAAATGGCCGATCGCGCTGTTTCGAAGGAGCTTCACCTCATCATGAGTCGCGCGGTCTTCCTCAGAGAGACCGGATTCCCCGAGAAGCCCGGGCCGCTTGCCCGTCGTGAACGTCGCGCGCGCATATAGAATGATGGCTTGGGTGAACAAAGCGCCGGTCACGGTCGTTTCGTCACTCATGTCTCGCACACTCTCGCGCGACGCTTCTCCCTGCATCTTCTCGACAAGGCGCAGCGACGCCAGTGCGGCGCGAAGATCCTCGCGGATCGATCCGGCTGCGGCGGCGCGAGCAATCGCCTTGACCAATTCGGGATGCCGCCCCTCCTCAGCCAGCTGCGCCGACAGCTTGACCAAGTCGAGACGGACCGCTCCTCTCATTCCGTTTTTCGGGGTGAGCGCTTGGGCGTTGACCGTCGCCCCGCGCGTGTGCGGCGACCGCGCGCCGGGCGCGCGGCGTCCGCTGCATCGCGGGGCGCATGCTTTTCGCGGAGCTGGGCCATCACACCCAACCAGAGGTTGGGCGGCAGTGGCAGGCGATAATGCCGGCAAGCCAGCGCGAGGACAGGCCAGTGCCCAAGGCGGATCGCAGAGAGCTGCATGAAGGGCGCCGCCGACGAGCATTCGGTTTCGAGGATTCCCATCAGATCGGCACCATCTTCCGTGATCGGCAGACTGCCGAGGGATATGCCGTGATGGGTGTCGCCCATGTAGAAGCGGTCTTCGGTGTCGGCATCTGCCATCCAGAATTGGGCGTTGCAGTGCCCGAGGAACTTGGCCGCAAATTTCGCGAGGTGCGCCGCGCCCTTCTCACTCCCGAGCGATGAAGCCCATAGCGATAGCAATGGAAAAAGCGTGCTTCCCTTCGTCTCGGCACTACGGAACTCGTCGGTCCTTTCACGCGGATGCTCGACCAGCGTCCGATAGTCGCTGTGGATCGTCGGATATCGATTCTGGGTGCGAAACGCGAACGTCGTGCGCTCGACGAGGGCTTCGGCATAGTTGCGCGCTGCCGGATTCCACTGCTCGATCATCGAAAGGAAGAGCAGGGTTGCAGCAATATCGACCACCTGCTCGTCGGTGATCGGGGTCAACAAGATCGGGTTATTGCGGATGAGATGGACGATCTGCTGCGCCAGCGCGCTGGCTTCCGGCGATTCCCAGTCGTCACGTAGGTCGGGAAGTGGCGCGGATCCTGCCTTAAGCCACAGATGCCAAAGGCCGCGCATGGCCATGCGTCCTAAGGTTTCAAAGAGCCTCAGATTGACATCGACCGAGGCGGCAGAATCCACAGCGACCGAGATCGCATGCTGCCTTTCGACAAAGGGCAGGATCTTCTCGCCGATCAAGGCGTCCCAGATCGTGAAATGAAGGCCAACCAGGTCGGAATACGCGAGCCCGATCTCCTGGCTGGCCTTGGTCGTGCGCTCGACGTCGTCGGAAATGAGTGCCCAAGCCTGCAGCAGCATCCGCTCGCTGGCGCGATAGGGCGCCTCGATATTTCCGGTGTCGCGTGCCCAGGCAAAAAAGACCCAAAGGCAGATATAGAGCTGGCGCAAGATCGTCGTGCGCTCGCGCGGCGAGGCCCCGGTCACGGAACACAAGCCGGCGATAAGCGCCAAAAAATGCGTGAAGGCCACTTCAGGCTCGTCGACCATCGCCACGGCTTTCTGGAAATGCGTCCGTAGCTCCGGACGAACCAGTTGCTCGCGCAGCACACCTTCGACGAGCAGGCCTGCCAGATAGTCGCCATTCCATTCTTCGAAGGACAGGCCGCTCTGTGTCCGTGCATTGGTGAACATGGTCACATTGTCACGGACACTTTCCTGGACATCGCCGCCGAAACAGAGGCAAATCACGATCTCATGCTTGCGATGGGCCTGAGCGACGCGCGTCGGAATATAGACGTCTATGATTTCGTTGATCGAACTTCGAAGGGCCTGCGGGGTCCCGTCCCAGTCGGCGCGCGTCAGGTCGCCCTGTTTGAGCGAAAAGAGAAAGAGCTTGCGTCCTCCGTTGCTGTGGGGCGGGCTCAGGGCGGCGACATCAACCCCATACTGGCGCGTGCCGATCGAGGGTCGGGAAATCACAGTGTAGCCGAGCTCGCTCAGCAAATCGGGCAGTACCGCATCGAGTTCGCGGCGTTCCCGCAGCGATGCGAGATATTGACGAAAGACCAGCTTCATTGCGGGCGGTCCTCGCCGCGAAAGTGGACCAGCATCATCTGCAGGCCTAGCGGATCAACGATTTCGACGCGCGGCATCTCGAACGAGTGGCTGATGCTGCCCATGGGGGTCTCGATCCGCCGGCGCGCGTCATCATGATCTGCAAACCACGAAACGGCGCGTGTCCCATAGAGAATAAGCGACTCGGTCGCGATCGATGCGAAAATCGATTTCTTTCGTGCGGCGCGCCACGCATCGGCCATGCTGTCCGAGTGTCGTTGCCATTCGAGCCGGCGCTCGCGCTCCGAAGGATGCAGCTCCGGCACCCGTCCGATCGACCTTAGCCCGGCAAGATAGGCGTCCTGGCCATCCAACGCCCGCTGCACAGCCGTTTGGGCGGGATCGGCTGCATTATCAGCGATGGGCTGCAGATATTCGTCCCGAATGCCCGCGTAGTTTATCAGGATGGGGTCGATCACCAACTCGACAATCGCTTCGGTAGCAGCGGGCGGAGCCGTGCGCAGCAATGACACAAGAAGTGACGTCATCACGCTTTGCTTGAGGAAGAAGGTCGCGATCGCCTTGCGCGCCAGATAGGCATAGTCGACTTCGCGAAGTCCGAAGCGGGTGAAATCAATGTCGAATATGAACTCATCCGAGCCCGCGCCGAACAGCGCATCGTTGAGGGCGCCGCACAGGGCGTAGTCTCCGTCAAGCAACCAGGCGACGATCCAGTCTTCGAAAACTTGGCCGCCGGCCTCGCGAAGGGCGTAGCAGAGCGAATCGAGTTGCTCCAATTCGATGGGATCGTCCTCGCGCCGCAGCAATGTCTCCAGACAACGCCTCGTCCGCGCGGCATGGCCTTGCTTCAGCAACTTCATCAAAGCCAGGTCGAGCATTTCAACCGTGCCTTTGTTGGCTCCTTTTATGGCGAGGAGCGCGTCCAGCAGGGCGTCGATAAGGGTGAGGGAGAGATGCTCGGGATCGAAGGCGAGCGTGCGAGCGGCGGTGTCGAGAGTGAAATCGCCAAGCGGCGCAACTGCAGCGATACCAAGCGCGGTCAGGCGATCCTGGCGCTCTTGTGAAGCACCATCGAAGCGCCTCGCTATGGCAGTGAGCAACGGGGACCGGATTGAATCGCTGGCCTCTGCACTGAGCAGATCGGCGAAGGCTTCCAGCAATCGATCCCAGTCTTCATTGGTTGATAGGGGGACTTGCCCGAGCGCATTGATTGCGGACTGCTTCTCGGTTTCGGTCCCGCTGGTCAAAAACGCATAGGCGCGATCCATGAAATAGGCCTTGTCCACTGCGACGCCATTTTTGATGGCGATCGTCAGGAAGCGGTCTGCGTTTGGCACCTTGCGATCGACTAGGCCGAGTAATTCGGCCGGACGTGATGGATCGAGAGCGCACCATTTTGCGAATTCCTCCACCGGCATGCCAGCGGCGAAGTCCTGCCCTGCTGCGTCGATGAGGATCTGTATGACGCTGAGCAGTGCTTCCGCCGACGCCTCGAGCTGGCTGATCAACGCGCGATAAACTTGTTGACCCTGCCAGAAGAGATGCCCTTGAAAGGCGCTAATCGAACTCTTGGTAACGATCGCCAAAAGGTCGATCTCGCCGGCATTATGAAGCTCGGCGAGCGTTGACAGCGTCGGATCGGTGTCGTCGCGCCAGCTCCGTCCATAGTCATTGAAGATGGCATCGAGAAGCGAGCCGCCCGCTGCGTGACCAAGAATTTCAGTGCGGATGGCGTCGCTCATCGCGTTACCCACCCGCCCGATTGAGGGACACCGGCGCTCCGATTTCGAGCTTCGCCGAATCATGTACCGTTCCAGACACCCAAACCTCCTCGCCGTCGGAACGAACGTAGAACAAGCGGCTGTTCAGATAAAGCCACAGCCGGATAATTGACGTTACGGCCCATCATCGCCGCCGCGCAGCAAATCGTAGCCCGAATTGTTCGACAGCAAGCTCTTCACGACTTCAAGCGAGGCCAGGGATTCCCCGCGACGCTCGGTAAGCCATACCGAGATCGTGGCCTTGGTATCGCGGATCGGCCGCATGACGTTCCAGTCTGACGCCACCGCCAGCGACTGTGGCAGAAGCCCGGCGCAGTGGCCCGATGCCACCATCGCGTAGATCATCGCCAGGCTGGCGAAACGCGAACCCGATGCCCGCTGTCGCTGGGTGGATGTGAGCAAGGCGCCGATCTGATGACTGAGACCGGGCAAATGTTCAGGGTCAGGCAGCACGAAAGGGACATCGATGCTCGCCAGCCGGATCGGTCTGTTATCATCGCCACAGGATTTGGGCAGGATAACAGCCAATCGTTCCTGCCAAGCAAGCGATGAATCGGTGTCCACGGTGGCGGCTTGTTCAGGCGCCAGAATGGCGTCGATCGCACCCAGCCCGAGCATCCGCACCATCTCTCCCAGATTGCGCTCGACGAGCCGAATACGAAGATTGGGGTGACTGACCGTTGCCGCCCGAAGCATGTCACCAAATGGCATGCCTGCAAGACCTTCGGCAAAGCCCATGCGGACGATGTCTTCGCCCGGCGAACGTAGCCCGGTGATCGAAGTGTCAAGGTCGAGCAGAATCCGGCGTGCGTCGCGCAGGAATTGCTCGCCTGCAACGCTCAGCCAGGTCGCCCGCGATGTCCGATGGAGAAGCTGGACACCGATATGTTCTTCCAAGTCCCGAATTTGCCGGCTTAGCGGCGGCTGTTCGATGCCGAGGCGGGCGGCGGCGCGGGCGAAGTGGAGTTCCTCGGCGACCGCGACGAAGTAACGCAGATGACGTAGTTCCATAGACGCGTAACGGCAGAGCCCTCCCTGAACACGGCCCCCTTCGTTGACGCGCCAGCGCCTGTGATCGTCGGGTGAAAGTCTCCGATATGGAGCTATCGTGCCTCGACGGGACGCAGCACCAGATCGCGCTGAACGAGGACGTGCATCGGGAATCCGGGCCGGATCGTCAGCGTGGGCTGCACGTCGAGATTGCGGCGGGTGATCTGCTGGCCCACCTCGCTCACCACCTCTTGCGCGCTGTCGCGTGTCGCGATGATGACCTGGCCGTCGCCGCTGGACCGATTGGGCGCGGCGAGTTCGGCGCCGACGCCCAACAAGGTCGCCAGCGCTGCGCCGCCGATCAGCCGATCGAGATGCTGGTCGACCCGGTCGTGCAGGCCAGCCTGCCCGCCGGCGTCCACGCCGGGCAGATTGTCGAGCAGGATCGAGCTGCCGTCGGGAAAGATAAGACGCTCCCAGACCAGCAGCAGCCGGGACTGGGCATAGCCGATGGCGCTGTCATAACGGCCGATCAGGCGCGCGCCCTGCGGGATCAGCATATGGCGTCCGCTGACGCTGTCATAGACATTGGCGGTGACCGTCGCGATCGCCTGGCCGGGGAGATCGGAGTTGATGCCGGTCACCAGCGCGGCGGGAATGACGCTGCCTGCCATCAGCTGATAGGGTGAGCGCGGCTTCTGTAAATCCGCACTTCCGTAAATCCGCCGATCCGGCTCGGCGGAAATGAACGCGCGCTTGGCGGCTTGGCTGCCGTTCGCCGGCACGGCCGACGCCGCAGGCGGAATCTCGGTCTGCGGCGGGACCGCGTTTGCCGACACCGGCGCGGCGGGCATGGCGGCTGCAGCGCCGTCATCGGCGAAGAAAACATCCGACCTGGCCATCGCCTCGCGCTCGCGGCGCAGCTGTTCGGCGCGGGCGCGCCGGGCCTCGGCCGCGGCGTCGCCGGGGCGCTGTGCCGCATCCGGGTCCATGCGGCCTTCCTCCTGCGCCCGGAGCATCGGGCGTCCAAGATCGCCGGGCATCGGCGCACCGAGCTGCGGAACATCGCCCATCGCGCCATAGTCGGCGGGCAGCCCTTCGAGCCCTTCGCTGCGGGCGATCCGATCGACATTGAAGAGTTCCTCGCGCGGCGGGCCGTCATGGCGCCCGCCCTGCAGCGACCAGATGGCCGCCGCGGCGAGGCCGATCCCGGCGACGCCGGCGAGCAGACCGATCATGGTCCGGCTCATGCGCACCACGGGGCGCGGGCGCGTCCGGATCGCAAGCCGTTCGGGCGGCTCTTTCGGAGGCACGGTGCCGGGGCGTTCGAGGTCGTCGGTCATCGCCGGCCTCGCCGCGCGCCATCGTCGCGCTCAATGCGCACGACATCGGCCTTCTTGCCACCGAGGCGCAACTCTGCCGCGCCGAACATACGATCGACGATATAATAGGGTGAGCGAACGCGGTAGTTGACCAGCTCGGTGTCACCGTTTGCGCCGATCACGAACAGCGGCGGCAGCTCGCCCTGCGCGATGCCGGCGGGAAACTGCACATAGACCCTGGTCCCGTCGTCGAACGCGCGCAGCGGCCGCCATGACGGTCGGCCGCCCGAGATCGAGTAGCGGAAGCTGAGCTGATCGAGCGTGAGACCCGTCGCGATCGGCGCGGCGGAGTCCGCCTCGGCCGTCCCGCGGCGCAGCGCGAGCAGACGGTCGCCGGGATAGGTCCAGGAGACCGACGCCATCCAGCTATCGGGCGCCGAGGACAGTTCGAGGTGATAGGTGCGCCGGTCGGTGTTGATGACGAGATTCGTGCCCAGCCCGTTCGCGGTCGGCTTTGCCAGGATATGGACCTGCGCCGCCGCGCCCGACCCGCTGGTCGTGTCGCCGACGATCCAACGCACCGTGTCGCCCGCCGAAACCGACACCAACTTCTCGCCCGGTTCGAGCGCGATGTCGGTGACGTGACCGGGGCTGGTGTAGAGCTGGTACAGCGCCCCGGCGCTATAGGGCCAGACCTGGGTCGCGTTGATATACAGGTCGCCCACCGGCTCGATCCGCGCGGCGGCATTGGCACGGGCGATGCGCTTGCGCGGATCGGCGGGCTCGGGCGCGGCTGCCGCC
>NZ_AYOY01000112.1 GCF_000508185.1 Sphingobium sp. C100 | reverse complement strand
GAGCCGGTCCATCGGCTTGCCCGCGCCCAGATCCTCCACCACGTCGGCGATGGCGCGGTCCTGATCCTCCGTCTCGTCATAGGGGAATCGATCGACGAAGGCGGGATAGCCGGCCGCGTCGGGCTCGGCGACGGTGGCGGCGCGCAGGGCGCGCTCGGCGGCGGTTTTCAGCAGTTCGCCCGCAATTTCGCGGATGCGTTCCTTCATCCGCGCCTTGCGCCGCTGCCAGGCTTCGCCGCCCAGCTTGTCGAGGCTTACGCCCTCGCTGTCGGAGCCGTAGCGGGAGAGGACTTCGAGATTTTCGACCGGCACATAGAGTTTGTCGCCGCCTGCATAGCTGAGCGCGACGCAATCATGCGCGGCCTTGCTGACCGGGATCTGGGTCAACCCTTCATAACGGCCGATGCCATGGTCCATATGGACGACGAGGTCGCCGGGCGAGAGGGTGGCGAGTTCCTGCAGGAAGGCGTCGGCGCTCTTCTTGCGCTTGGCGCGGCGGACGAGGCGGTCGCCCAGCATATCCTGTTCGGTGAGGACGGCGACGTCGGGCGCGGTGAAGCCATGGTCGAGCGGCAGGACGGTGAGGACGACGCTGCCGCTGGCGGCAATGCCGAGCGCTTCCTGCCAGCCATCGGCGGCGGCGAGGCGGGGGACGTCATGATCGGCGAGCAGGCCCGACAGGCGCTCACGCGCGCCGCCGGAATAGCTGGCGATGACGACCTTTTTCTTACTCCGGCGCAGGGCTGCGATATGTTTGCCGACCGCTTCGTAGATATTGCTGTTCTGCGCCCGTTCGGGGGCGAAATCGCGCGGGCCGTCCACGGCGAAGTCGAGCACCGTCGCGCTTTCAGGCTCATGGAAGGGTGTGGTGCCGTGCATCGGCAGGGTGGCGACGGCGGCGTCCCATTCGGCCGCGTCGAGATAAAGGGCGTCGGGCTTCAATGGGCGATAGGAGCCGGGATCGGACGATTTCGCCTGGACGCGGTTGGCGTGATAGTCGCGGATCGCCTCGAACCGGTTTTCCGCCGCGCCCGCGACGCCATGGTCGCGGATGACGACGGCATCGTCGCCCAGATGGTCGGCGAGGGGAACCAGCTTATCCTCGAACAGGGGCAGCCAATGTTCCATGCCGGCAAGGCGGCGGCCGTCGCTGACCGCCTGATAGAGCGGGTCGCCGGTCGCTGTGGCGCCGAAGGTTTCGCGGTAACGCAGGCGAAAGCGCTTGATCGTCTCTTCGTCCAGCAGCGCTTCGGAGGCGGGGAGGAGGGTGAAGCCGTCGACGCTGCCGGTGGTGCGCTGGTCGGACGGGTCGAAGCGGCGGACCGTCTCGATCTCGTCGCCGAAGAAGTCGAGGCGCAGCGGCTGTTCCTCGCCGCCGGGGAAGAGATCGACGATGCCGCCGCGAATGGCGAATTCGCCCCGGTCATGCACCGTGTCGGTGCGGACATAGCCATTGCCCTGAAGCATGTCGGCCAGCCGCGTGATCGCGATCCGCTCCTTGGGCGCGAGTTTCGCGACCAGTTGGCGGACGCGAAAGGGCGTAAGCGTGCGCTGGGTCATCGCGGCGAGCGTGGTGACGACCAGTTGCGGGCCTTTCGGCCGGGCTTGCAGCGCATAGAGGCCCGCGAGCCGCGCGGAGGCGGCGCGCAGCGACGGGCTGGCGCGGTCATAGGGCAGGCAGTCCCAGGCGGGGATTTCGACGATCTCGATTTCCGGCGCGAAATAATGCGCCGTGTCGGCGACCGCGCGCATCAATTGCTCGTCCGACGCGATGAAGACCGCGCGGCCGCCCCCGGTCGAACCCCCGGCGCCGGCGGCGCGGGCGATGTCGGCCAGCAGCCAGGGCTGGAACCCCGCCGGCACGCCGGACAGGGTGAGCGGGGCCTTGGCCTTCAGGATTTTTTGCAGGTCGGTCATGTCACTTCGCTCTTCAATCCCTCCCGTGGAAGGGGAGGTGGCTGGCCATAGGCCAGACGGAGGGGTGTCGCGCTATCGGGAGGGGGATATCCCTCCACCACCGCCTCTGGCGGCGGTCCCCCTCCCAGGAGGGGGAGGATTTTCAGTTTTCGATCTTTACGAAATCAAGCTTCAGGAACTTGTCCATCATCGGACCTTTCCATGGGTCGGGCACGGGGATCGTGCCGATGGCCCAGCCCATGATGTCGGCATCCTGTTCTTCCATGAAGCGTTCGAACCAGGCGATCTCTTCCGCGTTCCAGGTCGCATGATAATGGTCGAAATAACCGCCGACGGTATAGTCCGCTTCCCGTGTGCCACGGTGCCAGGCGCGGAATTGGATGCGGCGCATCTGGGGGTCGTCGTTCACAATTTGTTCCTTTGCCGGACATGGCGCCGCCCGCCGATCGGGCGTTTGAGGAACCGTCCCGGCTGCGATCTGGTCTCTTCTCTCCCCGAAGACGTTCACAGAGGAACGATCAGGCGTTACAGCCCGTCAGATAGCCATGCGACCCGATATTCTCAATCCGCTCTTTGCCGAAATTTCCCTGTTCAAGGGGATCGGCCCCGCGCTGGCCCGCCCGCTGGAGCGGCTGGGCCTTCAGCGCGCGGTCGATGTCGCCTTTCACCTGCCGGTCAGTTGGGTCGATCGGCACCTGACCGACGAACTGGACATGGCGGACGCCGGGCGGGTGATCGGCATTACCCTGACCCCGGTCGACTACAAGGCGAGCGGCAGCGCGCGCGCGCCGTTCCGCGTCCATGCGAGCGACCGGCATGGCAACCATGTCAGCCTGGTCTATTTCGGTCGGAACAGCGGCTGGCCGCGTAAGCTGCTGCCGCTCAATGAGCCGAAATTCGTGTCGGGCAAGCTGGAGGCCTATGGCGAGAACCTGCAAATCGTCCATCCCGACTATGTGCTGCCGCCCGAGGAAGCGGCGACGATCCCGCCGCGCGAATCGGTCTATGGCCTGTCGGAGGGGCTGACCAACAACCGGATGCGCGACATTGCGGGCCAGGCGCTGGTCCGTGCGCCTGACCTGCCCGAATGGATTGAGCCGAGCCTGCTGGCGCGTAAGGAATGGCCGACCTGGCGTGAGGCGCTTGTCCGCGCCCATGCCGATCCGGCCGATGCCATGGCGCGCGAACGGTTGGCCTATGACGAGATTTTCGCTGGGCAATTGGCGCTGATGCTGGTGCGGCAATCGTCGCGGCGGCGGCGCGGCATCCCCATTGAGGGCGACGGGCGGCTGCGCGACATGCTCAAGCTGCCCTTTGCGCCGACGGGCGCGCAGCGGCGCGCCACGGCCGAGATCGAGGGCGACATGGCGCAGGCGACGCCGATGCTGCGGCTGCTGCAAGGCGATGTCGGTTCGGGCAAGACCCTGGTGGCGCTGATGGCGCTGCTGAACGCGGTCGAGGCGGGGATGCAGGGGGCGATGCTGGCGCCCACCGAGATATTGGCGCGGCAACATTATGAGACGCTGCGGAAGATGGCGTCGGGATTGCCGGTCGAGATCGCGATCCTGACCGGACGCGACAAGGGCAAGGCGCGCGAGGCGACCTTGATGGGGCTGGCGGACGGCAGCATCGACATTCTCGTCGGCACTCACGCCATTTTTCAGGAAGCGGTGCAGTATAAGGCGCTGGGCCTCGCCGTGATCGACGAGCAGCATCGGTTCGGCGTAGCGCAGCGGATGATGCTGGCAAGCAAGGCGGAGCGGTCGCCGCATTTGCTGGTGATGACCGCGACACCGATTCCGCGCACGCTGACGCTGACCTATTATGGCGAGATGGAAGTGTCGCGGCTGGACGAGATGCCGCCGGGGCGCCAGCCGATCCAGACTTTGGTGATGGCCGCGAGCCGGCTGGACGAGGTGGTCGATGCGCTCGCCCGCCATGTGGACGGCGGGGGACAGGCCTATTGGGTGTGCCCGCTGGTCGAGGAAAGCGAGACGAGCGACCAGGCCGCGGCCGAGGCGCGGGCGGAAACGCTGAAAATGCGGTTCGGGGATCGGGTCGGCCTGGTCCACGGGCGCATGAAGGGGCCGGACAAGGATGCGGCGATGGAGGCCTTCGCCGCCAATCGCACCCAGATACTGGTCGCGACCACCGTGATCGAAGTGGGCGTCGATGTGCCCAATAGCAGCCTCATCATCATCGAGGGCGCGGATCGGTTCGGTCTGGCGCAGTTGCACCAGTTGCGCGGGCGGGTGGGGCGCGGCGACAAGCCGTCGACCTGCCTGCTGCTGCGCGGCAATGCTTTGGGCGAAACATCGCGGGCGCGGCTGGCGCTGATGCGCGAGACGAATGACGGGTTTCGGATTGCCGAGGAGGATCTGAAGCTGCGCGGCGCGGGCGAAGTGCTGGGCACGCGCCAGTCGGGCGAGGCGGAGTTGAAGCTGGCGACGCCCGAACATGTCGCGGTGCTGATCGACCCGGCGCGCGATGACGCGCATCTGCTGATCGAACGCGATGGCGGGCTGGACAGCGCGCGGGGGGCGGCGGCGCGGATTTGCCTGTATCTGTTCGAAAAGGATGCGGCGGTGGGATTGTTGCGCGGCGGGTGAGGGGTGAAAGCCGCCGGCCCGCTCACCGCCCTTCCTGGCCAGCCCCGCGCAGCCGGAACTCCATCACCCCCGAAACAGCACCCCGCCCGTCATCGCTTCGGGCGCGCCTGTGGTGCCTGGAAAGCTGATCGGCAGCCCCCGCATATGCCGCACCGCCATATAGGCGAAGCCCTGCGCCTCCAGCGCGTCGCCGTCCCAGCCCAGGCCATCGACCGACAATATCCGCGCCCCGGTCCGGTCCGCCAGCATCGCCATCAAGGTCGCATTATGCCGCCCGCCGCCCGCGACATGAATCTGCGCCGGGCGCTCCGGCAGATGACCGATCGCCCGCGCCACGGCGGCGGCGGAAAAGGCGGTCAGGGTGGCCGCGCCGTCCGCCACGCCCAGTCCCTGCACGGCATCGATGCTGAACCGCTCGCGGTCGATGCTCTTGGGCGGTGGCGCCTCGAACCAGGGGTCGGCCATCATCGCCGCCAGCCGTGCGTCATCGACCCGGCCCTGCGCGGCGCAAGCCCCGCCCGCATCATAGGCCGCGGCCCCATGCGCCTGCATCCAATTGTCGATCAGCCCGCTCGCCATGCCGGTGTCGAACGCGATCAGCGTCCCGTCCGACCCGATGAAGCTGATATTCGCCACGCCGCCCAGGTTCAGCACCGCCGCTGGCTTTGCCAGTCCCTGCGCCAGCGCGCGGTGATAGACCGGCAGCAGCGGCGCCCCCTGTCCGCCCGCCGCCACGTCGGCGCTGCGTAGGTCGCCGACGACCGGGATGCCGAAGCCGCCGGCAAGCCCCGCGCCATCGCCAATCTGCCAGGTCCATCCCCGTTCGGGCCGATGCGCGACCGTATGGCCGTGAAAGCCGATCACGCCCACATCCTCCGCGACATGCCCGCTGCGGCCCAGCAGGTCGGCCACCGCCTGCACATGGCGTTCGGTCAGTTCCGCCTCGACCGACGCGATCAGCGGTTCAAAGCCCGGCCGCTCCATCGCCATCGCCCGCTGGCACGCTTCGGCAAGGCGCAGGCGGAACCCGTCGTCATATGCCATGGCGTGAAAGGCGACGGCGGCCACCGCATCCTCCCCGTCGGTGTCGATCAGTGCGGCGTCGATCCCGTCGCGCGATGTGCCGGACATCAGGCCGATTGCCAACATGATCGAAAACTCCGCCTCTTTTCCAGTCGCACCCGCAATGCTACAGGCGCGCGCCATGAGCAACTATAGTTCCGATCTCCTGCGCCTGCTGGAAACACGCGGCTTCATCCACCAGTTGACCGATGCGGAGGGGCTCGACGCCCTCGCCGCGCGCCAGGTGGTGCCGGGCTATATCGGTTTCGATCCGACCGCGCCGTCGCTTCATGTCGGCCATCTGGTCTCGATCATGATGTTGCGCCAGTTGCAGAAGGCCGGGCATAAGCCGATCGTGCTGATGGGCGGCGGCACCGGCAAGATCGGCGATCCCAGCTTCAAGGACGAAGCGCGCAAGCTGCTGACGGTCGATCTGATCCAGGAAAATGTCGCCAGCATCAAGCGGGTGTTCGAACGCTTCCTGACCTTTGGCGATGGCCCGACGGACGCGATCATGGTCGACAATGCCGACTGGCTCGACAAGTTGGAATATATCCCGTTCCTGCGCGACATCGGCCAGCATTTCTCGGTCAACCGGATGCTCAGCTTCGATTCGGTGAAGCTGCGGCTCGACCGCGAACAGTCTTTGAGCTTCCTCGAATTCAATTACATGATCCTCCAGGCTTATGATTTTCTGGAGCTGTCGCGCCGCGCGACCTGCCGCCTGCAAATGGGCGGGTCCGACCAGTGGGGCAATATTGTCAACGGCGTTGAACTGGCCCGCCGCGTCGATGGGACGCAGGTGTTCGGCCTCACCACCCCGCTGCTCACCAATGCCGACGGGACGAAGATGGGCAAGACCGTGGGCGGCGCGGTGTGGCTGAACGAGGATCAGCTTTCCCATTATGATTATTGGCAATTCTGGCGCAACACCGCCGATGCCGATGTCGCCAGCCGCCTGCGTCTTTTCACCGACCTGTCGATGGACGAGGTAAACCGGCTCGCCGCGCTGGAAGGGGCGGAGATCAACGAGGCGAAGAAGATTCTCGCCAACGAAGCGACCGCGCTGTGCCGCGGCGCGGATGCGGCGGCGGCGGCGGCGGAAACCGCGCGCCGCACGTTCGAGGAAGGCGCGTCCGACGCCGATCTGCCGACCGTCAGCCTGGGCGTCGACGGCCTTAATGTCGTGCAGGCCACGACCGGCCTTGGCTTTGCCACCTCCAACAAGGAAGTGCGCCGCAAGCTGAGCGAAGGCGCGATCCGCGTGAACGACGCGGTGGTGAGCGATCCGGCCCTGGCGCTCAAGCCGGGCGACAAGCTGAGCTTCGGCGCAAAGAAGCACGGCATCGTCATCGCCTGACGCATCTGTCGCCGGCGCAACGGAAAATGCGTTAGTCGCCTGTTAACGCTGTTCTTTTACATCCGGTCCATATCGACATGATTAGGCTCGCCGCCATGTCGTCCTCGGTCTTCGCCAATCTTGGTCATGTCATGCGTTCGCGCGACCCTTCGGTCGAGCAGCGGCGCGCCAAACGCGATCTTGTCGACATGGTCAGCCATGTGACCGCGCGGGGGCGCACCCATGGCATCCGTATCATCAACATCTCGGAACTTGGGCTGATGTGCCGGTCCGACGGCGAACTGCTGACCGGCGAGCGGATCAGCGTCTGGCTGCCGGTGCTCAAGGATTATGCCGCCGAGATCCGCTGGGCGCAGGATGGCCGGGCGGGCATGGAATTTCTCGAACCGATCAGGCCGCGCCTCTATGACGCGATGATGGCGCTCATTCCGCCGCGCCAGACGGCCTGGTAAAGCCCTCGCCCGCCTCCAGCCGCTGCCGGCTGCGCACCAGCGCTTCGGGCATCTCCTTCCGCAGAAACTCCATCACCGCCTCGCGCACTTCGCAGCGCAGGTCGAAGGCCGCCCCGGCATTGCGCGCCGACAGCAGCCCGCGCAACTCCAGCGCATCGGCGCGATGGTCGGTCACCTGGACGATGGCGACGCGCCCGTCCCACCGGCTGTTCGCCTTCGTGGCGTTGACGAACGCCTCGCGGATGCGCTGCACGTCGGCGGCCGGATCGACATAGAAGAATATGGTGCCGAGCAGGTCCGACGTCTTGGTGGTCCAGTTCTGAAACGGCTTTTCCAGGAAATAGGAGACCGGCACCACCATCCGCCGATCGTCCCAGATGCGCACCACGACGAAGGTCAGGGTGATATCCTCGATCCGCCCCCATTCCCCCTCCACAATCACCACATCGTCCAGCCGGATCGGCTCGGAAAAGGCCATCTGGATGCCCGCGATCAGATTTTTGAGCGCGGGCTGGGCCGCCGCGCCGACCGCCAGGCCGACCAGCCCTGCCGACGCCGCCAGCGTCACGCCGATGGAACGCACGCCGGGGATGGCGATCAGGATCATCGCCATCACCAGCACCGCGACCACGCTTTGTGCGATGCGATAGAGGATGCGCACGCGCGTATGCCGCCGCCGCGCCTTCAGATTATCCTCGGCATGAATGTCCGAATGACGCTCGATCATCTGCCGGATCACGCGCAGGATGCGAAAGATCAGCCAGCCGACCAGCAGCGCGAACAGCATCTTCGACCCGATCGACCAGAGCGACTCCAGTTGCGGTCCAAGCTCCAGCGGCTGCAACCCCGCGCCCAGCGAGAACAGGACCACCAGCCATCGCGTCGGCTGGAAAATGGCCGGCAGCAAGGTCGGTGTCATCTTCGCCCGCACCACCCGGATGGCGATGGCGTAAAGTGCCCAGTGGATCAGGAACGCGGCGACGACCGACGCCGCCAGCGAAAAGGCGGCCAGCGACGTGATGTTGTTCAGGCTGATGTCGGGCATGGGGGAGGAACGCGGTCCGCGCCGCTTTGTTTCGCAAGTGCAGCAGAGTTTTTGCCGAGGGGACGGCCCTGTCGCGCGTCAAACCGCCGCGCTTACCGTTTTCGCGTCAGCTCCCGCATCGCGCCGTCGATGCCCTCGATCGTGAGCGGGAACATGCGGTCGTTCATCAGCTCGCGGATCATCCGGGTGGACTGGCTATAGCCCCAATGCTCCTGTGGCGTGGGGTTGAGCCACACGGCGGCGGGATAGGTGTGGGTGGCGCGGCCGAGCCAGACGGCGCCCGATTCCGCGTTCATATGTTCGACGGAACCGCCCGGATGGCTGATCTCATAGGGGCTCATCGCCGCGTCGCCGACGAAGATCAGCTTATAGTCATGGCCATATTTGTGCAGAATGTCCCATGTCGGGGTGCGCTCCGAAAAGCGGCGGCGATTATCCTTCCACACGCCTTCATACAGGCAATTATGGAAATAGAAGAATTCCAGATTCTTGAATTCGCCGGTCGCCGCCGAGAAAAGTTCTTCGCACAGGGTGATGAACGGATCCATCGAACCGCCGACGTCGAGGAAGAGCAGCAGCTTGACCGCATTATGCCGTTCGGGCCGCATTCGGATGTCGAGCCAGCCCTGCCGCGCGGTGCCGCGGATGGTTTCGTCGAGGTCCAGTTCGTCGGCCGCGCCTTCCCGCGCGAAGCGGCGCAGGCGGCGCAGCGCCACCTTGATATTGCGGGTGCCAAGCGCCTTGCTGTTGTCCAGATTGGCGAATTCTCGCTTTTCCCACACTTTGATCGCGCGCTTGTGACGGGATTCGCCGCCGATCCGCACGCCTTCGGGATTATAGCCGCCATGGCCGAAGGGAGAGGTGCCGCCAGTGCCGATCCATTTATTGCCGCCCTGATGCCGGCCCTTCTGTTCCTCCAGCCGCTCCTTGAGCGTCTTCATGATCTCGTCCCAGTCGCCCAGCGACCTGATCTTCTCCATCTCTTCGGGCGACAGGAATTTTTCCGCGACGAGGCGCAGCCATTCCTCCGGGATTTCGGCCTCTACCCCGTCCTGGCCCAGCGCGCCCTTGAAGACCCTGGCGAACACCTGGTCGAAACGGTCGAGAAGGCCTTCATCCTTCACATAGGTGGCGCGGGCGAGATAATAGAAATCTTCCGGCCGCCGGGCGATGACGTCCCGGTCCAGCGCCTCCAGCAGCAACAGATGCTCCTTGATGCTGGCGGGGATGCCCGCAGCGCGGAGCGCGTCGAGGAAATTGAGCAGCATGGCGCCCCTTGTCGGGCAGCGCAGGGGCGGATGCAAGTCGGCAAAATCCGCCTCTTGTGCGAATATTAAGTGTTGCGGCGCATGGTTAATCCGTCACTATTCATGAAGCGGGCAAATTAGCGGGGTAGGCTTGGAAAACAGGGACTTGTTGGCCGATCTGGGGGAAAGGTCGGGCGACATAGCATTGCAATGCAGCGAAACCGCCGGGTTTCTGGGCGAGCTTAACCGCCGCATCCAGACCGATGCCGCGCATCTGGGCAGCTTGCAGACCCATATGGAACAGCTGGCGGCGAGCCAGGGGGAAAGCGTGGCGGCGGCGCGCGAATTGAGCCAGACGGCCCATCGCGCCGAGCATATCGTCGCCGACGGACATGACGTGATCGGCCTGTCGCTGGGCGAAGTGGCGGGGCTGGTCGAGCATGTCACCGGCCTGGAGGGGCATTTGCGCCAGTTCCTGTCCGTCATCGAGGCGGTGGGCGATGTTTCCGGCCAGTTGAGCGCGATTGCGCGGCAGACCCGCCTTTTGGGGGTCAACGCCGCGATCGAGGCGGCGCGCGGCGGCGAGGCGACCCAGGGCTTTGCCGTGGTGGCGGAGGAGATCAGGCGGCTGGCGGGGCAGGCGGGCGAGTCCTCCGCCTCCGTCGCCGACAAGCTGGGCCAGCTGGATCGCGATGCGCGGCGGCTGATCGGCGGGGTGGAGGCCAATATCGCGCGCGGGCGGGGCGTCAGCACGCATATCGACCAGTTGCGGCTGCACATGGCGGAGATCGCATCGCTGGTGACGCAGTTCGGGGCGCGATCCGGCACGATCGTCGCCTGTACCGACGCGGCCGACGGCGATGTCGCCGCGCTGCGCGAGGGGCTGGCCGATTTCAGCCGGTCCGCCCAGGAAAGCACGGCGCGCGTGGACACGGCCCGCACCCAGTTGGAGGGGCTGGAGGAGATGGCGAACGCCATGCTCAACACCGCCGCGCATGGGCCGCAGATCACGCGCAACAGCCGTTATATCGCCCTGGCCGAAGACGGGGCGGAGGAGGTGCGCGGCGCGATCGAAACCGGGCTGCGGGACGGGACGCTCAGCATCGACGCGCTGTTCGATACCGGCTATCGCCGCATCGACGGGGCCGATCCGGCGCAATATCTGAACGGCTTCACCGACTTTGCCGATGCGGTGCTGCGGCCGGTGCTGGACCGGCATACGGCGCAGGACAGCGCCATCGTCGGCTGCTGCCTGATCGACATGAACGGCTATCTGCCCACCCATATCAGCGCGCGCAGCCAGCCGCAGCGGCCGGGCGAACGATCATGGAACATGGAATATGCGCGCAACCGCCAGATTTTCATGGACGCCCAGACCCGGCGCGCGCTGGACGGCGCGGGCGATTTCTTCCTCTTCACCTATCGGCAGGATCTGGGCGACAGCCGCTATCGCGCGCTGCGCAGCGTGTTCGTGCCGCTGGTCTTCGCCGGGCGCCGCTGGGGACTGTATGAGGTCGGCTATCTGATCTGATCGCCGTCGCGGCGGATGCCATGGATCAGCGAGACGAGCACGAAGGAGATGATCATCAGCAGATACCAGCTGCCCAGCTTGGCGATGCCGACCATCTGCCAGCCATGGCGTTGGTCCGGATAGGTCCAGGCATTGGCGAAGGTGCCGATATTTTCCGCCAGCCAGATGAAGAGGGCGACCAGGAAGAAGCCGACCAGCAGCGGCATCCGCCGCGCCCGGCGCCAGGGCGTGAAGATGATCCAGCTTCGCCCGAACAGCAGGATCGCCGCGCCGAACAGGGCAAGGCGCACATCCGGCAGCCAGTGATGGGCGAAGAAATTGACATAGATGGCGCCGGCCAGCAGCGCGGTCGTCCACAGCGGCGGATAGTGGGTGAAGCGGAAGGCGAAGATGCGCCAGATGCGCGCGATATAGCTGCCGACCGCGGCATACATGAAGCCCGAAAAGAGCGGCACGGCGCCGATGTGGAGCAGGCTGGCTTCGGGATAGATCCATGAGCCGGCCTGCGTCTTGAACAATTCCATGACCGTGCCGATCAGGTGAAAGGCGAAGATCACCTTCGCCTCGCCCCAGCTTTCGAGGCGGAAGGCGAGCATTCCCGCCTGGATGGCGAGCGCGGCGAGGGTCAGGAAATCATAACGATGCACCGGCGCGCCGGCCGGATAAAGAAAATGGGTGGCCAGCAGCAATGCCAGCATCAGCCCACCGAACAGGCAGGCCCAGCCCTGCTTGAAACCGAACAGCAGAAATTCAAACGCCCACGCCTGCGGGCCGGGCGCGATGCGGATGGCTTCGAGCCGGGCGCGGATGCGGGCGAAACGGGTCGCGCCCGATGGCTGGATCATCCCGCCGTCCTAGGCTCCGGACTCAATTGCACCAGAAGGTGAGTGAGGCAGCGAGGAAGACGCCGGCCATGTAATTGGTGGCGAGCTTGTCGTATCTGGTTGCGATGCGGCGCCAATCCTTGAGGCGGCACCAGAGGCGCTCGACGAGGTTGCGTGCCCTATAGGCGTCGCGATCATAGGGGATGGGCGCTTTTCTGCTGCGGGTGGCGGGGATAACCACTTCGGCACCTTGGGCCTGGATGGCGGCACGGATGGCGTTGCTGTCATAGCCGCGGTCGGCGATCAACTTGTCGAAGCGGCCACGCGCGGCCTCGATCAAGGCAGGCGCCATGGTCATGTCGGAGAGGTTGCCGGGCGAGATCAGCAGAATGCGCGGCCTTCCGGCAGCGTCGGTCAGTCCGTGGATCTTGCTGGTGCGTCCGCCGCGCGAGGTTCCGATGCCTTGCGCGAAGGCCCCCCTTTTGCGCCGGCGGCCGAGCGATGGACCTTGATGCTGGTCGAGTCGATCGCGGACGAGCCCCAAACCCCACTGTATCCAGTCAGCGCCTCGAAGACCTCGAACCATACACCTTGCTGGCTCCAGCGATGGAAGCGGTTGTAGATCGTCGTGTAGGGGCCATATTCCGGCGGGCAGTCGCGCCACCGCGCGCCGATCTTGAGCATGTGGACGATGCCCGAAATCACCCTTCGATCATCGACCCGCCGCGCTCCTTTACGGCCCTGCGGCAACAAAGGCTCGATCTTTGCCCACTCCGCATCGCTCAACCACGTCAACTGCCGTGCCATCAAGGTCTCCTGCTCTCGCACTAACCCTTGAATCAGTGCCATCGCGCGCCCGCAACCTTATTGAGTACGGACCCTAGGGCCGGTTCCGCGCGAAGGGAAGCGGGCTCAGCGGGCGGGCGCGCCGCCCGGCTGCATCGTCACATCGCCATTGGCGGCATAGGCGGCGATAGCCTGGGCCTGGGCGGTCTGCGGGTCTTTGCCATCCAGGATCGCGGCGATCTGGCGCGGGCTGGGCACTTTATCATAGACGCCGTAGAGGTCGGTCTGGCCGACCATGTGGATCGAAAGCTTATAGCCCTGCGCATCGGCGGCCGGATCGAACGCGAGCAGGGTGCCGCTGTCATCGACCGGTACGATGATCGCGCCGTCGCTGCGGCCCGCCTGCTGAAGCATGTCGTAGCGGCCCTGCGCCGTGGTCACGGTGCCGCGTACGCAGAGCTGGTCGCGCCCGTCGCGCGGGATGCGCACATCATGCGGCACGGCGTCCGCGTCGCTGGCGGCGCCGAGCCGGGCGTCGCCCGCATCGGCAGCCGGGCATGCGGCCAGACGCGCGGGCATCGTCGCGTGCAGCGTGGAGGCGTCGTCAAAGGCGAGGCCCGACAACATGCCGTCCAGTCCGGCAAGCACTTCGGCGCGGCGTTCGGTCGGGCCGGTGACGCGGATCTTGACGATCCAGCGCCCGGCATGGACGAAGCCCGCCGCCGTCGTCAACGCCCCGTCGGCGGCATCGTCATAGACGGCGCGGATCGCATGATCGGCCTGACCGGCGGCCGGCGCGCTGGCATAGGCGGTGCGGCGGGTCTTGTCGCCGAACCGCGCCATGATCGCCTTGTCGGTCATATAGGCGGCCAGCGAAGCGTCGGCATAGGTCGGCATATAGACATAGAGCGTCGCCTGCACGGCGCCGTCCTGCGACAGATATTGCGCGTAATTATCGACCGCGCGGCCGCCATTGGACACTTCCCCGCTCTTGGTGAGCGAAAGGCCCGCGACGGTCTGCGGCAGGGTGATCCCGGCCGCATTGGCGCGGATCGCGGTGGCGGTCGGCGTCCATGCCTCCGCATCGTCCGCCGCCTGCGCCAGCGACGGCGCAGCCAGGCAGAGAGCCGCAGACAACAGGAACAAGGCGCGTTTGGGCATGGGCATCCCTCTCCAGAACCGGCCGTCTTCGTGCGGCCTTGGACTATGACAGGGAGGCTACAGACTATGCGCGCGGGCGCAAGCGGCTTTTCACGTCACCGGGGGCATTTGCGCCGGATAATGGGGGAGGTCGGGATCATGATGCGCCCAGGCCGGCGCGGCATCGGTCCAGATCACCGCCTGCGGCCCGATGAGCGAGGGATCGTCGAGCGCGCCGGCGCGAATGAAGGTCAGATGCGGGCGCGCTTGCGCCATGCTGAACAGGGGTGTGCCGCATTCCGGGCAGAAGCCGCGCTTCATGGCGTTGCCGCTGTCGGCGACGCTGTCATGCCAGCGCACTTCGCCGGTGGTCGTCACCGCGTCGCTGGGGAAGCAGATATTCACCGTGGACCCGCCGCCGCCCAGATATTGGCACAGGCGGCACCAGCATTGGCGCGCGGCCAGCGGTTCGGCGTCGATCGCGATGCGAACCTGGCCGCAGAGGCATCCGGCGGAATGGGGCATGGCAAATATCCTGCAACGGGGGAGGGGAAATGCGCCCTTAACGTCCCTGCCGCCGCGCCATGAAAGCGAGGCGTTCGAACATCATGACGTCCTGCTCATTTTTGAGCAGCGCGCCATGGAGCGGCGGGATCGCCTTGGTCGGGTCGCTGTTCTGGAGCACGTCGAGCGGCATGTCCTCGGCCAGCAGCAATTTCAGCCAGTCGAGCAGTTCGGAGGTGGAGGGCTTTTTCTTGAGGCCCGGCACGTCGCGGATCTCGTAGAAAATCTCCATCGCGCGCGACACGAGGATTTTCTGGATGCCGGGGAAATGAACCTCGACGATCCGCTCCATCGTCTCGCGGTCGGGGAATTTGATATAGTGGAAGAAGCAGCGGCGCAGGAAGGCGTCGGGCAGTTCCTTCTCATTGTTCGAGGTGATGATGACGACGGGGCGCTCCACCGCCGCGACCGTTTCCCCGGTTTCGTAGACATGGAAGGCCATGCGGTCGAGTTCCTGCAACAGGTCGTTGGGAAATTCGATGTCGGCCTTGTCGATCTCATCGATCAGCAGCACGGGCAGATTGGGGGCGGTGAACGCCTCCCACAATTTGCCCTTGCGGATATAGTTGGAAATGTCATGGACGCGCGGGTCGCCGAGCTGCCCGTCGCGCAGGCGGGCGACGGCGTCATATTCGTAAAGGCCCTGATGCGCCTTGGTGGTCGACTTGACGTTCCATTCGATCAGCGGCGCGCCCAGCGCCGTGGCGATTTCCTGCGCCAGCACGGTCTTGCCGGTGCCCGGTTCGCCCTTCACCAGCAGCGGGCGGCGCAGCAGAACGGCGGCGTTGACCGCCACCTTCAGGTCATCGGTGGCGACATAATCCTGCGTGCCTTCAAAGCGCATCTTCGTCCTTTCGCTGTCCCGATCCCTACGGACCTAGGCATGGCGACCGACGCGCGCAATGGGTTTTGTCGCTGTGCGGTGGCGATGCGGCTTCAGTCGCCCCGGGCGCGCAGGTCGGCGCGGGCGGACAGAATATCCCACAGGCCGCGATGCTGGTTGAGCAACTGGCGCGCGCCGAACTGGATGGCGCGGTCGATAATGTCGTCGCCGCCAATGTCGCGGGCGACGACCAGGGTGGCGGCACGGTCGGGCAGGGCGCAGGGATGCGGTTCCAGTCCGGCGCGGATCGCCGCCATGTCAAGGACTTGGCGCATCGCGCGCCAGTCGAGCACCAGCGCCATCGCCGCGCCCATGGCGCAGCCCCGGCGGTCCGACTGGGCGAGCGTGTCGAGCGCATGGCGTTGCTGGCTAACGGCGGTTTCGCAGTCGGCCTGTCCGGCCGTGCTGGGGGCGGGGCCGGCCGCGACGGTGACCTGGGTCAGATAAGTGCGCTCGGCGGCGAAGGCGTCCGCCGCCTCGATCAGCCATTGGCGCGCCGCGTTTTCGGTGGACCGGGTGGCGGCATGGTCGATGACGCCGGGGTGGCGGCCATGGAGCAGGCATATATAGGACGCCGCATCGGCCAGATCGGGCAGCGCCAGCAGCCCTTCGCTGGCAAGGCCGGTGCGCGCCCTGATGACATAGGCATGGGCGGCCGTCCCGTCAGCCGCGACCAGCGCGTCGAGCACGCGCGCGATGTCGCCGAACTGATAACGCGGTGCCGCTTCGCTCATGCTCGATTTCCCTGTGAAAGCCCGCCCATGCGGGATCGCCACAGGCATAAGCCCGTCGAGTAAACGTCCGGTTTACGGAATCAGAAAGGGCGACCGTGAAAGCCGCCCTTTTTCGTCAAACTTGGTTAACGTTGCTTTACTGATCCAGAAAACTGCGCATTTTTCTTGAGCGTGAGGGATGCTTCAACTTGCGCAGCGCCTTCGCCTCGATCTGGCGGATACGTTCGCGGGTCACGCTGAACTGCTGGCCCACTTCCTCCAGCGTATGGTCGGTGTTCATGCCGATGCCAAAGCGCATCCGCAGCACGCGCTCTTCGCGCGGGGTCAGGCTGGCGAGGACGCGGGTGACCGTTTCCTTGAGGTTCGCCTGGATCGCCGCGTCGACCGGGATGATCGCATTCTTGTCCTCGATGAAATCGCCCAGATGGCTGTCTTCCTCGTCGCCGATCGGCGTTTCCAGGGAGATCGGCTCCTTGGCGATCTTCATCACCTTGCGCACCTTCTCCAGCGGCATGGAGAGGCGCTCGGCCATCTCTTCCGGCGTCGGCTCGCGGCCCTGTTCGTGCAGGAACTGGCGGCTGGTGCGGACCAGCTTGTTGATCGTCTCGATCATGTGGACCGGGATGCGGATGGTCCGCGCCTGATCCGCGATCGAGCGGGTGATCGCCTGCCTGATCCACCAGGTCGCATAGGTGCTGAACTTGTAGCCGCGACGATATTCGAACTTATCCACCGCCTTCATCAGGCCGATATTGCCTTCCTGGATCAGGTCGAGGAATTGCAGGCCGCGGTTCGTATATTTCTTTGCGATGGAGATGACGAGGCGCAGGTTAGCCTCGACCATTTCCTTCTTCGCGATGCGCGCTTCGCGCTCGCCCTTCTGCACCATGTTGACGATGCGGCGGAATTCGCTGAGCGACATGCCGGTCGCCTGGGCGATCTCGCCCACTTCGTTGCGGATGCGATCGACCGATCGACCCTCCGCCGCGGCGAAGGCGGACCATTTCTTGTCCAGGCCCTGCACCTTGTCCAGCCAGCCGTCGTCCAGTTCCTGGTTCACATAGCGATCCAGAAAGTCCTTGCGGCTGACCTTGTGACGCTCGGCCAGGCGCAGCATCTGGCCGCCCAGCGCGGTAAGGCGCCGGTTATAGGCATAAAGCTGATCGACCAGATATTCGATCTTCTGCTGGTGGAACTGGACGCTCTCGACCTCGGCGGTCAGCTTTTCGCGCAGATCCTGATACATGTCCTCATGCGACTGGCTCAGGCTGTCGCCGCTGGCCATGGCGGCCATGCGCGCTTCCTGCGCCTGGGAAAAGCTGCGGAAGATTTCCGTGATGGTTGCGAACTTCTCCAGCGCCATCGGCTTGAGGGTTTCTTCCATCTGGGCGAGGCTGAGGGTATTATCCTCCTCGTCATCCTCTTCGGCGGGGCGGGCGCGCCGTTCGGTCAGGCCGTCCTCTTCGTCCCCGTCGGCGGATTCCTCCTCCGGCTCTTCTTCTTCCTTGAAGCTTGGTCCGGCGGTCTTTTCGCTGATCTCGCCATCATCGTCCTCGGCGCCTTCCTCCAGGCTTTCCGGGGCAGGATCTTTCGACAGCATGGCATCGAGATCGAGGATCTCGCGCAACTGCATCTCGCCATTATTGAGGGCGGTCGACCATTCGATGATCGCGTTGAAGGTGGTCGGGCTTTCGCACAGGCCCAGGATCATCGTGTCCCGGCCAGCCTCGATCCGCTTGGCGATGGCGATCTCGCCCTCGCGGCTCAGCAGTTCGACCGCCCCCATTTCGCGCAGATACATGCGAACGGGATCGTCGGTGCGATCGACCGTTTCCTTCTTCTTTTCGGTCATGAGCTTGGGCGCGCCATCATCCTCGGCGCTATCGTCGGTCGATTCGTCGTCGCTGTCGTCGCGCTGCGGCTCGTCTCCGTCCTCGCTCGCTTCCTCATTCTCGACGATGTTGACGCCCATTTCGTTGAGCGCCGCCATGATGTCCTCGATCTGCTCGGAGGACATCTGGTCCTGCGGCAGGGCGTCATTCAGTTCGTCATAGGTGATGTAGCCGCGCTTTTTCGCGCGGGCGATCAGCTTCTTGACGGACGCTTCGTTGAGATCCAGCAGCGGGGCATCGCCGCCATCCTCGCCATCACCTGCTCCGCCGTTCTTGCTGTTCGCCTTGGTCGCCATTTATTCGCCTTAACTGCACCATCCCTGCAAAAGGGATAATCTGGATCAAATACTATCTTCGGGCTGCGTCAGTTCCGCCAAACGGCGATCGTGATCGGCTTTCAGCGCACGAATACGCTGTTGTTCAGCGAAATTCTCCTCGCTGAAGTCGCTCTCGAACCGCCTTGTGGCCTCCACCAGCGCCGCTTCCAACTCCGGCCCCTGTGCCATCACCCGAACGGCCTCCTCCAGGTCGCGCGCCAGGCGATCCGGGTCGGTGGTCATCCTGTTGGGCGTGAGTGTGAACGTGTCGGCCCGGAGCATCCCCTTGGCCATATTATACACTTCACCTTGCCCCAATATGGTAAGGAGGGCCTGTGTTTCAACTGTTTCTTTGCGGAAGGAGAAACTGATCATCGCCGCGAGCAGTTGAGCCAGCAGCGGGTCGCCGATTTGCAGGCTCGACAGCATCTCGCGATGGGTCGCGATCTGCGCGGGATGGCGCAGCAGGCCGGCGAGGACGGCCCGGAGCAGATGCCGTTCCATACCGCTGGCGCCGATCGCACGGACTTCGGTGCCGGCCGGCGGAATTGGCGGTTTCCAGTTGCCGCGCTTGTCGCGTTGCCAGCGGCCGGCGCTGCCCGCGTTGCCGCCTTGAAAGCGCTGCTGGGCAGGTGCCGCGGCACGCCTTGCGAAGAAGAGCGCGTCATAGCGCTCGCGAAACTCATGGGCGTAATGGGCGCGCACATCGGGATGCGCAATCGCATCCGATATGGCGCGAAGCCGCTGCTTGAGCGCGGCCTTCTGTTCGGGCGTGTCGAGCGGGGCGCTGGAAACTTCATATTTCCAGAGTCGCTCGATCAGCGGTTCGGCGTTGTTCAGCACCGCCTCCATCGCCTGTCGGCCGCTGGCGCGAATCAGGTCGTCGGGATCTTGTCCCGCCGGCAGCGTCGCGAAGGCGAGGCTGTGGCCGGGGCGAAGCAGGGGCAGGGCGCGGTTGGCGGCGCGAATCGCGGCCTTCTGGCCCGCCGAATCGCCGTCGAAGCAGAGGAGCGGCACCTCCACCATCTTCCACAGCCGCTCGATCTGATGCTCGGTCAACGCCGTGCCGAGCGGAGCGACCGCTTCGCCAAAGCCCGCCTGATCGAGCGCGATCACGTCCATATAGCCTTCGACCACGATCACCCGGCCGGTCTGGCGGCTGGCGGGGGAGGCGCGGTCGATATTGTAGAGGGTGCGCCCCTTGTCGAACAGCGGCGTGTCGGGCGAATTCAGATATTTGGGCTCGCCTGCCCCCAGGATGCGGCCGCCAAAGGCGATGACCCGGCCGCGAATGTCGCGAATGGGGAACATCAGCCGGCCGCGGAAGCGATCATAGCTGTCGCGCTTTCTGGCCTGGCCGCCGTCCGGCTCGGCGCCATCGGGGTCGATCAGCAGCCCCGCCTCGACCAGCATCGGTTCGCCAAACTCCTTGAGCGCGGTCTTGAGGCGGCCGCGTCCGTCGGGGGAATAGCCAAAGCCGAAGGTGCGGCGGGTGGCGTCGCTGATGCCGCGCTTGCCCAGATAGGCGCGTGCATCCGCGCCATCGATGCCGCCCAGTTGCTCCTCGAAAAAGCGCTGCGCGGCGGCCATGGCGTCATGCAGCCCCCTGGCCTGTTCGGCGCGTTTCGCCGCGCGCGGGTCGGGGGCGGGGACGTCCATCCCGGCGGCGGCGGCCAGTTCCTTCACCGCCTCCATGAAGGGCAGGCCGCGCTGGTCGGTCATCCAGCGGATCGCGTCGCCATGCGCGCCGCAGCCGAAGCAATGGTAGAAGCCCTTCTCGTCGTTGATCGTGAAGCTGGGCGTCTTTTCATTATGGAAGGGGCAGCAGGCCTTATACTCGCGGCCAGCCTTCTGCACCTTCACGCTCCTGCCGATCAGGGTCGACAGCGAGGTGCGCGCGCGCAGTTCGTCAAGGAAGGCGGGGGTGAGGCTCATGGAGTCAAAGCCCCTCCCTGCTTAGGGAGAGGTCGGCGTCCGTGGCATTGTTGCGCAGCGGGCGGGCTTTTGCGCTGGGGCGAGCATAGCCTTTGTCCATCTGTATCGAACATGCCCTCCCCTGACCCCTCCCGCAAGCGGAAGGGGAACTACTGACGCGCGCTTAGCTCAACGCCGCCTTCACCAGACCGCTCGCCTTGCTCATGTCGATCACGCTGCCGTGGCGTTCCTTGAGCACCGCCATAACCTTGCCCATGTCCTTGACGCTCTCCGCCCCGACCTCGGCCTTGATCCCCTCGATCGCGGCCTTCGTCTCTTCCTCGCTCATCTGCGCGGGTAGGAAGCTCTCGATCACGTCCAGTTCGGCCTGTTCCTTGGCGGCCAGTTCATCGCGCCCGCCGCTTGTGAACATGTCGATCGATTCGCGGCGCTGCTTGACCATCTTCTGGAGCACTTCGACCACGATGGCGTCGTCGTCCGGCACATTGCTGGCGGTGCGCAGTTCGATGTCGCGGTCCTTCAGCTTCGCCAGGATCAGCCGCACGGCAGCCAGCCTTTCCTTGTCGCCGGCCTTCATCGACTCGACCTGGGCGCTCTTGATGGTATCGCGAATCATGGCGAAGGAATCCTGTGTCTTTCGGAAAGAAGCAGATATAGCGGCAAAAGAGATTTTTAACAGACGTTGACCTTGCAGCGTTGCAGGCATAGGTGACCGGCCGTTTAACCCGCTTTTGACGGGTTCCCGAAAAAGCATGAAGGACGACAAGACCATGGCAGACGCCAAGACCCTCATTGTGCCCAAGGGAGCGACAGGGGTCGTGGTTTTCGCCGATGGCAGCGCGGTGTTCGGTCGCGGCTTTGGCCGGCAAGGCGATGCGGTGGGCGAGCTGTGCTTCAACACCTCCATCACCGGCTATCAGGAGATCATGACCGATCCGTCCTATGCCGGGCAGATCATCAACTTCACCTTTCCCCACATCGGCAATGTCGGCACCAACCTGGACGATGTGGAGGCCATGTCGCCGCACGCGCTGGGCTGCATCGTGCGGCAGGACGTCACCGCACCCAGCAATTTCCGCAATGTCGAACCGTTCGACCAGTGGATGCGCGAAAATGGCCGCATCGGCCTGGCCGGGGTCGACACGCGCGCGCTGACCCGCCTGATCCGGGTCAAGGGCGCGCCCAATGTCGTGATCGCCCATGATCCCGACGGGAAGTTCGACATCGAAGCGCTGGCGGCCAAGGCTGCCTCCTGGCCGGGGCTGGAGGGCATGGACCTCGCCATCGAAGTCACGGGCAAGGAAAGCCGCCTGTGGACGGACGGCATATGGAAGCTGGGCTTTGGCTATGGCCTTGATGAAGCCGGTGAAGAACGCCCCCATGTCGTCGCGATCGATTATGGCGCGAAGAATAATATCTTCCGCAACCTGGTGCAGGCCGGCGCGCGCGTCACCGTGCTGCCCGCGACCGCCAGCATCGACGATGTGATGGCGCAAAAGCCAGACGGCCTGTTCCTGTCCAATGGTCCGGGCGATCCCGCCGCGACCGGCGCATATGCCGTGCCGGTGATCCGGGCCGTACTGGCCGCCGATATTCCGGTGTTCGGCATCTGCCTTGGCCACCAGTTGCTGGGGTTGGCGGTCGGCGCCAGGACGATCAAGATGCATCAGGGCCATCGCGGCGCGAACCATCCGGTCAAGCGGCTGGACGACGGGCTGGTGGAAATCACCAGCATGAACCATGGTTTCGCGGTCGATGCCGACACGCTGCCCGCCAATGCCCGCACGACCCATATATCGCTGTTCGACGGCAGCAATTGCGGCATTGAACTAACGGATAAAAATGCCTTTTCGGTACAATATCACCCCGAAGCATCGCCGGGGCCGCAGGACAGCTTCTATCTGTTCAAGCGGTTCGTCGATGGCCTCAAAGGATCGGTCGCGGCATGAGCCAGAACCTGCCCCCGGTCGATGAAGCCCGCCTGGCCGCCGAGTGGGAAGCGGACAGGCAAGTCCTTGCCAATCTCGCCGCCAATGGCGACGTGGCGCGGATCGCGCGCCCCGTGGACGTCAGCTTCCGGGGCAGCGAGCAGGATTTCGAGCGCGTCCTCATCATCGCCAGCCAGTTCGGCTTTGTCGAACTGGACCGCGAGGAGGATGAGGATGGCGACCTGTTCCTGTTCCTGGAATGTGTGCAGCCGGTCGATGAACAGTCCATCCGGGCGCTGACCAGGAAGTGCCTCCAGATCGAGATGATGTGCGGCGTGGAATATGACGGCTGGGGCTGCGAGGCGCAGACGGGGGGCGTGCATTGAAGATTTATGCTTTTCCTTCCGCAAAGCTGAGCAACATTTGGGCAGCCGTTGGCGCTGGTAAATGGGCTGTCAGCAAGTCAGATCATGACTCAGTAAATAAGCGTCGGGAGACGCTGGCGCGAGAAATGCCCGTTGGCTCTTTCGGCATTTTATATCTGTCCGGCGAAGGGTTCACCGTCCCATTCGTTGTGACGTCAGAGCCTAATTATGTGGACGTTGAGTCTAAGGTCTGGCCTGAAGACTGGTATTTATCTTTTGCAATTAAACCCTTAGGTAATCCGTCGAAGATACTGAGCCGCGCGGACGCTCAGATTAAGCTCCCGTCCATTGCGCGGAAAAATCTCAAGAATGTCGATGCGCTCATTTTTACAAAGGGTGTGCAGACGTTTGTTTCCTCTGAAATTGCCGATGACGATTGGTCGGTCCTAATAAAAGAGCTTGCAGTCTAATGCCCAAACGCACCGACATCTCCTCCATCCTCATCATCGGCGCTGGCCCGATCATCATCGGCCAGGCGTGCGAGTTCGATTATTCGGGCACGCAGGCGGTGAAGGCGCTCAAGGAAGAGGGTTATCGCATCATCCTGGTTAATTCCAACCCGGCCACGATCATGACCGACCCGGAATTTGCCGACGCCACCTATGTCGAGCCGATCACGCCCGAAATCGTGGCGAAGATCATCGAGAAGGAGCGGCCGGACGCGGTGCTGCCGACGATGGGCGGGCAGACCGCGCTGAACACGGCGCTGGCGCTCTATAATGACGGCACGCTGGAGAAATATGGCGTCCAGATGATCGGCGCCGACGCCGAAGCCATCGACAAGGCCGAGGACCGGATCAAGTTCCGCGACGCGATGGACAAGATCGGCCTGGAATCGGCCCGTTCGCGCATCGCGCATACGATGGACGAGGCGATGGAGGCGCTGGAGTTTACCGGCTTGCCCGCGATCATCCGCCCCAGCTTCACCATGGGCGGCACGGGCGGCGGCATCGCCTATAATCGCGACGAGTTCATGAACATCGTGCGCGGTGGCCTCGACGCTTCGCCGACCACCGAAGTCCTGATCGAGGAATCGCTGCTCGGCTGGAAAGAATATGAGATGGAGGTCGTTCGGGACAGGAACGACAATGCCATCATCATCTGTTCGATCGAGAATATCGATCCGATGGGCGTCCATACCGGGGACAGCATCACCGTCGCGCCGGCGCTGACGCTGACCGACAAGGAATATCAGATCATGCGCAACGCATCCATTGCGGTGCTGCGTGAAATCGGTGTGGAAACAGGCGGTTCCAACGTGCAGTTCTCGGTCAATCCGAAGGATGGCCGCCTGATCGTGATCGAAATGAACCCGCGCGTGTCGCGCTCATCGGCGCTGGCGTCGAAGGCGACCGGCTTTCCCATCGCCAAGGTCGCGGCGAAGCTGGCGGTGGGCTATACGCTCGACGAGATCGAGAATGACATTACCGGCGCGACGCCGGCGTCTTTCGAACCGACCATCGACTATGTCGTGACCAAGATCCCGCGCTTCGCCTTTGAAAAGTTCAAGGGGGCGCAGCCGCTGCTCGGAACCGCTATGAAGTCCGTCGGCGAAGTCATGGCGATCGGGCGCAATATCCATGAATCGATGCAGAAGGCGCTGCGCGGTCTGGAAACCGGCCTGTGCGGTTTCAACGATGTCGATCATCTGGTCGGCGCGTCAAAGGATGACATCGTCGCTGCATTGGCCCAGCCGACGCCCGATCGTCTGCTGGTCGCCGCCCAGGCGCTGCGCGAGGGGCTGAGCGTGGCGGAAATCCATGCCGTTGCGAAATTCGACCCCTGGTTCCTGGAGCGGATCAAGGAAATCGTCGATGCCGAGGCGCAGGTGCTGGACAACGGCCTGCCGCAGGATGCGGAAGGGATGCGGCGCCTGAAATCCATGGGCTTTTCCGACAAGCGCCTCGCTTATCTGGCGCTCAGGTCCGTCAACCTGCGCGGCATGGAACGCGGCATCGCGCGCGGCTCCGGCCTGATCCATGACGCGGTGAAAGCGATGACCGGCGGCGTGACCGAGGATGAGGTGCGCAAGCTGCGCCACAAGCTGGGCGTGCGCCCGGTCTTCAAGCGCATCGACACCTGCGCCGCCGAGTTCGAGGCGAAGACGCCCTATATGTATTCCACCTATGAAGCGCCGATTTTTGGGCAGGCGGAAAATGAGGCGCAGCCGAGCGACCGCAAGAAGGTCGTCATTCTGGGCGGCGGGCCGAACCGGATCGGGCAGGGCATCGAGTTTGATTATTGCTGCGTCCATGCCTGCTTCGCGCTGGCCGATGTCGGCTATGAAACGATCATGGTCAACTGCAACCCGGAAACGGTGTCGACCGATTATGACACGTCCGACCGCCTCTATTTCGAGCCGCTGACGGCGGAGGATGTGCTGGAAATCCTGGCCGTCGAAATGTCGAACGGAACGCTGGCCGGCGTGATCGTCCAGTTTGGCGGCCAGACGCCGCTCAAGCTGGCGCAGGCGCTGGAGGATGCAGGCGTGCCGATCCTGGGCACCAGCCCCGACGCCATCGACCTGGCCGAGGATCGCGAGCGCTTCGCCGCGCTGATCGACAAGCTCAAGCTCAAGCAGCCCGCCAACGGCATCGCCCGCAGCCGGGAAGAGGCGATCGCGGTCGCCAGCCGCATCGGCTACCCCGTGTTGATGCGTCCGTCCTATGTGCTGGGCGGCCGGGCGATGGAAATCGTCGACGGCCAGGCGCAGCTGGAGGAATATATCGCCACCGCCGTTCAGGTGTCGGGCGACTCGCCGGTGCTGATCGACCAGTATCTGCGCGATGCGGTGGAGGTGGACGTGGACGCGCTGTGCGATGGCGACGATGTCGTGGTCGCGGGCGTGCTCCAGCATATCGAGGAAGCCGGCGTCCATTCGGGCGACAGTGCCTGTTCGCTGCCGCCCTACAGCCTGTCGGCCGAAGTGATCGCCGAGATTGAGCGCCAGACCGAGGTGCTGGCCCGCGCGCTGTCGGTCCGCGGCCTGATGAACATCCAGTTCGCGGTCAAGGACGGGGTCGTCTACCTGATCGAGGTGAACCCGCGCGCCAGCCGCACCGTGCCCTTCGTCGCCAAGGCGATCGGCACGCCCATCGCCAAGATCGCGGCGCGTGTGATGGCGGGCGAGAAGCTGAAAGACCTGCCCAGGATCGATCGCAATGCTTGTCGCCATATCGCGGTCAAGGAAGCCGTCTTCCCCTTCGCGCGCTTCCCCGGCGTCGATCCGGTGTTGTCGCCGGAAATGAAGAGCACTGGCGAAGTCATGGGAATCGATCGGGATTTTGCCACCGCCTTCGCCAAAGCGCAGCTCGGCGCGGGCACAGTCCTGCCGACGCGCGGCACGGTGTTCGTGTCGGTGAAGGACAGCGACAAACCGATCATCCTGCCGGCGGCGCGGAAGATGGCGACGATGGGCTTCACCATCATCGCGACCGGCGGCACGGCGAAATATCTGGAAGAGCAGGGCATCGCCGTCGCCCATGTGAACAAGGTGGCGGAAGGCCGGCCGCACATTGTCGATCGGATCACGGATGGGGACGTGGACCTGATTTTCAACACAACCGAGGGCTGGCAGTCGCTGAAGGACAGCAAGGCGATACGCACATCGGCGCTACGCGCGAAGATTGCGAGCTTCACCACGGCCGCCGCCAGCGTTGCCGCCGCGGATGCGATCGAGGCGCTGCAAAGCCGCGCTCTTGAAGTGCGCTCGCTCCAATCCTATTATCCCGGGTCGCACGCCTGATCCCCTGCACAAGGAATGACGCTGCGGGCGGTCCCATGCCGGGGCTGCCAAAGGGAAGTTTTGACGAAGGATTTGCAATAATGGCGACCGTCGAGAAGATGCCGATGCTGCAGATGGGCTATGACAAGCTCAATACGCAGCTCCGCGAGTTGAAGGCTGAACGCCCTTTGATCGTGGACGCCATCGAGGAAGCTCGCGCGCATGGCGACCTTTCGGAAAATGCCGAATATCATGCCGCCAAGGAACGGCAGGGCCAGGTGGAGGCCACGATCTCCGACCTGGAAGACAAGCTGTCGCGCGCGCAGGTCATCGATCCCAAGACCCTGTCGGGCAACAAGATCGTGTTCGGCGCGACCGTGACCTTGCAGGACGAGGACGAAAAGCCCGTCAAATATCAGATCGTCGGCCAGGCCGAAGCTGACGCCAAACAGGGCATGATCAGCTATTCAAGTCCGCTGGGCCGCGCGCTCATCGGCCGCGAGGTCGGCGACGAGGTCGAAGTGTCGGTCCCATCGGGCGACAAATTCTACCTAGTCGACAAGATCGAGTTCATCTGACGCCGTGCGTCTGCCAGCGGGCCGGACCACGAACGGGCTGGCGGCGATCAGCGTCGCCGTCTTCCTGTTGCTCGCCTTGGCGAACCGGGTGGATGACGCCGCCATCATCGCGGGCTTCATTCCGGCGCGGATAGGAGACCCGGCCCTGCTGGCCGGGATGGCCGCCGTGCCGGCCTGGCTGACGCCGCTCAGCTGCACGCTGATCCATGCGGGCTGGCTGCATATCGGCTTCAACATGTTGATGCTGGTTTTTTGCGGTCGGCAGGTGGAACATGTGCTGGGATGGGGCGGCACGCTCGTCCTGTACGGGGTGGGCGCCTACGCCGCCTGCCTGGCGCAATGGGCTGTGGACCCCGGATCGACCAATCCGATGGTGGGGGCAAGCGGCGCGATTTCGGCGATCATCGCCACCTATTCGCTGCTCTACAGCCAGCAGCAGGTGCGCAAAATGGGGCCATTGTCGGCCAATCTGGTCAGGGTGTTGTGGCTGGCCGCAGGCTGGATCGCCATTCAGTTGATGATCGGCGTGGCGACCTCCGGTGGCTTCGGGGAACTGGGGCAGATCGCGATCGCCGCGCATATCGGAGGTTTTCTGGCCGGCCTGATCCTGACGCGGCCATTGCTGCGCTGGCGATTCCGGAAAAAGCCGAAGGTCGTGAACTAATAGTGCGTCGGCATTGCATTAAATCGTCGTTGCGGGCGTAGCGCAGCAATCCACGAAGCTCCTCTGGATTGCTGCGCTACGCCCGCAATGACGGTTTTGATCAGGCGGCCGACAGTTCCGGCTCCAGCAGGCGGTGCAGGTGCACGATCACATAGCGCATTTCTGCGTCATCGACCGTGCGCTGGGCCGCGCCGCGCCAGGCCTTTTCAGCCGAAGCATAGTCAGGAAAGACGCCGACCAGATCGACCTTGTCCAGATCCTGAAATTCCAGCGTCTGCGGATCGGTAACGCGACCGCCCATCACCAGATGCATTTTGCTCATGGCGCTATTCATTCTCCCTTGGATGATCGCGGAGCCTTAGCATCGTCCCCGCGATCCGCCAAGAAGAGGACGCGATTGCGTTTCAGGCAATCGCGATTAGCTTTTGGGCAATCGCGCCTTAATCGCGTCGCTCAGCGCATCCACCCGAGCGGCGACCATCGCGGTCACATCGTCGGCCAGCTTCGATGCCCTGGCGGTCAGATCGGTGGAGGCGATCGTGTCCTTCGCGTCCGACGCGGCGTCTTCGGCCGCATGGAACGCATCACCGGCGCGCTGTTTCACGCTTTCGGCGCCCTCTGCGGCGGCCGCGCGGGCGGCGACCGCGGCTTCCATCATCCGGGTGCCGGTGGCGGCGGCGAGGCCGGGCAGGGCCTTCATCGCGCGGCGGCTCTTGGGGAACATCCAGGCGATCAGCGCGCCCGCGGCGACGGCGCCGGCGACGGCGACCACCGGATGATCCTGCACGATCTGGTTGGCGCGGGTGGCGGCGCGCTGCGTCTTGTCACGCGCATCGGCATAGGCTTCGCCCGCCTTGTCCCTGCCAGTCTGGATCAGGTCGCCGGCGCCCTCGCGCGCCTTGCCGGTGGTATCCTTGATGCGGTCGGTCGCCGTGGTTGCCGCATCATTGGCGGCTTCGCGGGCGCGAGTGATCTGGGCACGAATGTCAGCCATCATTCATTCTCCGAATTGTCGGTGTCGGTGTTCCTGAAACGAACGGATAGCCGGCCGAAAAGTGCCGCCAATGGCCGCCGCGCGAGAAAGATGCCAAAGGCGGCGAGCCCGGCGCCCACGGCGTAGGGGCGTTCCTGCGTCTTTGCGGCGGCATAGGCCGCGCCGTCCAGTACAGTCGCCGTCACCTTGTCCACCGCATCCTGTTTCAGGCGGGCGGGGGCGACGCGCGCCTTGGCGGCCTGCGCGCTGGCGATCATCCGGTCCCGCTGCGCCCGCGCGCGCGCGACGGCATCGCGATAGGCGGTTTTGTCGGTCATGACGCGATCGCCTTCTTCATGCGGGTGATACAGTTTTTTGCCAGCAGCAACAGAATGACGGCGACGAGCAGGCCGCCGCCGGCGACCGTGAACGTGGCCCCCATGGCGCCAAGGCTGGATTGCAGCGCCAGGACGAGGCCGACCAACAGGGCGACCAGCGTGGCAAAGACGAGCATCAAGGCGACGACGCCCAGGATCGCCGCATTGCGTACCGATGTAGCGATGATGCCGGCGCGCAGCTTCTGCTTTTCGGCCTCTGCGGCAGCATAGGCGCGCGCATCGGCATAGAAGCGCGCGAAGGCGTCACGGACCGTTTCGTCGCGCACGTCCTCGTCCGGCCCGTCGGCGAGCGGCGTGACCGCCGTTTCCGCTGGCTGTTCGATCAAAATAGCCCTCCACTGGGTGGGGAATAACCGGCCTGCGCAATCTGGTCAGGCCGGTCGTTCAGGCCTGAGCGTTCAGGCCCCGATGGTCGGGCCTGAACGCTCACGCCCAAACATGTCATGCTTTATCGTCAGACCCCTTGGCGAGGCGCATCAGCACATAGCCGACAACGGCAGCCGCGCCGATGGCGACGGCGGGGCTTTTGCGTACGAAGTCGCGGGCCTCATCCATCAACTGATCGACTTCCTTGCCTTCCAGTTTGTCGGCAGCCCCCGCGACCTGTTCGGCCGCTTGCCGCGCATAGTCGCCATATTGCGGGCCGAGCTTGGCATCGACCGTGCCCGCAGTGTCGGAAATCAGCTTGGCCAGGCTTTGCATGGCGGTGCCGGTCTTGTCCTTCGCCACGCCAGCGGCGGACTTTGCGGTCTTGCCGGCCTGATCCTTGATCGGGTCAATATGCGCCTTCCAATCGACCGCGTTGAGCTTGTCCGCCGCGGACTTGGCCGCCTTTTCAGCCTGGGCCTTGAGCGGCGCGATCTGCGCGGTCCAACCCTGGGCACTGGCGCCGTTACCGGCTGCTTTCTTCGTTTCCGCCTTGCGCGTCGCCGCTTTCTTGACTGGTGCGGTCTTGACCGGCGCCGGGGCGCCCACAGCCTTTGCGGGCTTGGCCTTCACCGGCTTGGCGGCGGCGGGCTTGCGGCCGCGCTTGACAGGCGGGGTTTCGGGGGTGTCGGCCATCGTCCTGATTCTCCCTTTCGATGCAGCGTTGCGGCAGGCGTTCCAGTCCTAATGCATGGTGGACGCCTACAGTTCCGTTGCCGTTACATTTTGAGCATCGGCATTTTTTCTGCCGGCGCAACCCCCTGCATTGCCATTGATACAGGTGCTGGCTAAGCGGAACGCGAAACCGGCGTCCGGCGAGGGCGCGGCCGATCATCAGCAGGCCAATCATCAGGGAGCGATCATGACCGCCATTCTCGACATTCACGCCCGCCAGATCCTCGACAGCCGGGGCAATCCGACCGTCGAAGTCGATGTCATGCTGGAAGATGGCAGCTTTGGCCGCGCCGCCGTGCCTTCGGGCGCATCGACCGGCGCTTATGAAGCGGTCGAGAAGCGCGATGGCGACAAGAGCAAATATATGGGCAAGGGCGTGCTGGCGGCTGTGGCGGCGGTCAATGACGAGATTGCCGAGCAGATCATCGGCATCGACGCCGAGGACCAGGCCGAAGTCGATGCCGCGATGATCGACCTGGACGGCACGGAGAACAAGTCGCGCCTGGGCGCCAACGCGATCCTGGGCGTGAGCCTGGCCACGGCGAAGGCCGCCGCCGACGCGCGCGGCCTGCCGCTCTATCGCTATGTCGGTGGGGTCAGCGCCCATGTCCTGCCCGTGCCGATGATGAACATCATCAATGGCGGCGAACATGCCGACAATCCGATCGACTTTCAGGAATTCATGATCATGCCGGTCGGGGCGGAGAGTCTGGCCGACGCGGTGCGCATTGGTTCGGAAATCTTCCACACCTTGAAGAAGGGCCTGCATGACAAGGGGCTGGCGACCGCGGTCGGCGACGAGGGTGGTTTCGCCCCCAATCTCGCCTCGACCCGCGACGCGCTCGATTTCATCATGCAGTCGGTGGAAAAGGCCGGCTACACGCCCGGCGACGATGTGGTGCTGGCGCTGGATTGCGCCGCGACCGAATTCTTCAAGAACGGCAACTATGAAATTTCGGGCGAGGGCCTGTCACTGTCGCCGGTCGAGATGGCCGATTATCTGGCCGCGCTGTGCGCCGACTATCCGATCAAGTCGATCGAGGACGGCATGAGCGAGGATGATTTCGAAGGCTGGAAGGCGCTGACCGACAAGATCGGCGCGAAGGTGCAACTGGTCGGCGACGATCTGTTCGTCACCAATCCGGCGCGGCTGTCGATGGGCATCGACAAGGGGCTTGCCAATTCGCTGCTGGTCAAGGTCAACCAGATCGGCACGCTGACCGAGACGCTGGCCGCCGTCGAGATGGCGCACCGCGCGCGTTACACCGCCGTCATGTCGCATCGTTCGGGCGAAACCGAGGACGCGACCATTGCCGACCTGGCCGTCGCGACCAATTGCGGTCAGATCAAGACCGGCTCGCTTGCCCGGTCGGACCGGCTCGCCAAATATAACCAGCTCATCCGTATCGAGGAAGAACTGGGCGATGTCGCCGTCTATGCGGGACGTTCGATCTTCCGCTGAAAAACAGGTCTTTTGAGGCCAAATTGATCGGCCGGTCGCAACTTGGCGATTTTTCGCTTGCGGCCGGCCTTTTGCTGTGATTCCAGTAGGCCATGGCGCATATCGCGAAACTTCGACTGTTGTTGGTATCGGCCTTTGGTCCGGCGATCGCGCTGCTGCTGCTGCTGTCCTTCGCGGGCTATGTGGTGCTGGGGTCGAACGGCGTCCTGGCGTGGGGCGACTATACGCGCCAGCTGCACCAGGCGAAGCTGGAGCTCAAGAAGACGCAGGCCGCGCGCGCGGAATTGCGCAACCGGGTCGAGGCGCTGGACCCGCGCCAGGTCGACCCGGATCTGGCGGACGAACTGATCCGTCGCCAGCTGGGCGTCATCCATCATGACGAAGTGATCGTGCCGCTGAACTGACCCGTGGCGCGGCGTCGGTCAGCCACGAAAAATCACGCTGCGGCAAGCATCGAGAAAGCCGCGCCCCGTCGCTGATCCGGCACGGCGCGTCGCGTGCCATCAGATTTCCGCCGCAGCTATTGTTTCTGCCCGGATTCCGTGGGGTCCGCCGTTGCAATTCTTGCATCTCTACCGCTATATCGGGCTTCCTTCCATCCTACCCACGCAAAAGGATAAGAGCCTTGGCGAAACCTACGACGCCGCGTGCTTCGAGTGCAAAGAAGGCCGACGCGCCCGCAGGCGCGGACCATAACCGGCCTCGCCCCGAAACCCCCACCGACTATAAGGCCAGCAAGGAAGAGTTGCTGGAATTCTACCGGCAGATGGTCCTCATCCGCCGTTTCGAGGAAAAGGCGGGTCAGCTCTATGGCCTGGGCCTGATCGGCGGTTTCTGCCACCTCTATATCGGCCAGGAAGCGGTTGCTGTCGGCATCCAGTCGGCGCTCAAGCCCGGCAAGGACAGCGTCATCACCGGCTATCGCGACCATGGCCACATGCTGGCCTATGGCATCGATCCCAAGCTCATCATGGCCGAATTGACCGGCCGCGAAGCCGGCATTTCGCGCGGCAAGGGTGGTTCGATGCACATGTTCAGCGTCGAGCATAAATTCTATGGCGGTCACGGCATCGTCGGCGCGCAGGTGTCGCTGGGCGCGGGCCTGGGTTTTGCCCACAAATATAATGATGATGGCGGCGTATGCGTCGCCTATTTCGGCGATGGCGCGGCCAATCAGGGCCAGGTCTACGAAAGCTTCAACATGGCCGAGCTGTGGAAGCTGCCGATCATCTTCGTGATCGAGAATAACCAGTACGCCATGGGCACCAGCGTCAACCGCGCCTCGTCGGAAGACCAGCTCTACCGCCGCGGCGAAAGCTTCCGCATTCCCGGTATCCAGGTCGATGGCATGGACGTGCTCGCCGTGCGCGGCGCGACCGAGGAAGCGCTCAAATGGGTGCAGGGCGGCAATGGCCCGATCCTGCTGGAAATGAAGACCTATCGCTATCGCGGCCACTCCATGTCCGACCCGGCCAAATACCGGTCGCGCGAGGAAGTGCAGTCGATGCGCGACAAGTCCGATCCGATCGAGGGCGTGAAGAAATATCTGACCGAGGCCGGCGTCAGCGAAGACGACATCAAGGCGATGGACCAGGAGATCCGCAAGATCGTCGCCGAGGCGGCCGACTTCGCGGAAACCTCGCCTGAGCCCGAAATGCATGAACTCTATACCGACGTCCTGGTGGAGCAATATTAATGGGTATCGCAATCAAGATGCCGGCGCTCTCGCCGACGATGGAAGAGGGCACGCTGGCCAAGTGGCTGGTGAAGGAAGGCGATGAGGTCAAGTCCGGCGACATTCTCGCCGAGATCGAGACCGACAAGGCGACGATGGAATTCGAAGCCGTCGACGAAGGCAAGATCGGCAAGATCATGATCTCCGAAGGCACCGAAGGCGTGAAGGTCGGCACCGTCATCGCCGAAATGGCGGGCGAGGGTGGCGAAGTCGCACCGACTCCGGCCCCGACCGCCAAGGCAGACGCGAAAGCGGAAGCGCCGACCAAGCCCGAAGGCGGCGCCGCCAAGCTCGCCGCCGAAGCCAAGCCGACCGTGCAGGATCCGGCGATCCCCGAAGGCACCGAGTTCGTCAAGACGACCGTCCGCGAAGCGTTGCGCGACGCCATGGCGGAGGAAATGCGCCGCGACGAGCGCGTCTTCGTGATGGGCGAGGAAGTCGCCGAATATCAGGGCGCCTACAAGGTGACCCAGGGCCTGCTCGATGAATTCGGCGCCAAGCGCGTGATCGACACGCCGATCACCGAATATGGTTTTGCCGGCATCGGCGCGGGCGCGGCCATGGGCGGCCTGCGTCCGGTCATCGAGTTCATGACGTTCAACTTCGCCATGCAGGCGATTGACCACATCATCAACTCGGCGGCCAAGACCAACTATATGTCCGGCGGCCAGATGCGCTGCCCGATCGTGTTCCGTGGTCCCAATGGCGCGGCGAGCCGCGTCGGCGCGCAGCACAGCCAGAATTACGGTCCCTGGTATGCCGCCGTCCCCGGCCTGATCGTCATCGCGCCCTATGATGCGGCCGACGCCAAGGGCCTGCTCAAGGCCGCGATCCGGTCCGAAGACCCGGTCGTATTCCTGGAAAATGAACTGGTCTATGGTCGTAGCTTCGACGTGCCCAAGCTGGACGATCATGTCCTGCCGATCGGCAAGGCGCGCATCATGAAGCCGGGCAAGGACGTGACCCTGGTGAGTTACTCGATCGGCGTTGGCCTGGCACTGGACGCGGCCGAGACGCTGGCGGGCGAGGGCATCGATGCCGAGGTGATCGACCTGCGCACGCTGCGCCCGCTCGACACTGCGACGGTGCTGGAAAGCCTGAAGAAGACCAACCGCATCGTGGTGGTCGAGGAAGGCTGGCCGACCTGCTCGATCGCGTCGGAAATCGCCGCCGTCGTGATGGAAAAGGGCTTCGACGATCTCGACGCCCCGGTCCTGCGCGTCACCAATGAGGATGTGCCGCTGCCCTATGCCGCGAACCTGGAAAAGGCGGCGCTGATCGACGCGGCCCGTGTGGTCGATGCGGCCAAGAAGGTCTGCTACAAATAAAGGCGAAAGGGCGGCCCCGACGGGGCCGCCCTTTTGGTTTCAGGTGCAGCGGGCGGTGTTCGCTGCCGCCAGATTGCCGCCATTCTTGATCGCCTGGTCGGTCCGCTCGCGCACGTTGAACGCGCTGGAATAGCGGATGACCTTTGGGCCGAAGATCGAGTTGCTGACCAGCGGCTGATAAGTATAGGCGACCTCCACGAACATGACCGCAGTGCCGCTGGAGGCGGTCACTTTGGTCGCGGCGGTGGTGCCCGGACCCATCCCGTCTTTCAGACTGCCATCGGTCTTGCCCTTGTTGACGAGGCCATAGCTGGACGTGAAGGCGCCATCACCCCAGCAACGCTGCCAACGGATATATTGGCCTGCATTCGATCCGGTCAGGCCATTGGGCTCCAGGTCGGACAGGATGATGCGGCCATTAGCCTTGAGCCGCAGAGTTTCCGAAGACAGGTCCGCACCGGTCATGATTTCGTTCACATCCGCTTCGTCGATCGACGTGCGCACGCGCGCGGCATTATCGGCGACCAGCATCGCGATCTGGCTGATCCGCATATGGGCCAGCGCCAGATTGGCCGACTCCAGTCCGGCCATGCCCAGGATCAGCAGGACAGGCAGGGAGAAGGCGAATTCGATCAGCGCCAGGCCGCGTTCGTCCCGGCGCAGGCGGCGCAGCAGCAGGCGCGGGACCAGAGGGGGCATCTTTTTCATGAGCAGCGGATCGTCGGTGTGCCCTGATTGGCCCAGGGCTGGTTGCGGACCATGGTTTTCACGGTGACGGACTGGGTGGGGCTCCATCCCAGCAGCTTGGCCATCGGGAACAGGCGCGGCTGGGAAATGGTGACTTCATAATAGACGATGTCGTCCGCGCCGCCCAACCCGGTGCTGCCGCCTGCCGCATCGAATGAGCCATTGCCGTTCGCATCCTCGTAGCAATCGCCGCTATTATAGGTGCCCAGCGGTGCCGTGTCGGTCGTGATTTTTTCCGGCTTTCCGACGCGGGAGAAATTATAATAGCTTTTTTTGACCACCACCGGCGGTGAGCCGTTCTTGGCGGTGATCGTCGACATCTGCGCGGCGATATAGGCGTCGAGCTGTGTCCCGTTGAGCGTGCCGACCGAGGCCGAGCGGGAAGCCTTTTCCAGCACGCCGCGCGCGACCGAGCGCAGATAGGATTGATAGGCGAGGTCGCCGATGCCCATGATGGTGAGGATCAGCGCCGGCGAAACCAGGGCGAATTCCAGCAGGGTGACGCCCCGGACATCGTCCCGCAGGCGCGTGAGCAATGTCGCGATCCGCCCGATCATTGCGACACCCTCAGTCCACCGATATTCTTGGCGATGTCCTTGAACTTCTGGCTGAGCGACGATGCGGTATAGGCCATCGTCCAGTGGTTGGCGCTGGTCGCGCAATTCTGGAGCGGCGTCTGGATATCGCCTTCCGACTGGTTGCGGAAGCCGATGACCCAGATGGTGATGCCCTTTGACTTGACCGAGTTGCACAGCATCTGGAGGCGCGTGTTGTGAATGGCGGTGAGGTCGGTGTTGCCGGTGCTGCCTGAGGCGACGCGGGCGTCGAGTTTCTGATAGCCATAGGCGCCATAGACCTGGTCATAGGCGCTCATGTCACCGTCGGTCATGAAGACGATGTGACGCGAAATGTTGAACCCGTTGGGCGCATTGGCGTTGTCGCTGGCGAAGATGCCGGTGGGCGACAGGAAGCGCGCGCCCCACAACATGCCGATGTCGTGATAGGTGCCGCCGACCGCGACCAGGCCGTTCACATAGCTGTCGAAGCTGCTCGTCTGGCCCGTCGGAATGGCGCTGCGGCTGGTATAGCTGGTCAGGCGGCGCGACTGACTGGGGCAGGCGTTCCACCCGCCGCTGATGCGCGTCGCGGTGTTGAGCCAGGTGCCTGACGCGCTGTTGCTGCGGGTAAATTCAACGTCCGGCCAGTGGGGACGCCATTTGGTGCCCTTCTGCGCAGGATTTGGCAGCGCATCGATGTTTAGATCCTGCGCATTCGATGGCGTGCTGCTGGTCGAGGTGCTCGACGTGATGCTGCTGTCGGTATCCCGCTCTTCGATGCAGCCCGCCCAAGTCGAGGTGGACGCGACCAGATTGCTGCTCGAATCATAGGGTGAACTGCTGTGATAGGCAGGGTTCGCCGTCGCATTGCCGGTAATGAAGCCAGATACATCAATCGGATATTGCCCATATTGCCAGCTATATTGCGGCGTCTGGGTCGTTGTGTAGGTGCGGCGCTCGACATAATTATTGTAGGTGACCGACGTCCAGTCACGACGATAGCGACTGCTGGAATAATAGCAGCTGCCGTTGCTGTAATTGATGCCGTTAGTGGTCCGCGTCTCCGTTCCGGGAGTCGTGATTGTCCCGTCGCTCGCGGTCGTCGCCGTGCCGGCCGTCGTGTTGGATGACTGAGTCATGGTGTCGTTGCGCGTACCGGGGCAGCTATAGCGATCATTGTCTTGACCGCTGCCATCAGTCTTCGATCCCGAAACAAGGGTCCAGCCGCCATAGCTGGTTGCGGAAGTGTAGCTGCTGATATACCGCCGCCGCGTCTGGTAATCCCACGTCTCTCCGCTGACGCCGCCGACAAGATAGTTGGTCGGCAACTGATAGCCGACATTGACGGTCGAACTATAGGGCATGAATCCGTAGCGGATGCGGCCGGTACTGTTTGCGCCCGGCCCCAGCGTGTCGTAAAAATCCTTCACCGCCTGCTTGAGCGCGGCGATGCGCGTGGTGGTGCCGCCATTGCCGTCCGAAATCGAATAGTCCATCGATCCGGTGGTATCGAGCACCAGCATCACGTCGGTATTGCCGATGTCGAACCGCGCTTCGCAGGTGATCGACAAGGGCAGCGTTTCGTAGCGAAAGATTTTCATCACGGTGGTGGGGATGGTGGTCGTGGCCGACACCTGGACCGTGGTGGTTTCGCCAGGCTTGCTGCGGATGACAGGCGTGAAGCTCTTCACCTGAAAAGTGCCCTGGGGAAAGTTGAAATCGAAGAATTTCTTGGCTTCCGCAATGTTGGCGGTGGTCATGGACGATGTTGTCATCGCACGCCGGCCGGCGAGCGCCGCGGCGTCGCAGGCCTGTTGCAGGCGCGCGCGCGCCATATAGGCGCGGCTCATGTCCAGGCCGCCGCCGATCAGCGCCGCGAGCGGGATGATCGCCGCCGCCACCATGGCCATGACGTTGCCAGCCTGGTTGCCCGCCAGTCGTGCGAGAAAGCCCTTGGTATGTCCGTGTATCTTGCCCATTTGCCCGCAATCATCCATGTCGCGCCCGACGCCCCCCACATTCGGGCTGGACAGCTTGCCTGGCTATGCAGGCACACTCGTTAGAATGTGTATGAGGAAGATGGTTAAAAAACGCATAAGCATGATGCCCCTTTGCCACCGGCGAGTCGGTTGATGCCCGCAGAAGAAAGCCTGCCGCCGCTACCGACGCTGCTTGCCAGCCATGCCGGATCCGACGCGGCGCGACATCGCGCGTTGTGGGCGTTTGACGGCCGGCTGGCGCATGTCGCGCGCACGACGCGCGAGCGGGCCATCGGCCAGATGCGGCTTGCCTGGTGGAACGACGTGGTCGAGGACGATCAGGGACGCAAGGGGCAGGGCGAGCCGGTCGCCGATGCGCTGCGCGCGACCGGCGCAATAGACGCGCCGGGACTGGTGGCGATGATCGACGGCTGGGAGGTGCTGGTCATCGAGCCGGAGATCGATGCGCAGGGGCTGCGCGCCTATGCGGCGGGACGCGGGGCAGGGCTGTTCCGCGCGCTGGCCGATGCGGCTGACGGCCCGGACTGGCTGGCGGCGTCCGGGCAGGTCTGGGCGCTGTGGGATCTGGCGGGCCATGTCGAGGACGCCGCGCTGGGCGAGGCGGCGCTGGCGCTGGCGCGCGAACTGCTAAGCGAGGTGGAGGGGGCGCGCTGGCCCGCGGCGTGGAAACCGCAGCGGATCGCCTTCACTCTGGCCCGGCAGGATGTGCTGGCCGGGCGCGGCGCGCCGCGCGGTATGCCGCGCGGCCTGGCCTTGCGGCTGTTGCGGATCGCGCTTGTCGGGCGCTAGACGATCGGGATAGGCTCCCCGTCTGAAGCAGGGAGGGCGGATATGGGGCGATTGCTGGCGGGGGGCATGGCGGCATTGTTGCTGGTTGCGGGCGGCCTGTTCTGGTGGGCTGGCCGCGCGGACAATGTCCCGGTGCCGCAACTCGCGTCCGCGCCGCCGCCGCCGCCGCAGGTCGAAACGCTGCCGCAGGGCGATCCCGACGCGGTGGGCGAGGCGCCGCCCATGCCGGCGCAGGCCAGCCCGCAGAGCCGCGAGCAGAAGCGTTTCGCCCGCTACGACCGCAATCGCGACGGCATCATCACCCGGATCGAGATGATGGGCAGCCGCACCAAGGCGTTCAAGGCGCTGGACAAGGACGGCGACAACCTCCTGTCCTTCGAGGAATGGGCGGTGGCCACGTCCGACCGTTTTGCGGCAGCGGACGCGGACAAGGATGGCAAGCTGACCCCCGCCGAATTCGCCACGACCGCGCCCAAGCGCAGCGCCAAGCCGAAATGCAGATGCTGATGTCCAAATCCGTTCGCTGCGAGCGCAGTCGAGAAGCGGCTAGAGCAGTCCTTTGCGTTTCTTGACACGCTCGGAACGAACGGCGCTCTAAAGATCAGCCGATCGCCATGTCCCCCATCCATGCGCCGAAGGAGGCGCGGGCGCGGGCGGTGTAGGCTTCCTTGCGCTGCTTCTTCTTGATGTCTTCGAGCGTCGGGAACAGGCCGAAATTGACGTTCATCGGCTGATAGTCGGCGGTTGCCACATTGCCCGTCACATGGCCGAGCAATGCGCCTAGCGCCGTGTCGGCGGGCGGCGGCGTCAGCGCGCGGCCGAGCAATTCGGCGGCCGCGAAACGTCCGGCGATCAGGCCGATCGCAGCGCTTTCGACATAGCCCTCGCAGCCCGTCATCTGCCCGGCGAAGCGGATATGCGGCGCGCTTTTCAGGCGCAGCGTGGCGTCGAGCAGCTTGGGGCTTTGAATGAAGGTGTTCCGATGCAGCCCGCCCAGCCGTGCGAACTCGGCCTTTTCAAGACCCGGAATGGTGCGGAACAGTTCCACCTGCGCGCCATGTTTCAGCTTGGTCTGGAAGCCGACCATGTTCCAGAGCGTGCCGGATGCATTGTCCTGCCGTAGCTGCACCACGGCATAGGGCCAGCGACCGGTGCGCGGATTGTCGAGGCCCATCGGCTTCATCGGACCGTGACGGAGGGTTTCCGGCCCGCGCGACGCCATCACCTCGATCGGCATACAGCCCTCAAAATAGGGAGTATTGGCTTCCCATTCCTTAAACTCAGTCTTTTCGCCGTCGATCAGCCCCTGGACGAAGGCCTGGTACTGGTCCTTGTCCATCGGGCAGTTGATATAATCCTTGCCCTCGCCGCCGCCGGGACCGATCTTGTCCCAGCGATTGGCCATCCAGCACTGGTCCATGTCGATGCTGTCATGATGGACCACCGGCGCGATCGCGTCGAAGAAAGCAAGATGCTCCATCCCCGCCGCCTGGCCGATGCTCTGGGCGAGGGCGGTGGCGGTCAGCGGGCCGGTGGCGACGATGGTCATGCCTTCGGTCGGCAGCGTGTCGATCCGTTCGCGCACGACCTCCACATTGGGATGGTCGGCCAGCGCGCGGGTGACGGCGTCGGAAAAGACATGCCTGTCAACGGCCAGCGCGGAGCCGGCGGGCACCTTGGCCGGTTCGGCGCTCGCCATGATGAGCGAGTTCAGCCGGCGCATTTCCTGATGCAGCAGGCCCACCGCATTCTTGTCGGCGTCGTCGGAGCGGAAGCTGTTGGAGCAGACCAGTTCGGCCAGACCGTCGGTCTGGTGCGCGGGGGTCATGTCGCCCGTTCCCCGCATTTCCGACAGGCGGACCTTTATCCCCGCCTGCGCCAGCTGCCATGCCGCTTCCGATCCGGCGAGACCGCCGCCGATGATATGAACCTGATGATTGGACATTCTTCGCTTAACTTCGCATTTTTCCCGCAGACGCGGCCATTTCCGGTCGCCAGTGGGACATATTGTCATGAGAGGCAAGCAGTATAGCCCAATGATGGGCGGCTAGGACAGCGCTCTAGCGGCAGGCGGTGTTGTCTGCCCCGTCCAGCGTCACGAAGCTGATGGAGCGCGCGGGGAAGGTCGCCTGGCCCGCCGGTTGGGCCACGCCCTTCATCGCCGGCAATCGATCGCTGGCGCCCAGACGCAGCAAGGTGCCGTTGAGCCGTGCGCTGGAGGATGGGCCGACGGGCGCGGACAGCGTATAGCGACGCCCGGCGATCGGCAGGGTCAGGCGCGTATCGGCATCGACGCTGTTGTTGATGATGAGCAGCGTCACCCCGCCGGGACGGCCCGCCTGGCAATGGGCGTAGACATGGGCGCCCTCATGAAGCGGCACGCCCGCGTCCAGAACGGTTGCGCCCATCAATCGATGCCATAAGAGGGCGGCCCAATAATTGGCCTTGGGTGTAAAGTCTGATGGTTCCAGTAAAGCATAGTTGCTGGCGGCGAGGGTATTGTGGATTACGACTTTCACCCCCGCCTTGGAGAGCCGGCCGAGCTGGTCGAGATACCGGAAACTATCGACAAAATGGCCGCCCCACGGATTGCCACCACACGCCGCATCCGCGCCTTCGGTCATCCAGATCGGCTTGCCCGGTGCATAAGCGTCGCGCAGCGCGGCGTAAAAGTCATGCGTGGCGCTGGTGCGCGCCAGCCATTCTTCCGACAGGGCTTGATCCAGGCTGGTCTGCGGCAGGCGGGCCGAGGCGCAACGTTGCGATGCGGCGCCATAATGATGGTAGGAAAAGGCGTCGATGCCCGGCCCCGCCGCCGCCATCAGCGCGGCGGTGGATATGGAGCCGGGAATATGCGGCGGCATTCCCCAGGGCGCGGGTGTTTCCGTGGCCGAACCGGGACCGAGCAGGATCATGCCCGGCGCCTGGGTGGCGGCAAACTGACGGAACCGGCGAAAGTCGCGGCCATAGGCGGCCGCGTCATAGCCCTTCGGCGCGCCGCCCATGCCGGCCATGGATGGCTCGTTCATGAATTCGGCCGCCGCGATGTTGCCGCCGATGGCGCGCGTGTAGGTCAGCCAGCGACGGGCCTGATCGTCGGTCCAGGCGCCATCCGCATCCCGCACGCCGGAACTGATGGCGAAGGATGTGACGATCCTGGCATCGACCGACCGCGCAAAGTCGATTACGCCGCGCCACTGTTTCGGAGTGAGAACGCTCTTGAAGCCGGCGGGTGGCTGGGCGGGAGCGGCTTCGCCGTCAGCGAAATAGACACTGTTCGCCCAGCTTCCGCTCACGCGCAGATAGGCTGGACCCAGCGCCCTCGCGAGCATGACGAGGCGTTTGTTGGTGAGGTCGATCGGCGGGCGATATTGGTAGGCGGACGCATCGATCCCGGCATGGCCGCTCTGGGCCGTGCCAACTGTCGGCGCGGCATCCGCATAGGGCTTCCAGAAAGCGCCGCCGGTCACTTCCAGCATTTCGACATTATAGGATTGGAAACGGGGATCGACGGTTGTCAATCGCGGCAGGCGCGCCGGGTCGGGAAGCTGGATGGTGAGGCTGGATCGATGATCGCCCTCCGGTGACGCGGCATTGCTCGCGCCGATCAGGCCGGCAGTGCCGATCGAAAGCGCAATTGCATGATGCCAGTTCATTGTCCTGCTCCTGTTCGGTCCGCCATCCCTAAAGTCGGCCAGGGGGTCAAATAGTGAATCTTGGGCGATCCATAGGTAGCAACTATGGATGGCGCGGATAGGCAGTGGCGGCGGATGGTCCATCGGGCGCGATCACTATCGGGTTGCCATACCATCATGGCGGCGGCGCGACCGTGACAAATCGGTTCGCATCGGCAACAAAAGGCGGTCTGCCGCGTTCGCGCAGAAGAATTCGCGCTTTTCCCTGGAGATTGTCGATGAAGATCATGCCCATCCTGCTCGCCCTGCCGCTTGGCCTTGCGGCATCCGCCTGTGCCACCGCCGCCTCGGACGCCGCCGCCCCCGCAGCTGCGCCGACGGCTCGCACCAGCCTGGCTGCAGGCGACGGCAGCCCCCGCGGGGAGGCGACGGTGACCGAAGCGGCCGACGGGCTGCATGTCCTGGTCAAGGCACAGGGGCTGACGCCCGGTATGCACGCGGTGCATATCCACACCACCGGCATGTGCACCGCGCCCGACTTCACCAGCGCCGGCGGCCATTGGAACCCGACCGCACGCGAACATGGCAAGGATAATCCGGCCGGCAAGCATATGGGCGACATGCCCAACATGATGGCGGGATCGGACGGCATGGGCGAGATGGAGTATGTCGTGCCCGGCGGCATGATCCAGAGCGGGTCGATGCCGCTGCTCGATGCCGATGGCGCAGCGATCGTCATCCACGCGCAGGCCGATGACAATAAGAGCGATCCGGCGGGCAATGCCGGCAGCCGCGTCGCGTGCGGTGTGTTGAAGGCGGGCTGACCGGCTGGTGCGATGGTCAGGCGGGGGAAGCGCTACCCCCCGCCGCCGCTTGCGTCATAATTGGCGACGGGAACATAGCTGGCCCCGGCATGGCCGATCCGGCTTTCGAACAGGCTGAAGCGTTCGACCGAAAAGGCGGGGCTGGCCAGCCCGGCATGGACGGAGAGGAAACCGTCTACCAGGCCGCCGGATCGGCCGAATCGCGCCAAGGTGATATGCGGCAGATAGGCGCGGCCTTCCGGCGGCAGGCCCATCGCCACGCAGGCGCGGTCGATCTTCCGGTGCAACTGCGCCAGCGGATCGCGCGGCTGCACGCCGGCCCAAATTATATCCACAATGCCCTTGCGATCGAAGCTGCCGACGCCCGACAGGCTGATGGTGAAGGGCGAAAAGCGAATGGCGCCCAGCGTATCGGCGACGTCATTGGCCCGGTGGCGATCCACTTCGCCGATAAAGCGCAGGGTCAGGTGCAGTTGGTCGTCATCCTGCCAGCGCGCGCCTTCCACTCCGCCCATCAGCGACAGGAGCAGGGACCGGATCGGGGCGGGCGGACGGATGGCGACGAACAGGCGGTGCATCCGTCCCATATAGACCCCCGCGAACGATGTGCCACGCCTGTTCCGGTTTGGCTTGAAGTCGCGGCCATAAGTGCCGATAATAGAGGAACCGGCAAGGAGTGCCGGTGAAGGAGATGATTTTCATGGCCAACTGGTCCGACCCCCGTTCCGGTGTTGCGGGTTTTGGCAACGCCACCACCGCGCGCGGCGAGGCGTTCGACGCCGGGCTGCGCCGCTACATGCTGTCGGTATATAATTATATGGCGAGCGGCGTACTGCTGACTGGCATCGTCGCGCTGCTGTTCGCGTCGAGCGGGCTCGCCTATCAGATACTCGCCGGCCCCGGCATCCTGAAATATGTCATCATGTTCGCCCCGCTGGTGTTCGTGATGGTGCTGAGCTTTGGCATCAACCGACTGTCCACGGCGACCGCGCAGGCGCTCTACTGGGTCTATGCAGCGGTGATGGGCCTGTCGCTCTCGTCGATCTTCCTGGTCTATACCGGCACGTCGATCGCGCAGACCTTCTTCGCCACGGCGGCCGCCTTCGCGGGCCTGAGCCTCTACGGCTACACCACCAAGAAGGATTTGTCGGGCTTCGGCACCTTCCTGATCATGGGCGTGGTCGGCCTGTTCGTCGCGATGCTGATCAATCTGTTCCTCCAGTCCAGCGCGCTGGATCTGGTGATCAGCTGCCTTGGCGTGCTGCTATTCGCGGGCCTGACCGCTTATGACACGCAGAAGATCAAGAGCATCTACGCCCATGTCGCAGGCACCGACATGATGGGCAAATCGGTAGTGATGGGGGCGCTGAACCTCTATCTCGACTTCATCAACATGTTCCTGTTCCTGCTGCGCTTCATGGGTGGCAGCCGCGACTGACCGCGCTGTATCAACGACATGGCAAAAGACCCGGCGGACATCTCCGCCGGGTCTTTTTTTAGGCGTTGTTATATTTCGCGTACCCAAGCGCGAGCGGGGGTGCTAGGTGATGCGTGAGACTCGCGTTCATTCGGCGGACCCGGAGTTTCGCTCTTGGAGATGTCCTCTGAAATTCACTCTCACTTACGAAGGGCTGCTTAGGACCAGTCAGAAGGGGCGAACCCAGCAACGACCTGAACTTAGGAAGCACTTTCACAAACAGATTAAAAGGCTGTGGGCTAGAAATCCGTTTCTGGCGAGTTGGTCTATCGGTGAAAGACATGAGTCCGCGTTCGTGCAAGAGTGGGTGCAATCCTTTGTTCCGTCTCTGAACGGGATAAAATTTGTCCCTCTCGTTCTGCCAGTATTGGCTGTTGAGTGCGCGTTAGAGTTTCGGATTCTTCGCTCCACTGAAAGGGAGGGGAACGTCGCTGACGCGGACAATCAAATCAAGGCCTTGATCGACGCCCTTAAAATGCCGCAAAACAGCGACGAGATTGGCAAACCTGAAGATTATGAGGGATGCAACCCTCTATTCACGCTAGCTCAGGATGATCGTTTGATCACCAAAATCTCGTCAATTTCTGATGAGATGCTAGACTTACCTGTAGGATGGGACGAGTTTGACCCGAAACTTTGTCGCATCCAAATAGATGTTTTCATCCGGCCAAGACTCCCAACGCGGGAGAACATAATTTTCTTTGATGATGATTCGCGCGTTTGGGACCACCGCTACGATATTGGGTTATTGCAAAGTTTGGCGGGGATGAGCGCTGACCAACTTCGCGCCGCTGTCACTCAGTGCATATTCCGGATTCAGGCCCTAGCTGCCTCGCTCGAAAATACCCCGTACCGAGATCGGTCCGTTGAAAGTTGTGAAGAAGAAACGAAAAGAATGATGGCAGAATCTAGTACGAAAGCTACTATTTGGCGAACTAATCTCTGGCCAAAAGCTTACGCTTTGAGAGAGGAACTCTGTCGAAGAATTTATGGCGAACCTCCTTACCCGCAAAGTTCGGACGATTCAGTCGCAATTATGCATGGAATGCTCGCAGGAGTGTATCCGATCGCTTCAGCAGCTAACGACCTTCAACGTTTACTGATGCGATTTATCTAAGAATTTGCGAGTAATCCGGTCGAGTTTTTCAGCGGCCTCGGTGGGGTTTAGTTCGCCAGCGTCGATTAGCCTTTGAGCCTCCTTTCGGAATCGCTCGCTCTGCTCTTCTGGCGTCTCTTGATGCTTCTTTTCCTGCATGACGATCAGGCCTCACGAGTTGTTTGATAGGTGAGCCGCTTGCCGACGACGCCAGTAAGCAGAATGTTGGCACGCTCGGTATCGCCAATGCCGTGCGCAATGCGGTGGTTATACCGAAACTCAAATTCCGCCAGATAGCGGTGCAAATGCTGCTCGCCACAGTGTTGATACACGCCTTTCATGCCGCGCTTGAAGATGCTGAAATAGCCCTCCACGGTGTTACTGTGGATAGCCGAATTGGCGGGATCGACATACTGTCCAGCGCTGTGGACGGTTACGCCATGCGCCGCGAAGTGCTTTGAAACCGTGGTGTAAGCCATCGCTTCGTCGGTCATGACCACGGCTTCGCGGGCAATGTTCACCTTCACGATCGGCATGAGGGTGGCGGCGTTGACCTTGTCCACGACCATAGTGCGGGCTTTGCCGGTATCGCGGTCGATCAGCGCCAGCACTTTCATCTTGTGGTGAAACGAACGCTTTACCGGCGCGCCCTTAATGCGACCGATGAAAGTCTCGTCCACTTCCACGATCCCGCCGCCCGAACCGAACGCCGAAAAATCATCTGACCGCATAGCTTCGCGGATGCGCTGCGACATGAACCAAGCGGTTTTGAGAGTGACGCCAAGGGTGCGGTGAAGCTGGTTGCTCGAAATGCCCTTCTTGCTGCCAGCGATCAAATACATCGCCTGGAGCCACACGTTCATGGGGACGTGCGAGGCCTCAAAGATGGTGCCGATCTTCACGGTAAAGGGCTTGCGGCACTGATAGCACTTGTACGCACCAATGCGGGTGGACTTGCCCTGCATCTTCGAAATGCGCTCCACGCCGCCACAGCGCGGGCAGACTGGACCTTCCGGCCAGATGCGCGCCTCGACATAGGCGTAGGCGGCTTCTTCGTTGTGGAAGTGCGGAGCTGAAAGTGCGCTGGTCATTCTTCGTACATACGCTTTTGCGTGGGTACGTCAAATATAATAACGCCTTTTTTTAAGCTGCGCCTAACCTCTCAGCCCTGTTTCTGCATCTCGGCGATGAGGCTGTTGTCGATCTCCTTTTGCCGCTGGTAAGCCGGGCGTTCCCGCAGGCGGGCGGCATAGGATTCAAAGGCGGGACGGCTGGGAATGGTGCCGAATTGCAGCCCCCAATCGACCTGCGATCCGACATACACGTCGGCGGCGGTGAACTGGTCGCCGCAAATCCAACCCTCACCTGATACCGCCGCTTCCAGCGTATCGATTGTATCGTCGAAACAGCCATAGCCGGCGCTCCGTTCGCGTCCTTCGGGGACGACGAAACCCATCGCCTTGTTGGTCACCGCGGCCTCAACCGGACCGGCGGTGAAGAAGAGCCAGCGATAATAATCATGTCGCTCGCCCGGCGGCGGGGCGAGGTGGGCGGCAGGGAAAGCATCGGCCAGATAGGCGCAGACCGCCGCGCATTCGGTCACGATCCTGCCTTGGTGGACGATGGCCGGCACCTTGCCCATCGGGTTGATCGCCAGATAGTCGGGCGACTTCATGCCATCGGGGCCATAATCCAGGATTATGGTTTCATAGACTTCGCCAACCTCCTCCAGCATCCAGCGGGCGATCTGCCCGCGCGACATGGGGTTGGTATAGAAAATAAGGTCCAGGGGCATCGCGATTCTCCGCTTCAGGCAAGAGCAGGGTGACGCAAGGCGGGAAGGAGCGCCACCCCGGATCAGGCCTATTCGTCGTCCATGCCCTGCATCTGCCGCATCATATCTTCCATGTTCGGACCGTTCAGCATCCACATGGCGTGCGAGCGAAAACGGACGCGGGCGGTCCATTCGGGTTGCCATGCGACCTTCGCGTCGGTGGGGCGCGGCGGATAGGCGAAATTGGCTTCCGGTCCATAGGCGTAGAGGCTGCCCATCAGCATCGCACCCGCAGCCTTTCCAACTTCCGCCGGCACGGTGCAACTGGTCTGGCTGGGCGGCAGGACGATCTTCTTGCCGATCAGCGCCTGGGCGGAGGCGGGGGACACCCAGTCCCACACCGGGCCGCCAAAGGCCTGGCTGGCCGACGAGGTCCACCACACTATGTCGCCATTCTCCTTGCCGCCAAAGGCCCAGGCATAATAGCCCGTTGCCTGGGGCAGCGCGTTCCAACTGATGTCCGTCGCGCCGCCCGTCGCCGGGGCGGAACGCGGATTGATCGCGGGCATATAGTCCTGCTTCAGTGCGAACTTGATCTCAGGGCTGTAATTGCCGGCAATGCGATGCTCCCCGATCAGCGAAGAACTGGAGGGCACGGGCTTGCGCGTCTGGGCGTTGGGCCATTCGCCATAGGTCTTGCTGTTCGCATAGCGGACCTGCCACGCTTGCGGCACCGACGCGGCATTCATGAAGAGGCCGGGCGGGAACTGGCCACGGGCGAGCTTGGCGAAATCGATCACCACTGGCTGGCCCGGCGCGGCCTTCGCCCCGCAGCCCCAATAGATGAAGAGACGACCCTTGGGGCGTTCGCCGGGGATGCCGGCCTGATCTTCCTGATACTCGGCCGGCGCGTTGCGGGGGGTGACGAGCGGGACGGAGGCGCCCAACCCGGCACCCGCAGGCAGGAAATGGCTGGCCTGGGGCGCGCCATCCGCCGGCGCCTGAGCCGAGCCGAGCCGCAGCACCAGTTCATGCAGCGGCTGATTGGGGCGACCGCCCATCATCATGCCCATCATGGCGCCCATGCTGTCGCCGCCGCCCGCGCCCATGGCGGCCATGCCGGACATGGTGCCGGCGTCGATCGTGTAGCGCGCGACCGGCCCCCCGGACTGTTGGCTGGCGCCGGGAACGGCGAGAATTGCGAGGCAGGACGTAAACGAAGCGCCGCGAGCGAAACGCAGGGTTCGGGATTTGTGCACGACATCTGTTCCTTGTGACAAAGGGAAGAGATGCGACCTTTTTTCTGGGATGAGGCCCTGTAGCAGAGATTGTCACGCGCAGGGAGAGGCCCGACCGTCAAAAAAAAAGCCCCGGATCGCTCCGGGGCTTCCTGCTTGGGAGCAAGATTGCGTAATCAGGCGGTGGCGAGGCGCGCCATCTTGTCCAGCTTGCCGCCGGCGATGCGCATCATCGCCTTTTGCAGCTTTTCGAAGGCGCGGACCTCGATCTGGCGAACGCGCTCGCGGCTCACGCCATAGACCTGGGAAAGCTCCTCCAGCGTCTTGGGTTCTTCCGCCAGACGACGTTCGGCGAGAATATGCTTCTCGCGATCGTTCAGGTCGTCCATCGCTTCGACCAGCATGTCGTGGCGCATGACCTTTTCCTGCTCGTCGGCGACGCGTTCGTCCTGGAGCGGATCATTATCCTGCAACCAATCCTGCCACTGGCCATCGCCATCTTCGCGCATCGGCACGTTGAGCGACGTGTCGCCGCCCATGGCCATGCGGCGGTTCATCGAGATCACATCATCTTCGCTGACGCCCAGATCGGTCGCGATCTTGGTCACGTCCTCGGGTCGCAGGTCGCCATCCTCGAACGCTTCGATATTATTCTTCATCCGACGCAGGTTGAAGAACAGCTTTTTCTGCGCGGCGGTGGTGCCCATTTTGACCAGGGACCAGGACCGCAGGATGAATTCCTGGATCGAGGCGCGAATCCACCACATGGCGTATGTCGCCAGGCGGAAGCCGCGATCGGCCTCGAACTTCTTCACGCCCTGCATCAGGCCGATATTGCCTTCGCTGATCAGCTCGCTGACCGGCAGGCCGTAGCCGCGATAGCCCATGGCGATCTTGGCCACCAGTCGCAGATGCGAGGTAACAAGCTGCGCCGCGGCTTCGGGGTCCTGATGTTCCTCGTAGCGCTTCGCCAGCATATATTCCTGCTCAGGAGTGAGCAGCGGAAATTTGCGAATTTCCGACAGATAGCGGTTGAGGCTGGCTTCACCGCCCAGCGCCGGAACCGCGGGGACATTGCTCTTGGCCATGTCGTCACCTTTCCCTTTCATTGCGCGGCGGGACCCAGAAGAGGCGTCTCAGGCGCCGTCGCAAAACTTGTCAAAACCTATACGTGAAGCTCGCTTAACAGTTCCTGCATATCGGCGGGCAGCGCACTTTGAAACTGGAGGGGCTTTTCCGTTGCCGGATGTATGAACCCTAGCGTTTTCGCGTGCAATGCCTGCCTTTTGAAACCCAGCGTTTCCAGTATTGATTTGAAACCTTTTCTTTCTCTACCGTAAACCTGGTCCCCGATCAAGGGGTGTCCCAGATGCGCCATATGGACGCGAACCTGATGCGTCCGACCGGTTTCCAGCCGACATTCCATCAATGCTGCGCCGTTCAGCCGCTCTACCGTGCGATAATGAGTGACGGCATGTTTGCCGCGCCCTTCCCGATGAACAGCCATCTTCTTTCGATCAGCGTCGGATCGGCCGATCCATGTATCCACCGTGCCCGCGCCCGGCATCGGCGCGCCATAAGTGATCGCCGCATAGGCACGGTCGATGCTGTGATCCTTGAACTGACGCGCCAGCCCCTCATGGGCCTTGTCGGTCTTTGCAACGACCAGAAGCCCGGAAGTATCCTTGTCGATGCGATGAACGATGCCCGGCCGCGCCACGCCGCCAATACCCGACAGTCGCCCCGCACAATGATGGAGCAGCGCGTTGACGAGGGTGCCGTCGAGATTGCCGGCGGCGGGATGGACGACCAGGCCGGCGGGCTTGTCGATGACGATCAGGTCGGCATCTTCATGCACGATAACCAGCGGAATATCCTGCGCCACCGTATCGAGCGGCGTCGGCGGGGGGAGGGTGACCGTAAAAAGCTGGCCGGCGACGACCTTCATCGACGCGTTTAGCTTGCCGCTGTGCCGGGCCTGCACCTGGCCATCGCCGATCAGCGTCTTGAGCCGCTCGCGCGAAATGTCGGGCAGGAGGTCCGCAAGCGCGCGGTCGAGTCGCAGCCCATGCTGCGCTTCGCCAATCGCTGCTTCGATGATGGAAACCCCCGGAACCATGGACTAGGGATGTAGGCATGAAGGTCGCAATATCAAGGGTCACCCTGGAACAAATCATGGCCTTGTGCGTGGCCGACCGTGATGAGGTCTGCGGTTTGCTGCTGGGCGCGCCGGGGCGGATCGACGCGATCCTGCCCGCCGCCAACATCGCCTCCGATCCCGCCCGCCATTTCGAACTGGACCCCGCGGTGCTGATCGCGGCGCATCGGGCGGCGAGGGCAGGCGGACCGGCCGTGATCGGCCATTATCATTCGCACCCTTCCGGCGTCGCCATGCCATCGGCGACAGACGCCGCCTGCGCGGCCCCCGATGGCGGCTTCTGGCTGATCGTCGCGGATGGAGAGGCGCGCCTCTGGATCGCGGGGGCGAAGGACGGCGGCGTGGTGCGCTTTGTAGAGGCAATGCTCGACATAAGGTGAGCGAAAGGCGGCGAGCCGGGCTTGCATCGCGGCACCGGGCGGCGCATTAGCCGGGTCACTCCCCTTTTCACATTGGCGACCCGCATCCGCATGACCAACCCGACCGACAGCATCGAATTTGCCAGCCTGCTTTGTTCGCGCCTGTGCCATGACCTGCTAAGCCCGGTCGGCGCGCTCAACAACGGGCTGGAACTGATGGCGGACGAGACGGACCCGGCGATGCGGGAGCGCTGCCTGGACCTGCTGTCGGACAGCGCGCGGACATCGGCCAACAAGCTGAAATTTTTCCGCCTGGCCTTCGGATCGGCGGGCGGCTTTGGCGAAGCGGTGCCGCCGCACGAGGCCAAGGTCGCGATCGAGGGAATGTTCGCGGGATCGGGCAGGGTCAAGGTCGGCTGGATGGTCGACGAACAGATGCTCGGCAAGCTCGCGGCCAAAATCCTGCTCAACCTGGCGCTGATCGCCGGCGACGCGCTGGTGCGCGGTGGTCAGCTCGATATCGGCGCGGAAACGCGGCCGGGCGTCACCGAGATCGTGGTGCGGGCCGAAGGGCCAAAGCTGGTGCTGGACCCGGACCTGCGCGCCGCGCTGGCGGGCACGCTGCCGGTCGAGGGGCTGGCGTCGCGCACGGCGGCGGCCTGGATGGTGCGACAACTGGTGATGGAAGCAGGCGGCCAGATCGTCTTGTCGCCCGCCGGAGAGCCGACCCTGTTGTTCGGGGCGGTGATACCGGGCTGAGGACTGCGTGGGAGCGCTATAGGACAGCCATCTCCGATTCGATTCTGGCCACCAGTTCGGCAGCAGGCAGCGCACGGGCGAATGGCGCGCCCTGACCCGCCCATTGCGCGCCATAGCCGCCTTCGCCATGCGACCGGGCAAGCTGGTTGAGCGCCTTTCCGGCATCATAGGCAATGGGATAGTCGGGCGGTGTCTGCGTCGTTTCGACGCCCCATTGGACGAAGCGGTTGGGCAGGCAGCGGGCCGGACGGCCGGAAATCACGCGCGTCATGACGGTATGTGCCGCCGCCGGGCTGAACAGGGCAGCGCGATAGTCGGCATCAGCGCTACTTTCCGGACAGCCGATGAAGGCGGTGCCCAGTTGCGCCGCGATCGCGCCCAAATCGAGTGCGGCGCGCACGCCACGGCCGTCCATGATGCCGCCCGCCGCGATGACGGGCAGATCCGAGCGTTCCACCAGCAGCCGCGTCAGCGCAAAGGTGCCGAGCCGATCGTCGGGCGCAGTCGGATCGAACATGCCGCGGTGGCCGCCGGCCTCAAATCCCTGCGCGACGAGCATATCGACACCGGCCGCGTTGGCGGCGTGCGCCTCGGCGAGGCTGGTGACGCTGGCGAACAGGATGCAACCGGCTGCCTTCAGCGTTGCGATCCGCCAGGCTTCGGGAAGGCCGAAATGAAGGCTGACCACGGCTGGCCGGGTTTCGGCCAGCATGGCGAGCATGGCGTCATCCGCCGCGAAGCTGCGATAGATTTCCCGAAGCGACGTGGGCGGCGCTGCGCTGAACTGGCCGAAAAGCGGTTCAAGGGTGGCAAGCCATCGCGCCTCCAGCGCCGGACGGGGCGTGGCCGGAGCGTGGGCGAAGAGATTGACGTTGAAGGGGCGATCCGTTCGGGCGCGCACTGCGGCGATCATATCCCGCGCGGCGGGCGCATCGATCGCACCAACGGCGATCGAGCCGAGCGCACCGGCGTTGCTGACCGCAGCGGCCATGGCAGGCGTGGAGACACCGGCCATCGGCGCCTGGATGAGGGGGATGGAGAGGCCAAGCATATCCAGCGGGGTCATGTCGCCAATGTGGGGTGTCGCCTTTCATCCCGCAATCGCCTGCAAAAGCGAAAGGCCCGACCGCTTGCGCGGCCGGGCCTTTTTTTACAGCGTCCCGGGAAAGGGGTCAGGCGCTGTAATACATGTCGAATTCGACCGGCGAAGGCGCCATTTCCCAGCGATACACTTCCGGCCACTTCAGCTCGATATAGGCATCGATCTGATCCTTGGTGAAGACATCGCCCTTCAGCAAAAACTCGTAATCGGCCTCCAGGCTGGTCAGCGCTTCACGCAGCGAAGCGCAGACGGTCGGCACCTGGCTCAGTTCCTCGGGCGGCAGGTCGTAGAGATTCTTGTCCATAGCGGCGCCCGGATGGATCTTGTTCTCGATGCCGTCGAGGCCGGCCATCAGCAGCGCGGCGTAGCACAGATAGGGGTTGGCCATTGCATCGGGGAAGCGGAACTCGACGCGCTTCGCCTTGGCGCCCGCGCCATAGGGAATACGGCAGGAGGCCGACCGGTTGCGGGCCGAATAGGCCAGCAGCACGGGCGCTTCGAAGCCGGGCACCAGGCGCTTGTAGCTGTTGGTGGTCGGGTTGGTGAAGGCGTTGAGCGCCTTGGCGTGCTTGATGACGCCGCCGATGAAATAGAGGCACATGTCGGACAGGCCAGCATAGCCGTCGCCCGCGAACAGCGGCTTGCCGCTGTCCCAGATCGACATGTGGGTATGCATGCCGCTGCCATTATCTTCCGCGATCGGCTTGGGCATGAAAGTCGCGGTCTTGCCATAGGCCTGGGCGACCATGTGGACTACATATTTGTAGATCTGCATACGGTCGGCGGTGGTGACGAGCGTGCCGAAGGTCAGGCCCAGTTCGTGCTGCGCGGCGGCGACTTCATGGTGATGCTTGTCGCAGGGCAGGCCCATTTCGAGCATGGTCGACACCATTTCGGCGCGAATGTCGGTGCAGGGGTCAACCGGCGCGACGGGGAAATAACCGCCCTTGGCGCGCGGACGGTGGCCCAGATTGCCGCCTTCATATTCCTTGCCGGTGTTGGTCGGCAGTTCGATGTCATCGATCTTGTAAAAGGATTCGCTATAGTCCGAATTGAAGCGGACATCGTCGAACATGAAGAATTCGGCTTCCGGCCCGACATAGACGGTGTCGCCGAAACCGGCCGACTTGACGAAGGCTTCGGCGCGCTTCGCGGTCGAACGGGGATCGCGGGCGTAAAGCTCGCCGGTGTCGGGCTCGACAATGTCGCAGAACAGGATCATCATCGGGGTGGCGCTGAACGGATCGACATAGACGGCGTCCAGGTCGGGCTTCAGGATCATGTCGGATTCGTTGATCGCCTTCCAGCCTTCGATCGACGAACCGTCGAACATCAGGCCGTCGGTCAGTTCATCCTCGCCCATCACGTTCGCGCACATGGTCAGGTGCTGCCATTTGCCCTTGGGATCGGTGAAGCGCAGATCGACCCACTCGATCTCCTGGTCCTCGATCATCTTCAGGATGTCTTTTGGCGTATTGGCCATGTGCAATTGCCCTTCTTTCAGAAAACCCCCCCAAGGGGTCCGTTGATGCCTGTCTTCCGGCCCCCCGCGGGACCGGCCGATAAAATCAGATGGCGTCGCTGTCACGTTCGCCGGTGCGGATGCGCACTGCGCCCTCGACATTCGAAATGAAGATCTTGCCATCGCCGATGCGCCCGGTCTGCGCGGCGGCGCAGATCGCTTCGACCACCCGGTCGGCGAGCGAGTCGTCGACGACGACCTCCAGCTTCACCTTGGGCAGGAAATCGACCACATATTCCGCACCGCGATACAGTTCGGTATGGCCCTTCTGCCGGCCAAAGCCCTTCGCCTCGGTTACGGTGATGCCGGACACGCCCACTTCGTGCAGCGCTTCCTTCACCTCGTCCAGCTTGAACGGCTTTATGATCGCTTCGATCTTCTTCATCGCTTAATAGTCCCAACCCATGACGCACGCCGACATGCGGGCGCCGCCCCCATGCCTCTCCTCAAGCGACGATCCCCATGCTCCCGCAAGGCACGCATCCGTCGCTCTTGGCAATCAATTACCGTGCCAAATGGCGAATCGCTAGGACTGCTTTCGGCGATGCAGCAATCTTTGTCCATATTGCCCGGATTCCGGGCAATTTCATGTCGCCATGCCCAATTATTGGGCAGGGCATGGATCAGGCGCCATAGGGCGGGCAGTCGCGCCCGGCCGGACTTTTGGTGAAGATTTCGCAACCCGTTTCGGTGATGCCGATACTATGTTCGAACTGGGCGGACAGGGTCCGATCGCGCGTCACCGCGGTCCAGCCGTCGTCCAGCATCTTCACGTCCGGCTTGCCGATGTTGATCATCGGTTCGATCGTGAAGAACATGCCGGGCTTCAGCTCCGGGCCGCTGCCGGGGCGACCGATATGGACGACTTCTGGGCTGTCGTGAAAGACGCGGCCCACGCCATGGCCGCAAAAATCGCGGACGACGCCATAACGATGCTTTTCGGCATGGCGCTGGATGGCATGGCCGATGTCGCCCAGATGATTGCCGGGCCTGGCCTGCTCGATGCCCAGCATCAGGCATTCATAGGTGACCTCCACCAGCCGCCGTGCCTTGATCGAGGCTTCGCCGGCGATGAACATGCGGCTGGTGTCGCCATGCCAGCCATCGACCTGCGGCGTGACGTCGATATTGAGGATGTCGCCATCCTTGAGCCGATAGTCGCCGGGGATGCCATGGCAGATAACGTTGTTCAGGCTGATGCAGCAGCTGTGGGTATAGCCGCGATAGCCCAGGGTCGCCGGCACGCCGCCGCCGTCCAGCGTCATGCGGCGGACAATGTCGTCCAGTTCGCCGGTGGTGACGCCGGGCACCACATGAGGCGCCAGCGCGTCGAGGATTTCGGCGGCGAGCCGGCCGGCCTTGCGCATCCCGGCAAAGCCGGAGTCGTCATGGAGCTTGATCGCGGTCGAGCGGGAAATCGGCGCATCGGCCGTCATCGTCATATAGTCGGTCATGACGCGATTATAGTCGCTTGGCCGGCATAATGCGAGGGGGGCGGTGTGCGGGGCTCTAGGCAGCCCGCCCGTCACAGGCTATGGACGCGCCATGGCCGATACGACCCGCATCTGGACTGCAGCGCTGATTGTGATCGGCGACGAGATATTGTCCGGCCGCACGCAGGACAGGAATGTCGCGCAAATCGCGACCTGGTTGAACGTCCAGGGCATACGCCTGCGCGAAGTGCGGGTGGTGGCGGACGACAGTCAGGCGATCGTCGAGGCGGTGAACGCCCTGCGCGCGCGCAACGATTATCTGTTCACCACGGGCGGCATAGGGCCGACTCATGACGACATCACCGTCGATGCGATTGCCGCGGCGCTGGGCGTGGGCGTGGAAATCCACGAAGGAGCGCGGGCCGTGCTGTCGAGCTATTATGAAACGCGCGGCGGCCTGACCGAAGCGCGACTGCGCATGGCGCGGGTGCCGGCCGGCGCCACTCTGATCGAAAACCGCATGTCGGGTGCGCCCGGCATCCGTCACGGCAATATCTTCATCATGGCCGGCGTGCCGCATATTACTGCGGGGATGCTGGAAAGCCTGACCGGAACGTTGGAAGGCGGCTTGCCGCTGCGATCGGCTACGATTGGCTGCTGGGTGGCGGAAAGCGAGATCGCCGACTTGCTGGGCGCGATCGAGCGGGCGCATGAGGGATGCCAGATCGGCAGCTATCCTTTTTTCCGCGACGGCCGGACGGGCGCCAATTTCGTTGTGCGCTCAACGGAGCAGGCCCGGCTCGACGCCTGTATGGCGGCGCTGGGCGCGGGGCTGGAACGGGGCGGCTGGGCGGTTTACCCCGGCGGTATCTGATATACGAAAGGGGGCGAGCACCCCATCGCCGTTCAGCGATTTCCGTTTGTGGCCCTCAGGATCAGTCGAAGCTTATCCTTGGCGCGCTGTTTTGCAACATAGGCATCCCATTGTTCCGGCGTTCCGCACGTTTTGCTGCCGGCCATGCGAGAACTGTGCGGATGCACAATGTAACGACAAACGAACTGGCCGGTCGTCGTCTCATCGTTGTCTTCCGTAGCCGTCGGAGCTACAGCGTGAGCCGAACTGGCAAAAAGAAGTGAAGAGAGGATGGTAGCGGTTGCGATGCGCATCGAGCTTCTCCTGTCATTCCTGCCGCGATATTGTTGCTTAGTTGCAGGTCGGTGTCAACGTGAACGCGGCTTGGCGAGGGTGGACAGCACGCCGCGGAAGGTGCGCACCTCCAGATGGTTCCAACCCGGTTTGGTCAGCAGGTTGCGCAATGTTCGCTTGGTTGCTTGCGCGCGATCGGCAGGGAAGAAATAGCCCGCGCTTTCCAGCATCGTGTCGAGCTGATCGATCATGCCCTCCAACTCGACCTGCGGCGCTGGTTCGAGCATGTCGGTGACGGTCGGCTGTTCCAGGGATGCCTGTTTCGACCATTCATAGGCGCACAGGATAACGGCCTGGGCCAGGTTGAGCGAACCGAATTCCGGGTTGATCGGCACGGTCAGGATCTTGCGGGCGAGGGCGACGTCGTCGGTTTCCAGCCCGGATCGTTCCGGCCCGAAGACGAAGGCGCTGCGGCCTTGCGCAGCATGGATTTCGCGGGCGGCCGCTTCGGGCGTGACGACCGGCTTGGTGACGCCGCGCTTGCGCACCGTGGTGGCGTAGACATGGGCGCAGTCGGCGACGGCATCGGCCAGCGTCTCATGGACCTGCGCCTGATCCAGGATGAAATCCGCGCCGGCGGCCGACGGGCCTGCATCGGGATTGGGCCAGCCGTCGCGGGGCGAGACCAGCCGCATTTCGGTCAGTCCGAAATTCAGCATCGCGCGCGCGGCCTTGCCGATATTCTCGCCCAGTTGCGGGCGGACGAGGACGATGACGGGGGGTAGGGAAGGAGTGTTCATCATGCCATTCTTTTCTGCCGCCCCTTCCCCCATTCGCCCTGAGTGAAGGCGACGTTTGAGAAGAGGAATAAATCCCCTCAATCCCGCCCGACGGCCTTCACCGTCCCGGCGAATTCCTCGAAATCCTTGGCGTCGGTGAAATCCTTGTAGACGCTGGCGAAGCGGATATAGGCGACGCTGTCCAGGCGTTTCAGCCCCTCCATCACCATCTCGCCGATCGCGCGGGCGGGCACTTCGCCCTCGCCGCTGGTTTCGAGTTGGCGCTGGATGCCTGATACCAGCTTTTCGAGGCGGCTGGGATCGATCGGCCGCTTGCGGCTGGCGATGCCGATGGACCTCGCCAGCTTGTCGCGGTCGAATGCTTCCTTCCGTCCCTCGCTCTTCACCACCCAGATGTCGCGCAACTGGATGCGTTCGAAGGTGGTGAAGCGCGCGCCGCAGGCTTCGCACTGGCGGCGGCGGCGGATGGCGTTGCCATCCTCCGTCGGCCGGCTGTCCTTCACCTGGCTGTCTTCATGGGAACAGAAGGGGCAGCGCATTTATATAATCTCCGTTCGTTTCGAGCCGGGTCGGGAAACGATGTCGCGGAACCCGTTTCTCGACAAGCTCGAAACGAACGGCTCTCCAGCCTTTAATAGATCGGCCAGCCTTTAATAGATTGGGAAGCGCGCCGTCAGGCCCAGCACCTTTTCCCGCACATGCGCCTCGACCTGGCCATCGCCTTCGTCGCCATTGCGCTTGAGGCCGTCCACGACCTCCGCGATCAGGCGGCCGATCTGGCGAAACTCTTCCTCGCGGAAGCCGCGTGTCGTGCCGGCCGGGGTGCCCAGCCGCACGCCGGAGGTGACGAAGGGGCTGGCCGTGTCGAACGGCACATTATTCTTGTTGCAGGTGATGTAAGCGCGATCGAGCGCCTTTTCCGCTGCCTTGCCGGTGGTGTTCTTGGCGCGCAGATCGACCAGCATCAGGTGATTGTCGGTGCCGCCCGACACGATCGACAGGCCGGCCTCGGCCAGCGTTTCCGCCAGCGCCTTCGCATTGGCGACGATCTGATGCGCATAGGCCTTGAATTCCGGCGTCAGCGCTTCCTTGAACGCCACCGCTTTGGCCGCGATGATGTGCATCAGCGGGCCGCCCTGAAGGCCGGGGAAGATCGCGCTATTGAGCTTCTTGGCGATCGCCTCGTCATTGGAGAGGATGATGCCCGAGCGGGGACCGCGCAGCGACTTGTGCGTCGTCGTCGTGGTGACATGGGCGTGCGGCACGGGCGAAGGGTGCGCGCCGCCTGCGACCAGGCCGGAAAAATGCGACATGTCGGCAAGCAGATAGGCGCCCACTTCGTCCGCAATCTCACGGAAGCGCGGGAAATCCCACACGCGCGAATAGGCGGTGCCGCCGCAGATGATGAGCTTGGGCTTGCACTCGCGGGCGATGCGGGCGACTTCGTCCATGTCGATCAGATGATCGTCCTGGCGCACGCCATAGGCGACGGGGTTGAACCATTTGCCGCTCATGTTCACCGGCGACCCGTGGGTCAGGTGACCGCCTGACGACAGGTCGAGGCCCATGAAGGTGTCGCCCGGCTGGAGCAGCGCCAGGAACACGGCCTGGTTCATCTGGCTGCCGCTATTGGGCTGGACGTTGGCGAAGTTTGATCCGAACAGCTGCTTGGCGCGCTCGATCGCCAGCGTTTCGACGACGTCGGCATATTCGCAGCCGCCATAATAGCGCTTGCCCGGATAGCCTTCGGCATATTTGTTGGTGAAGATCGAGCCGGCGGCCTCCAGCACGGCCTTGGACACGATATTTTCGGACGCGATCAGTTCGATCTTGTCCTGCTGGCGCTTGAGTTCCTTGCCGATCGCATCGAAGATTTCGGGATCGGCGCTGGCGAGATCTTCGTTGAAGAAGCCGGCCTGACGAATGGCGGGGGCGAGGGTGTCAGTGCTCATCGAAGATCCTTTCAGAGCGCGGGCTGGGACAATTTATCGACGCGGCCGGTATGGCGGCCTCCGCCGAATTCCGTGGAGAGGAAAGCGGTGACGCACGCTCTGGCCATGTCGGCGCCGGTCAGGCGGGCGCCCATGGCCAGGACATTGGCGTCATTATGTTCGCGCGCCAGGGCGGCCGAAAGCGGCTCGCCCACCAGCGCGCAGCGACAGGCGGGATTGCGGTTGACCGCGATAGAGATGCCGATGCCCGATCCGCATAGCGCGATGCCGCGCTCCGCCGCGCCGGACGCGACTGCTGTCGCGAGCTTGTAACCAAAATCGGGATAATCGACGCGATCAGTGGTCGCTGGACCCAGATCGTCGACCTCATGGCCTTCGTCGCGCAGCCACTGGGCAAGGTCCGCCTTCATGTCGATGGCGGCATGATCCGAAGCGATAGCGATTTTCATGGGTTGCTGCGTCCCTTCACCGGCGGGTGATTCGTGTCTGCGCGCCTCATAGGAGGATGGCTCGCCAATTGCCACAGTCCAGCGTGACGCCTATGGCGCGAAGCATGAACGGCGCGATCCTTTCCATCTTGATGCTCGCGGGCATCCTGCTCACCGGCGGCGGCCTATATGCGATCATCAGCAAGGGCGATCGCAAGCGCGGGGCGCTGATGATCGTCGCCGGGCTGGTGATGTTCGCCAATGTGATGATTGCAGCAATACCGCTGGACTAGCCGCAACTGCTCCTGAAGCGGGGACGCATCAACGCCCGGTCATGGCCCGCGCATTGGCGAGGAAGGTGCGGCCGATGCGGATTTCGCCGCCATCCGCCAGCGCGGCGAACCACACCCCGCTGCCGTCGTGGCGCAGGCGCGCAATATGGTCGCGGCGCACAATGTGCGATCGATGCAGCCGGACGAACTGCTGAGGGTCCAGCCGTTCCTCCAGCGAACTGATCGTCTGGTGGAGCAGATAGCTGTGGGCGCCCACATGCAGGCGCATATAATCGCGCTCCGCCTCGATCCGGTCGATCTGGTCGGCGGCGATGCGGATCAGTTCCGACCGATGCGGCACCCAGAATTCCTCCGCCCACTCCGCTTGCGGCTCGCTTGCAGGCGCGGCCGTTTCGGGCAGCCGGTTGCGCAGTGCCGCCTCCACCCGGTCGATCGCGCGGGTCAGCCGGTCATGCGCGACGGGCTTGAGCATATAATCCACTGCGGCCAGATCGAACGCCTCGACCGCGAAGCCCTCGAACGCGGTGACGAAGATCACCGCCGGGCGGATGCCCAGCCGCCCGACCGCGCGCGCGACGCCGATGCCGTCGAGCAGCGGCATGGCGATGTCCAGCATGACCAGGTCGGGCTTCAATCCTTCGATCAGGCGCAGCGCCGCCTCGCCATCGCCGGCGGTGCCGACCAGGGCGATGCGCGGCTCGCGCGCGCACAGCATCTGGAGGCGCTCGATCGCGAGCGGCTCGTCATCGACGATCATCGTGCGGATGGACATGATGGTTTCAGCAGCCCCGGCGAATGATGGGTAGGGTGAGCAGGACGGCGAAGCCGCCGGCATCGCGCGGACCATAGACGATGCGCCCCTGATCGCCAAAGCGAGCGGTCAGCCGGTCGCGGACGTTGGCAAGGCCGATGCCGCTGCCGCCATCCGCCTTGTCGGGCGGGTTGGAACCGTCGTCGGTGACGTTGATATGCATGAGGTCGCCATCCTCCCGCGCGGTGATGCGGATTTCCACCGGCTTCGACGTGCGCGACACGCCATATTTGATCGCGTTTTCGACCACCGGCTGAAGGATGAGGCCCGGCACGCAGGCGCCCATCAGTGCCGGCGGAATGTCGATGACGGTCTTGAGCCGGTCGGGGAAGCGCACCGCCTCGATATCCAGGTAGAGTTTCTGGAGATGCACTTCCTCTTCCAGCGGCACCTCCTCCAGCGGGTCTCCGGTCAGGCTGGTGCGATAGAAGTTGCTGAGCGACATGATCATCTGCTCGGCTTCATCGCGCCGGTCCTTCATGACCAGGGAAGAGAGGGAATTGAGCGTGTTGAACAGGAAATGCGGATTCACCTGATAGCGTAGGGAGCGCAATTCGGCCTGTTGCGCGGCCTGTTCCAGCCGGGCGGCGCGGCGTTCCACCCGGCGCGCTTCGCCGGCATAGGAAAGGGCGAGATAGAGGCCGGCCCAGGCGGACAGGAAGAAGAAGCGGCTGATCGCGTCCTCGACGATGCTGACCAGGGCGTAATTTTCCTCCGCCGCTTTCTTCTGCATCTCGGCGTCGGCGAACATGGTCGGATCATAGACATTGAACATGTAATAATTGGCCGCCGCCATCGCCAGCGCGAAGGGCAAGGCGAGCGAGAAGGCCGCCACCACCCGCTGCGCCAGCGGCCGCGTGTCGAAGCGGCGCAGGACGAGATAGAGAATCCAGGTGATGATGATGCCGATCACCGCCACGACCATGCGGCGCGCGGCCATCTCCATTTGCGAATCGAACCCGATGACGGTGGCGCGCAGGCTGACCAGGATCGTGTAGAAAAGCCAGAAACCCAATATGGAATAGAGCGCGATCGCAGGCGAGACGCCGCGTTCGCCGTCGTCGGGGAACAGTGTCATGTGGCCTGTTTACGCGCTCGCGCGCCGCTTGTCGCCCCGTCCGCTGGTAGCTGGTCGAAAGGCCATGCTTGTTTGTCGAACGATCAACAGCGGAACCGCCGCCCCGAACCGGCCGTTGATCCGGGACAAATGTGCACGCCCCCTGCGGCGCAAGGAGAGCAAAGATGAACGACAAAAATGACGTCCGGCCCAACAGCCGCGAGGAAGCCGGCGACGAACGGGAAACCGACACGCAGGACCATGCCCTGACGCGCGAGGAGAAGTTGGAGGAAGGCCTGAAGGATTCGATGGACGCATCCGACCCGCCGGCGACCACCCGACCGGGCGATAACGGCGACCCGGTTCCTTCTTCGGGCTATCGCGAACGGGATTGATGGCGGCGGCGTCGATTTATGCTATTTTACCAGGGCGGAAGCGCGAATTGGCCGCCGCAACCCTGGTGAGAGAGGAGCGACCGTTCATGCCCACGTCCTGCACCCCCGCTGTCGAACGCATTGCCCGAGTGCTGGCCGGACGACAGTTGAGCCTGAACGGCGAGGGTAAAGACCCCCACGCTTCGGGCGCCGTGGATGCCGCATGGCGCGATCATGTCGAGGATGCCTATGCCATTCTCAACACATTGCGGGAGCCCGACGCGCAGATGGCGCAGGCCGGCGACGTGGCGGTCTGGCGCAGCATGATCGGCGCAGTGCTTGGCTCCCGGGCCGGGGCATAGGAATGTCTGGCTATGACGTCGCCGACATCGGTCTAGACAGGTTGACCGACGCGCCGCGCTGCGCTGTCATCATCCTGTCGCATCGGCCCGATTTTCATGTTGCGCCGCAAAAAGAAATCTGGTCCCCTGTGAATGACGGTGGAACCGGCGCTTAAGCTTCCAGTAACCATAGAGGGCGCATGTTCTGCCGTACGACTTGAAGTCGGAGGGCAAGGACATGGGCACAAGTGCAAGACCGGCGGACGGGGCCATCACCCTGGCGGAGTTGCGTGAATTCGCCAGCTTCGAATCTGCCACGCAACGTTATATTCGTCGATCACTGGATATCGGGCTGCGCCGCCGCGACGCGATGAAATTATGGTCGCGCGACCTGGTGGAGGAAGCCTCCATCCGCGCGCAGGCGCGCATCTACGGCCGGCTGGACGAGATCAAGGGGCGGGTGCCCGACGACAGCGGGCTGGAGCAGGTGGAGCCCTTCATGGCGCCGCTGGTGACCATTTCCGCCTTCGACCTGGGGCAGGACCGGCTGGGCAGTTTTTCGGCCTATCGCTTCCTGTATGAACGTTTGCTGGGCGCGGGATCGCGGCCGTGGTTGCCGGGCGCCTTCTGCGCGGCGGCCAGCCTGCCGCATCTCCATCCCGAAAAGCGGCGGTTGCTGCTCCAGTCGATCAGCGAAGCGGCGGCGACAGCGGCGGGCTGGTCCAACCGCGAGCCGACCTTCTACCCCGAATGGGTGGAAAAGGTGGACATGAGCAAGGCGAACTGATCCGCGCTGGCCGTCCTCTCCGGGGGGAAGGACGGCTGATCCAGCGGATCGGAAGGGGCGCGACGGCACGGGCCGGCCGCGCCCTTTTTTGCGCCGACGATCGACGAAAAAAGGGCGGCCGATCGGCAGCCCTTTGCTCAGTCGAACAGCTGATCTTCAGCGGATCGGCGAATCGGGCGACAAACGCATGTCGAGATAATTGTCGACCGACTTCATCAGCTGGTCGAGTTCATGTTCGAAGAAATGGTTCGCGCCCTTGATCTCGTCATGATGGATTGTGATGCCCTTCTGGGTGCGCAGCTTGTCGACCAGCTTCTGCACTGCGCTTGCGGTCACCACTTCGTCAGACGTCCCCTGCACGATGATGCCCGACGAGGGGCAGGGCGCGAGGAATGAGAAATCATACATGTTCGCGGGCGGTGCGACCGAGATAAAGCCGCGGATTTCCGGGCGACGCATCAGCAATTGCATACCGATCCAGGCGCCGAAGGAAAAGCCGCCGATCCAGGTGGTTTGCGCTTCGGGATGGAAGCTCTGCACCCAGTCGAGCGCCGCCGCGGCGTCGCTCAGTTCGCCGATGCCATTGTCGAACGTGCCCTGGCTGCGGCCCACGCCCCGGAAGTTGAAGCGCAGCACGGCAAAGCCGCGCCGCACGAAGGTCTTGTAGAGCGCCTGGGTGATGCGGTCGTTCATCGTGCCGCCGCCCTGGGGATGCGGGTGCAGGATCATGGCGACCGGCGCGCGCGGACGGGGCGGGGGGCTGAAGCGGCCTTCGAGGCGACCTTCGGGTCCGGGAAAGATTACGTCGGGCATGGCACCTGTTATGGTTCTGGGCCGCCCGGCCCCGACAGGGAGCCAAGCGGCAAATGGATTCGGATCGCGCGCGCCATGGCTGGGCATCGGGGCTTCGCGCTGGCGCGGCACGGCAAACCGCCTATATAGAAGGCGCCGCCATTTCCGCAATCAATGAGTAACGCCCGCTTGGCCGCCGACCGTCTTTATCTGGATCATGCCGCAACCACCCCGATGCTGCCCGAGGCGCGCGTCGCCATGGCGGCCGCGATGGAGGGGTGGGCCAATCCGTCCAGCCCGCACGCCGATGGACGCGCGGCGCGCGCCATGCTGGAAGAGGCGCGGCGCCGCGTCGCAGCATCGCTGGGTTGGGGCGGGCATGTCATCTTCACCTCCGGCGCGAGCGAGGCGATCTCCATCGGGCTCACGCGGGCGAAGGCGGGCCGGATATTCACTTCGCCGGTCGAGCATGACGCAGTCCTGCGCGTGACGAACGATGCGCAGCGCCTGGCGGTGGATGGCGACGGCATGGTTTCCCTTGCCCCATCAGGCGATGCCGGCTTTCACGGGCATGACGCGATGCTGGCCATTCAACACGTCAATAACGAGACGGGTGTGATCCAGCCGCTCGACCAGCTTGATCGCCACGGTGCGATCCTGTTCGCCGATTGCGCCCAGAGCGCGGGCAAGCTGCCGCTGCCAAACGCCGACATGATCGCGATCAGCGCGCATAAATTTGGCGGGCCGCCGGGGATCGGCGCACTGTTGCTCCGTGACCTGGCGCTGATCGAGCCGAGCGGCGGGCAGGAGCAGGGCTATCGCCCCGGCACGGAAAATCTCCCCGCGATCCTGGCCATGGCCGCCGCGCTGGAGGCGGGGACAGGCTGGCTGGACCGGGCGGCGGCGCTGCGCGCGCGGCTCGACGCGGGTATCGAGGCGGCGGGCGGCGTCATCGTCGCGCGGGATGCGCCGCGCAGCCCCGCCATCGCCAGCTACCGGATGCCTGGCCTGTCGGCGCGCGCCCAGTTGATCCAGTTCGACCTTCAGGGGATTTCGGTGTCGGCGGGCAGCGCCTGTTCATCCGGCTCGCTCAAGACCAGCCATGTGCTGGGGGCGATGGGTTGGGACGATGCGGCGGCGTCCGAAGTGGTTCGCGTCAGCTTCGGCCCGCAGACCGGTGACGCGGACATCGACCGTTTCCTCACCGTCTGGACCGGCATGGCGGCCAAAGCCAGGGGATATGCGCGGCGATGATCTATCTCGATTATCAGGCGACGACGCCGCTCGCGCCCGAAGCGTTCGACGCCATGGTGCCGCTGCTGCGCGACCAGTTCGCCAATCCGCACAGCGCCCACCGGCCGGGCCGCGCCGCCGCCGCGCAGGTGGAAGTGGCGCGCGAAGAGGTTGCGCGACTGTTGCCGCCGGACGGGCATGTCCTGTTCACCTCCGGCGCGACCGAGGCGCTCAACATCGCGATCCAGGGCGCGCCGCCGGGCGGCATCGTCACCATCGCCACCGAACATGCGGCCATACTCGACACGGTGGAAGCGATGCGGCGCGCGGGCCGCGCCGTGACGGTGCTGCCGGTCGGCGCCGACGGACTGGTCGACCTGGAAGCGGCGCGCGCCGCCATTCGCCCCGGCGTGGCGTTGGTCGCGGCCATGCTGGTCAACAATGAAATCGGCGTGATCCAGCCGATCGCGGATTTGGCCGGGCTGGCGCATCAGGCGGGCGCGCTGTTCCTGTGCGACGCGGTGCAGGGCTATGGCCGCGTGCCGATCCCGGATGCGTGCGACATGATAGCGATCAGCGCACACAAGATTCACGGGCCAAAAGGGGTCGGCGCATTATGGCTGCGCGATGGGGTAAAGCCCGCTCCGCTGATCCATGGCGGCGGTCAGGAAGGGGGGCTGCGCTCGGGCACGCTTTCACCCGCGCTGTGCGCTGGCTTCGGTGTCGCCGCGCGGCTGATGCGCGAACGCGCGGATGCCGACCGCGCCCATGTCCAAAACCTCGCCCGCATGGCGCGCGACCTGTTCGGGGCGTGGACGCTGAACGGCAGCGAGAGGCGGCGTTATCCGGGCAATCTCAACCTGCGGCAGGATGCCATCGACGGCGCCCGGCTGTTGTCTTATTGCCGCAATATTGCTTTTTCGCTCGGTAGCGCTTGCGCAAGCGGGTCCGGGCGGCCTAGCCATGTGCTGCGCGCGCTGGGCCTGACGGACAGGCAGGCGCGCGGATCGGTGCGGATCGGTTTTGGCCGCTACACGACGCCGGACGAACTGGAGAGGGCTGCAAAGGCATTGAATGAGGCGGCAATCGCACAAGCGGCGCCGTGACAAGGGAGCGTCGCATCAATGACCAGGGTCACCTTCATCAGCGCTGACGGAGAGCGGCGGCAGGAGGTCGATGCCCCGGCGGGATCGGTCCTGCTGGACGTCGCACAGGCCGTCGGCCAGCCGCTGGAGGGGACATGCGAGGGGCAGATGGCCTGTTCCACCTGCCATGTGATCGTCGATGCCGATGATTTCGCGAAACTGCCGCGCGCCAGTGAGGATGAGGAAGACATGCTCGACCTGGCCGCCGCCGCCACCCGCACCAGCCGCCTGTCCTGCCAGATCATCCTGAATGATGCGCTGGCCACGCTGACCGTCCGCATCCCGGACGAATCCTACAATATGCAGGGAATGTGAACCCGGCCATGAAGATGTTGACCGCCTTTGCCGCGCTGGCCCTGCTCGCCGCGCCCGCGACCGCCGCAAACCAGCAGAAACAGCCGGTCAAGGAACCGGTGCCGACCGGCAATCTGGATTCGCTGATGCCCGCCGCGCCGCGCTACCTGGTGCCGCAGTCGGCCCTGGCGGAGGTGCGCAATCCCAAGGAGATCGAGGAAGAAACCGGCGGTCGGCTGGGCGTCGCGCTGGTCGATCGTCAGGGCGCGCTGATCCTCGGCTTCAACCGCGACGAGCGTTTCGCCATGTGCTCGACCTTCAAGGCGCCGCTGGCGGCCGCTGTGCTGACCGGCGCGGAAGGCGGCAAGTTCGGGCTGGAGGGGCAAATCCCCTTCGGCAGCGACGACATTCTCGATTACGCCCCGGTGGTGAAGAAGAACAAGAAGCGCGGCCGCATGAGCATGAGCGAACTGGCGCAGGCGGCGGTGGAGGTGAGCGACAACAGCGCGGCCAACCTGTTGCTGCCGATGCTGGGCGGGCCGGAGGGGCTGACCGCCTTCATCCGCGCACATGGCGACAGCGTGACGCGGCTGGATCGCAATGAGCCGACGCTCAATGAAAATGCGCAGGGCGACCCGCGCGACACCACCACGCCCGCCGCCATGGCCGGTTTGATGGGGCGCCTCTTCTTTCGCGACATGTCGGCACAGAGCGCCGACACGCTGCGCGCCTGGTTCAACGCCAGCAGCACGGGCGACAAGCGGATCAAGGCGGGCCTGCCCGAAGGCTGGACATCGGGCAGCAAAACCGGGACATGCGGCAATGCTTATAATGACGTGGCGCTGGTGAAATCGCCGGCCGGCGACGAATATATCCTCGCCATCTATCTCGATCGGCCGACGGTGGACGCGAAGAAGGCCGAGGCGGCGATCGCAGAAACCGCGCGCGCGGCGCTGAACTTCGTGGGGCAGGCGCAGAAAAGCGGGCTGGAATAGACCGCGCGCCGGGCGGACTGGCCGGTAGCGGCCATTTTTGGTCACTCTGCCAGATTATCCTTATCCCTGAAACTGGCCACTCATTTAGATGGCCCGTTGAACGCTGAAAGACGAAATTGGTGGAAAGCTGCCGTTCCTGCTTACATACAGGCCGATATAATCAGCGCCTTAAGGCGACAGCGTTTGCGCAGATGTTCGACATAACGAACAGTGCTGTCCCGATCCAGAACGGAAAAGCGAGCAGCACTGGAGCCGCCAAGCTGATGCCTACAATTGCGGACGCAAGAATAACTACGACCACGCGCCAAGACGGTAGTTCGCGGTATCGAACCTCGCCACTATCCCCAAACGCTCCGACAATCATCTTGAAGCGCTCGAAAATCGCCCAATCCAATGCCACCCCAACCGCGACTGCGGTAACGATATGGATGGCCAGCGACTGAGTGTAGGTCATAGGGCTGTCGTAGCATATGAGGCAATGTCCGCCAGTGGGCGATTGTTGCCGAACGATCTTTACAGCCCAGCGTCAGCTATTACCGGTCATCTCTCCAAAAGCAGACAGTCGCCTACCCACCCGCCACGGGCATTCGCGCATGTCGGCAAGCTACCCAGCCGCCTTATAGCGTCGCTTCGATTTCCCGTGCGGCGAGGTCGGGGTTTTCCGCCAGGCTGATCGGCCGTCCCACCACCAGGATCGACGCGCCGTTGTCGAGTGCATGACGCGGGGTCACCGCGCGCTTCTGGTCGCCCAGCGCGCCGCCGGCCGGGCGCACGCCGGGCACGACGAAGAAGCCGTCATGCCAGGCGGCCTTCGCCATCGCGACTTCCTCGCCGGAACAGACGATTCCGTCCAGTCCCGCGCTCTGCGCCAGGTCGGCCAGGCGACGGACCTGATCTCCAGCCTTGCCGCCCACGCCGATGTCGAGCAGGTCGCCATCGTCGAGGCTGGTTAGCACGGTCACGGCCACGACCTTGGTATTGACCCCCGCCGCCGCCTTGGCGTCCTCCAGCATCGCGCGGCCGCCCCCGGCGTGGACAGTCAGGATCGCCGGTTCCAGCAGGTGCAGCGCCTGCACCGCCTTCGCCACCGTGTTGGGAATGTCGTGCAGCTTGAGGTCGAGGAAGATCGGCAGTTCGAACTTCATCATTTCATGCACGCCATGATGGCCATGGGCGCAGAAAAATTCGAGTCCCAGCTTCAGCCCGCCGACATGATGACGCACCTGTCCCGCCAGATGCTGCGCCTTGGCGAGGTCTGGCGTGTCGATGGCGACATAGATGGGACTTCTCATGCAGGGCCTGTGATGTTGGGGGTGGAGGGCAGGGGTTCGCCAGCCGAAAGGGCCGGCGCGTCGGAATAGGACGGCGGAGTTGCCGGAACGGCCGGCGCAGCGGTGGCCGCGACCAGCGCGCGCTGCGTGTTGTCGAGCCGCCGCTTCAACCGCCAGCGCGTCGCCCGCGCCATCACCCAGAAGGGCAGCGCGCCGAGCAGGAATGCGCCGATCAGCAGCACCGGCAGCTTGGTTTCCATGACCAGGTCGCCCCATAGCCTGACGGTCACGGGCACATAATTGGCCATGCAGAAAAAGACGAGCGCCACGGCGATGACGACCCAGAAGGCGGTCCGCAGAAATTGCATTGGCTGATACCCTCGCTGCCGTTTGTGACAGCTTAGGCGATCGCGTCGGATTTCGGAAGCGTCTGATCGCTTTTGTCGATCGCGATGGTCATGGAAAGGCTGGCCGTGCCGCCTGGCGGCAGAATCGGCATGGTCCCGCGATGGATCGCGTCGGGCATGTGGCTGACCGGCTCCAGGCAGAAATCGGCGCTGCCGGGCGGGCGATAGACATGGAGCCAGTCCGCGCCGGTGGCGGTCAGCGTCAGGCGCAGCCCGTCGCCGCGCTCGATCGTCGCCGCGCCGTCCCAGCCGCCATAGACATTGTCGATCAGCCGGTCGCCGCGCACGATTGCCAGCCGCGACCAGTCGCCCAGCGCGTCGGCGGGCGCTTCGCGGTCCGGCAGCATGTCTGGCGTCGACAGCCACAGGCTGCGCGCGCCGAAGCGCAGCGTCGTCGCGGCATCGGCCATGAAATAGGGATGAAAGCCCAGGCCTGCCGGCATCGGGCGGTCGCCCGCGTTGAAAAGTGACAGCGAAATGGACAGCTGCAACGCAGTCAGCGCGACTTGCTGCTCCGCGCGATAGGGCCATGGCCAGCCAGCATCGCCACCATGGTCATGGACGAGTTGCGCGGTCGTTGCACCTGTCGCTTTCGCTGTCCATTTCGCCTGCCAGCCAAAGCCATGGAGGCTGTGCGGATGATCGCCGAAATTCAGCGGAAGCCGATAGCTTGCCCCGTCAAAATCGAAGCGCCCCTCCGCGATCCGGTTGGCATAAGGGACCAGCGGAAAACTCGCCGTGGCGAGCGGATCGTCGGCGCCGGCGGACGCGCGCCGAAGCAGGTCGGCGCCGTCCAGCGCCAGATGCAGCAGCGACCCGCCGATCGCGGGCGAGAGCGCTGCCTCCAGCGCCCCCGCCCGCAGGATGATGACCTTCTGGCTCAGCCGACCATATCCTCAAGCTCGCGGCCCTTGGTTTCATTGACCATGGCGCGCACGAAGAAGAAGGAGATGGCGGCGAACACGGCATAGCCGACATAGGCGACCGCCAGACCCGGCCAGACCACCAGCGAAGGGAAGCTGACCGAGACGACCGCATTGGCGATCCACTGGGCAAAGCCCGCGACGGCAAGTCCCGAACCGCGGATCTGGTTCGGGAACATTTCGCCCAGCATGACCCACATGATCGGGCCCCAGCTCATGTTGAAGAAGATCACGTAGAGATTGGCCGCGATCAGCGCCATCACCCCGTTATTGCCCGGCAGCATGACAGCGCCGTCCGTGCCGGTGACGGCAGTGGAAAAGGCATAGGCGACGATCGCCAGCGTGAGGGCCATGCCCGCCGAGCCGATCAGCAGCAACGGCTTGCGCCCGATCCGATCGACCATGGTGATGGTGGCGAGGCAGGCGCCGATCGACAGGACGCCGGACAGGATATTGATCTGAAGCGCATAATCTTCGGAAAAGCCGACGGCTTCCCACAGCGTCGCGCCATAATAGAAGACGACGTTGATGCCGACGAGCTGCTGAAAGACGGCGAGGCCGATGCCGGTCCACACGATCGGGCGGACCTTGCCGCTGGCCTTGTCGATCAGGTCGCTGAGCTTGGGCCGGTGATGATCGGCAGCCAGGCTGGCGCGGATCTCCGCCACCTTGCGCGTCGCTTCCTGCCCGCCGAACAGCCGGGTCAGCACCGCATGGGCGCGTTCTTCCTGCCCGCGCGCGACGAGGTAGCGCGGGCTTTCCGGGATCACCAGCAGCGCCAGGAAATAGATGGCGGCAGGGATCGCCTGAAGCCAGAACATCCAGCGCCAGGCCGGGAAGCCCAGCCACAGTTCAGCGGTCGAGCCGCCCGCATAGCGCGCGAGCACGAAGTTGGCGACGAAGGCGCCGGTCAGGCCGGAAATGATCATCACCTGCTGCACCGACGACAGGCGCCCGCGCACGGCGGCGGGGGTGACTTCGGAGATATAGACGGGGGAAATGACGCTGGCCGCGCCGACGCCCAGTCCGCCGATGATGCGGGCGAAGATGAAGATGGCCGAGGAACCGGCCGCGCCGGCCAGCAGCGCGCTGCCCAGGAACAGGATGGCGGCCAGCATCATCACGCCGCGCCGGCCGATGATGTCGGCCATGCGGCCCGCGCCGAACGCACCGATGGACGAGCCGACCAGGATGGCGCCGACATTGATGCCGATGCCCAGCTTGCCCAGGTCGAAGGCGCTTTCCAGCCCCTTTTGCGTGCCGTTGATGACGCCCGAATCATAGCCGAACATGAAACCGCCGATCGTCGCTACCGCGACGATCGCTGCAATGAAGGCCATATTGACCCTCTCGGCGCTCCCCTCACTCATCATCCTGTCCTTCCTGATCGTCTATATTGTCGCAACATGCCCCGGCAGCCCTGCGACGCCAGGGTCGAAGGCGAACAGATCGCCTGCCAGCGGCTGTTCTGTCAACGCTGTCATGTCCAGCCCCTTGCGCGCGGTCGTCGCATAGGCGGTGCGCAGGTCTTCGTCGCCAAAGGCGATTTTCGTGATGTTCGCCACCGGGAAGCGGATTTCGCGCATCAGCGTGCCCGCCGGATCATAGCGGCGCACGGCCCAGCCGCCGAACAGGCCGGTCCACAGGCATCCTTCGACGTCGATCGTCGGGCCGTCCGGATAGCCCGCGCCATCCTCGATCCGGGCGAACAGGTGCGTGTTGCCGACCGTTCCGTCCGCCGCCAGTTCGGTGCGCCAGATGCGCTTGCCCAGCGTGTCGGTGTGATAAAGGTTACGGCCATCGGGTGAGAGGGCGGGGCCGTTGGTGATCGACACCGATGGCAGGCCTGTTTCAATGCAGACGCCCTTGTGGAACCGATAGAAATAGCCGCTAACGGCCTCCTCCGCATCGTCCATCGACCCGAACCAGAGCGCCCCGTCGGGCGCGACGCAGGCGTCGTTCAGGCGATTGCCGGGCAGATGCGCTTCGGGCGCGTGGATCGCAACGAAACTGCCCCGCGCCGGATCGAATCGGTGCACGCCCGATTGCAGCCCGACCGCGAACAGCCCGTCGTCGGTCGGCACGATCCAGCCCACCTGGCCGGGCGCCGCCCAACTGCGCCCGACGCCCAGCGCCGGGTCGAAGCGGTGGATGCGATGCCCCTTGATATCGACGAACCACAAAGCGGCGTCGCGCGCTACCCATACCGGACCTTCGCCCAGCATGGCGCCGACCGTCAGGACGCTCTGCGGCACGGCAGTCCGCATCTCAGCGCCAGCCGGCATCGATGAAATAGTCATGGCCGGTGCAGAAGCGCGCATCGTCCGACGCCAGGAACATCGCCAGCGCGGCAACGTCGTGCGGCAGGATGCGGCCGTCCAGACATTGCGCCGCGACGATCTCCGCCTCGCCTTCGGGGGTATACCATTTTTCCTGGCGGGGGGTTTTTACATTGCCCGGAATGATGGTGTTGACGCGGATATTGTCGCGGCCAAGATCGCGGGCGAGGCTGCGGGTCAGCCCCTCGATCGCTGCCTTGGCGGTCTGGTATAGTGTCAGTTCGGGCAAGGCGAGGTGCCAGCTGATCGACCCGAAGTTGAGGATCACGCCGCCGCCTGCGCGCTTCATCGCGGGGACGGCCGCCTGGCTGGCGAAGAAGAAATGACGCAGATTGACGGCCATCCGTTCGTCCCAATAGGCCGGCGTCACATCGTCGATGCTGTGACGGTCGTCATTGGCGGCATTGTTGATCAAGATGTCGATCCCGCCAAGCTGGTCATCGACCGCGCCGATCATCACCTGCACCGCGTCGATGTCGCGCAGGTCGACCGCATGAAAAACGGGCGTGAACGCGGCGTCGCCAAGGTGGGCGACCACCGCTTCGCTCTCGGCCACGGCAATGTCGCAAAAGGCGACCTTCGCGCCCTGCCGGGCAAAGGCTTCGACCAGGCCCGCGCCGATGCCGCTGCCGCCGCCGGAAATGAAAACCCGTTTGCCGCTGAGACTGGGATATTGAGCGCGGCTGGGGGAGGGGACGCTGGTCATGCAGTCTCTTTCTCTTGGGCAGGGGTCAGCAAGCCGCGCGCGGCCAGATTGGTCATCAATGCGGTGAGACCGAAGGTCCAGGGCGCCGCATCCTTCGATGTCACCACCTGGTTGACCAGCTTGCCCAGGCGCGGGGTTGCGATGGTCACCACGTCGCCGACCTTGTGGGTGAAGCCGCGGCCAGGTTCGTCCCGGTCCTGTACGGGCGCGAACAGCGTCCCCAGGAACAGGGCGAAACCGTCGGGATATTGATGTTCGGACAGGGTCTGGCGCACCAGTTCCAGCGGATCGCGGCTGATCTGGTTCATGCTGCTGGCGCCTTCCAGGCGATAGCCTTCCGGTCCCTCGATGGTCAGCTCGACCTCGGCATTGCGCACGTCGTCGATGGAAAAGTCGCCGTCGAACAGGCGGATGAGCGGTCCGAGCGAGCAGGACGCATTATTATCCTTCGCCTTGCCCAGCAACAGCGCCGAGCGGCCCTCAAAGTCGCGCAAATTCACGTCATTGCCCAGAGTCGCGCCAATGGCGTTTCCGGCTGTATCGACGATCAGCACCACTTCGGGTTCGGGGTTGTTCCAGGTGGAATCGGAACGGATACCGATCTGGGCGCCAGCGCCCACCGTCGATAGGACCGGCGCCTTGGTGAAGACCTCCGCATCGGGGCCGATCGCGACCTCCAGATATTGGGACCAGAGACCATCCTCGATCAATGCGGTCTTGAGGGCGGCCGCTTCCTGCGTGCCGGGGACGACCGCGCGGATGGAACCGCCCACGCGCTCTTCCAACCGACCGCGAATGTCGGCCGCTGCGCCGGCGTCGCCGCGCGCGCGCTCTTCAATCACGCGCTCCAGCGCGGAAAGGGCAAAGGTAACGCCGCACGCCTTGACGCATTGCAGGTCGACGGGGCTGAGCAGTGGCAGGCCGATCGTTTCGAGCGGGCCAAGCGCTGTGCCGGCATTGGCGGAAAGCGGCAGTTTTTCCATCAATTGCGCGACGGTCGGCGCGACCCGGCTCATGTCGTAGGCAATGCCTTGGGCAACGAAGATCGGGCTGGGGCCGTCGGCGGTCTGGACGCGGCCGATGAACAAGCCACGGCGCCAATCGCCCGGCAGGCAGTCGAGCAAGGAAACATCCCCCGGCATCATCAACTCCTAAACGGATGGTTGTTAATTTGATAGCGCTACCAACATGGAAGCCGGTCCGAAGTCAAGAGGTGTTGCGCAAAAGGCGCTGTGGGAGGCGTTCATGCCGGCACACAGCAAGGCATCTTTTCCGCACGCGCGCTTTACGGCATAATCGCATCCACTATGAGCAAGACCGAAGACAGCGCGCCGGCCGCCGGCGTACAGGACGCTACCCCGATCAATTCCACAGCGGACCAGGCCGATTTGGCGGGCGCGGCGCGGGCATCCGCCGGCAAGGGGATATGGATGGGGACCGCGGTCGGAATTGGGTCGGCCGCCATCGTCGCCGCGCTGCTCTATGCCCGCAAGAAGACCTGATTCGCGCCTGGCGGAAGCAGGGCGGAGCTGCTCCGTTTTCTGTCCTAGTCATTTGTTTTCGAATCATTTTATGCGGAAGACCGGGTCTCACTTGTCCGCACGAGCTCTACATAAAAAAAGGGCGGCATGGCCTTCGTTCCATGCCGCCCATAATGCGACCCGTTGCGGGTTTTTTGTCCGCCCTTCGTGACAAGGCGGGGAATCCAGTCGGCGTCAGTTCAAGCGCCGCCGCCGCTGAGATAGGCAATGAGTTCCGGCTTGCTGATCATGCCGTTTTTGTCGGTGTCGGCCGTCTTGAAGGCGCCATTGGCCCATGCCGTTATCTGATCCGCCGCAAGCGGCTGACCCGTAGCCTTCATCTCCTGATGCTTGAGCGCCAGCATCCAGCGCGAAAATTCCGACTGGTCGAGCTGGCGGTCGCTATTGGCGTCATAGGCCGGAAATTCGCTGTCCACGATGGAGGCCACCGACTGGGGCTGGGCGGGCTGGGACGGCGCGGCCGGCATCGCGCCCTGGGGCTGCGCGGGTTGCGCCGGCGTCGCTGGCTGGGTGGATTGGGGATCGCCCGGCATCATGGGCTGGTTAGGTCTCATCGACTGCTGCGCCATAGCCGGCGCGGCAATAGCGAGTGCCGTTGTGAACAAAAACGCGCGGATCATTGCGATCTCCTGTTGTGCGACCTTCTTGGGAAGCACAGCCATATCGGCCGACTCCTGAATTCGTGAAGCTATAATAGTCGAACATCGGCTGTTGTTCCTGAATATCCGTTCATATTCCGTCGTTCGTCCAATATATATGTTCGATTCATCTGTTTTGCCTGCCGTGGCGGGTAATTGGATGGCGAAGCGGGGCAGTATCGGCGGTGATTTGCTAGGTCGGGGCGACACTGCTAGTCGGCGCGGCGACATTCACATCTAGCCACGCAGGATTCGCCCATGGTCCCCCGTTACGCCCGCCCGCAAATGACCGCCCTTTGGGAACCGGAAGCCCGGTTCAAAATCTGGTTCGAGATCGAGGCGCACGCGACCGAGAAATTGGGGGAACTGGGTGTGGTGCCTGTGTCGGCGGCAAAGGCGCTGTGGGAATGGTGGGCGACCAACCCTGCCATCGATGTCGCCGCGATCGATGCGATCGAGGCCGTCACCAAGCATGACGTCATCGCCTTCCTGACCTGGGTGGCCGAGCAGGTCGGCGACGAAGCGCGCTTCATGCATCAGGGCATGACCAGCTCCGACGTGCTCGACACCTGTCTCGCCGTGCAGCTTGCCCGCGCGTCCGACCTGCTGATCGAGGATATTGATAAGCTGCTCGCGGTCATCAAGCGCCGCGCCTTTGAACATAAGTTGACCCCGACCATCGGCCGCAGCCACGGCATTCATGCCGAGCCGGTCACGTTCGGGCTGAAAATGGCCGAAGCCTATGCCGAATTCAGTCGCTGCCGCGCGCGTCTCATCGCGGCCCGCGCCGAAGTCGCAACCTGCGCCATTTCCGGCGCGGTCGGCACCTTCGCCAATATCGATCCGCGCGTCGAGGAGCATGTCGCGCAGAAACTGGGCCTCGCGATCGAGCCGGTATCGACCCAGGTCATCCCGCGCGACCGCCATGCGATGTTTTTCGCGACGCTGGGCGTGATCGCCAGCTCGATCGAGCGCCTGGCCGTCGAGGTTCGCCACCTTCAGCGCACCGAGGTGCTGGAGGCGGAGGAATATTTCTCGCCCGGCCAGAAGGGCAGCAGCGCCATGCCGCACAAGCGCAACCCGGTGCTGACCGAAAATCTGACCGGCCTCGCCCGCATGGTCCGCGCCTATGCGCTGCCGGCGATGGAGAATGTGGCGCTTTGGCATGAGCGCGACATCAGCCATTCGTCGGTCGAACGCTATATCGGCCCTGATGCGACCATCACGCTCGACTTCGCGCTGGGCCGCCTGACCGGCGTGATCGACAAGCTGCTCGTCTATCCCGAGCGGATGATGAAGAATCTCGACAAGATGGGCGGCCTCGTCCACTCGCAGCGCGTGCTGCTGGCGCTGACCCAGGCGGGGGTAAGCCGCGAGGACAGCTATCACTATGTCCAGCGCAACGCCATGAAGGTGTGGGAGTCGGACGGGCAATTGTCGCTGCTGGAATTGCTGAAGGCCGACCCCGATGTCACAGCGGCGCTGCCCGCCGAACAGATTGAGGAGAAATTCAACCTCGACTATCATTTCAAGCAGGTCGACACGATATTCGAACGGGTGTTCGGCGCGATTTAAGGCCGGATCACTTTACCTGAAATGACGCGGTAGAGAGCAACGCCCGCGCGAAACGAACGGGTTTCGTTACCTGCCGCCCATTCGCGGCCGCACCCTGGGCGCGGCGTCGGACTGGCGCCGGATGAGGGCATGATCGAGCACCAGATGCTCGGTTTCGCCATTCTTCTGGCTCCTGCGCCCCTTAAGCCGCCGCACCAGCACCTCCACCGCCGCGCGCGACATGGCGCTGATCGGCTGGCGGATGGTGGTCAGTTCCGGCCAGATCGTCGTCGCCAGCGAGCTGTCGTCGAAACCGCAGACGGTGAGGTCGCCCGGCACGTCCAGTCCGCTGCGATGCGCGATCGCCACCGTCGCGGCCGCCATGTCGTCATTGCTGGCGAAGACGGCCGTGGGGGGGTCGGCCAGCGCCATGATATGTTCCGCCGCGTCCAGCCCGGACCGATAGGTGAAATAACCCTGGGCGATCAACTCGTCCTGGATTGCCAGCCCGGCCTGCTGCAACGCTTCGACATAGCCTTCGAACCGCTTGGCGCTGGCGGTCTGGTTCGGATTGCCCTTGATGAAGCCGATGCGAGTGTGGCCAAGCGCGATCAGGTGCCGGGTCATTTCATAGGCGGCCTGCCGGTCGTCGATGCTGACGGCGGACAGATCCGCCGGTGGACGGCCGGTCGCCACCGCGACGGCGGGAATACCGGCGGCCGTCAGCGCCTCGACCATCTCCTGCAGATCGCAGAGCGGCGGGGGCAGCACCACGCCGTCGATCCGACCGCGCAGCAGATGGGCGACCACATCCTGCACCGATGTCTGCTCATCCCATTTCTCGACGACCAGGTCGATGCCGCTGCGGCTGGCCTGATCCAGGCTGCCGACCAGAAATTCGCTGAGATAGGAGGCGGACGGGTTGCTGTAGAGCAGGCCGATGCGGATCTCGTCGCCGCCGGCCAGGCTGCGTGCGGCGGCGCTGGGGGCGTAGTTCAGCGCCGCAATCGCCGCCTGCACCTTCTCGCGGGTTTCCGGGCGCACCACCTGCTCGCCGTTGATCACGCGCGATACCGTCATTGGCGACACGCCGGCTCGGCGCGCGACATCGTTGATGGTGGGCGCGTTGCGCTGACGGCGGGAAGAGCGGGTATCGGTCAAATTCGGCGGCTTTCCGAAAAAAAGAGGTGCTGGGAATTGGTAGCGACATCACCCCCCATAATAGAAGCGAAAAATCACGGATTGCCTGGCGCGTAAGGAAAATCCTGCGCCTTGTACCAGTCCAGGTCATGCGCCGGCGCGTCGGACCCCGTGGGCAGGGGGCGTTTCGCAATGGACTGGAAATAAGCGATGCTCGCATCCCGCCACCATTTCGCTTCGCGATGCTGGATTTTCAGAAAGGCTTCGGTCTGGGCGAACCGCTCGGGATCGACCAGTGGACGCAAGTTCTCCCATGTCTTCTGCATGTCGGCGACATAGGCGACGCCGCGATCATAATGATGGACCAGGCCATCCCACAAAGTCTCGCCCGATTTCAGGCGATAGTCCCAGGGTAGATGATGGAACCAGAGCAATTCCTTCTCCGGCGTGGTCTTCGGATCGGCGAGCATCTTTGCGACCGGCGGCGCATATTGGGCGATGGCGTTGCTGCCGCTCTTCGTCCGGTCAAAGCCGATGCCGGTGGCGTCCGCCTTGTGATAATAGACCGGGTTCCATTCGGGCCGGGCAAGGTCGGATATCCAGGGGGCGGGGCCATAATGATGGCCAGTGCCCATGACGTGGGCAAGGCCGAGCGGCGTCATATAATCGACCGCCGCCTCACGCGATCCCATCATCATGGCGACGACCGGCTTCACCAGCTTCGGATCGGGCGTGAAGGTCATCGCGGCCCATTCGCGCGCGATCCCCTCGGCCGACAGGTCCGGGTTCCAAGCGAGGCGGCCAAAGGCATACCAGTCCGCCTGGTTGAAGATCGACCCGCTCCAGTCGCGATCGACGCCGATATTGGCGACGCCCGCTATGCCGGTCAGTTTATGGCCGTCGAGCGTGCCGTCGATCACCTCGGCGACGGTCGAGCCCTTGCCCCTGGCATAGGTATCGGCGTCCAGCGTCTCTTCGAACAAGGGGCCAAGATAGGTGAGGTGGGTCGACTGGCCCAGATATTCCTTGGTGATCTGGAATTCCATCATCAGCGGCGTTTTCGGCATCGCGCCGAACAGGGGATGGAACGGCTCGCGCGGCTGGAAGTCGATCGCGCCATTCTTCACCTGCACGATGACATTGTCGGCGAACGTGCCGTCGAGCGATTTGAAATCGTCATAGGCCTGTTTGGCGCGGTCGTCGGGATTGTCATGCGCGTAGACGAAGGCGCGCCACATCACGATGCCGCCATGGGGCTTCACCGCTGCGGCCAGCATGTTCGCGCCGTCGGCATGGGTGCGGTCATAATCCTGCGGTCCCGGCTGGCCTTCGCTGTTTGCCTTGACCAGGAACCCGCCGAAATCGGGGATCGCCCTGTAGATTTCGTCGGCCTTCGCCTTCCACCAGGCGGCGACCTGGGGATCGAGCGGATCGGCGGTCTTGAGGCCGTCCAATTCCATCGGCGCGGTCCATTTGACCGACAGATAGACCTTGATGCCATAGGGACGGAAGACATCGGCCAGCGCCGCCGCCTTGGCGATATAGGGGGCGGTCAGGCTGGTCGCCTTGGCATTCACATTGTTGAGGACAGTGCCGTTGATGCCGATCGAGGCGTTGGCGCGGGCATAGTCGGTGTAGCGCGGCCCTTTATAATCGGGCAGGCGCCACCAGTCCCAGATCGACTGGCCGGCATAGCCGCGCTCCACCATGCCATCCAGATTGTCCCAATGGTTGAGCAGGCGCAGCTTGATCTTAGGCGCGCTGCGAATGTCGAGCCGGTCCAGCGGCGCGCCGCTCTGCGCCAGGCGCAGCCAGTGGAAGGCGCCGTGCAAAAGTCCCACGTCGCTGTTCGCGGCGATCAGGGTCACGGCCTTGCCATCGGCCTGTGTCGATCGGATGGCATAGCCTTCGTCGCCAAGGCCATCGAGCGCGACGGGAAGCGTGGCATCGGTCGCCGGCGTCGCCAGCCAGAGCGCACCCTGCGCCACGGCGCGGGTCAGGGCAGGAGTGGTATGCGTCATGCCCAAAAGGCCGCGCTGCAACTCTTGCGTCGCGGCGGTCAGCGTGGCGTTGTGGCCGGTTGTCGCGATTGCGGTTGCGTGGCGGGTGATCTCGCCCGCCCGCGCGTCGTTCGCCGGGGCGTAACGGAGCCATAAATCATAACCGTCCTCGGCCGACGCGGCCGGGGCGACGCTTATCATAGCCACGGCTATCAAATAGCAGAACAGGCGCGCTATCACTCATCCCTCTCCCTTGATGTCGGGCTGTCATCGACCTGAACGGCATTGACAAGCTCGATCTGTCTGCGCAATGGTAACGTTATCAGCGGACGCGCTGCAAGTGAAAAGCGCGCTTGGTGAGAAAAAGGGAGAGGGGCTTCGTGATTCGCACCGGCAAGATTATAGGCGCTGCTTCGATGTTGGCGTTGGGCTTGGCTTTGCCGGTTGCGACGGTCGATTCGGCAATGGCCGCCGCCAGCGCCGCCCCCCTTTACAAAGATGCTTCGGCGCCGGTCGACGCGCGGGTCGATGATCTGCTGGCGCGCATGACCCTGGACGAGAAGATCGCGCAGATCACCACCGTCTGGGAAAGCAAGGTCAAGATTTTCAACGACCGGCTGCAACTCGACCCGGTCAAGCTGCGCGCCCTTTATCCCAATGGCTTGGGCCATTTTGCGCGCCCGTCCGATGCGAAGGGCGCGGTCAGCCCCCGCGTCGCGCCGGGTCGTGATCCGCGCGCGACAGTAGCGCTGGTGAATGCGCTCCAGAAATGGGCGATGACGCAGACCCGCCTCGGCATCCCGATCCTCTTTCATGAGGAGGGGCTGCACGGATACGCCGCCGTTGGCGCGACCAGCTTTCCCCAATCGATCGCCATGGCATCCTCCTTCGACACGGCCATGCTGCGCGATGTGAATAGCGTCATCGCCCGCGAAATCCGGGCGCGCGGCGTGCCGATGGTGCTGTCCCCCGTGGTCGACATCGCCCGCGACCCGCGCTGGGGCCGGATCGAGGAAACCTTTGGCGAAGACCCCTATCTGGTTGGGGAAATGGGCGTCGCCGCGGTCGAGGGATTGCAGGGCGAAGGTCATGCGCGCGACCTGCGTCCCGGCAAGGTTTTCGCCACGCTCAAGCACCTCACCGGCCATGGCCAGCCCGAAAGCGGCACCAATGTCGGTCCCGCGCCCTATTCCGAACGCGAATTGCGGGAGAATTTCTTTCCCCCCTTCGAACAGGTGGTGAAGCGCACCGGGATCGAGGCGGTCATGGCCAGCTATAACGAGATTGACAGCGTACCCAGCCATATGAACCATTGGCTGCTGGGTGACGTGCTGCGCGGGGAATGGGGTTTTCGCGGGGCAGTGGTGTCCGACTATTCGGCGATCGACCAGCTGATGAGCATCCACCATGTCGCCGGTAGTCTGGAGGAGGCGGCGACCCGCGCGCTTGATGCCGGCGTCGACGCGGACCTGCCCGATGGCCTGTCCTATGCGACGCTGGGCAAGCTGGTGCGCGAGGGCAAGGTGAGCGAGGCGAAGGTCGACAAGGCCGTCCGCCGGATGCTGGAGCTCAAATTCCGCGCCGGGCTGTTCGAAAATCCCTATGCCGACGCGGCCACGGCTGAAGCGATCACCAACAATGCCGACGCTCGCGCGCTGGCGCTCAGGGCGGCGCAGCGGTCCATCACTTTGCTCAAGAATGACGGGATGCTCCCGCTGAAGCCAGAAGGCAGTATCGCCGTCATCGGGCCGAGCGCGGCGGTCGCGCGGCTGGGCGGCTATTATGGCCAACCGCCGCACACGGTGTCGATACTCGACGGCATCAAGGCCAAGGTGGGAAGCCGCGCGAGCATCGTTTTCGCGCAGGGCGTCAAGATTACCGAGGATGACGATTGGTGGGCCGACAAGGTCGTGAAGTCCGACCCGGCCGAGAATCGCGAATTGATCGCACAGGCGGTCGAGGCCGCGCGCAATGTCGACCGCATCGTCCTGACGCTGGGCGATACCGAGCAATCGAGCCGCGAAGGCTGGGCTGACAATCATCTGGGCGACCGCTCCAGCCTCGATCTGGTCGGCGAGCAGCAGGCGTTGTTCGATGCGTTGAAGGCGCTGGGAAAGCCGATCGCCGTGGTGCTGATCAACGGCCGTCCTGCCTCCACCGTGAAGGTGAGCGAGCAGGCCAACGCCATCTTGGAAGGTTGGTATCTGGGCGAACAGGGCGGCAATGCCGTGGCCGACGTGCTGTTCGGAGATGTCAATCCGGGCGGGAAGCTGCCCGTCACGGTGCCGCGATCGGTCGGCCAGTTGCCGATGTTCTATAATGTGAAGCCATCGGCCCGGCGCGGCTATCTGTTCGACACGACTGACCCGCTATACCCGTTCGGCTTTGGGCTTTCCTATACGACGTTCAGCCTGTCGGCTCCGCGCCTCGACGCGATCAGCATCGGCACCGGCGGCAGCACCGGCGTCTCGGTCGATGTTCGCAACACCGGCCGGCGCACCGGCGACGAGGTCGTCCAGTTCTATATCCGCGACAAGGTCAGTTCCGTCACCCGGCCGATCAAGGAATTGAAGGGGTTCGAGCGCGTGACGCTGAAACCCGGCGAAGTCCGCACTGTCACCTTCACGATCAGCCCCGAAAGCCTCCAGATGTGGAATGACCAGATGCACCGGGTGGTCGAACCGGGCGAATTCGACATCATGACCGGCAACAGTTCGGTCGCGCTTCAGTCCACCACCCTGACGGTGACGCCATGAGCGCGGGTTTCGCACATAAATTCGGCAGGCGGCAGGCGCTGGGCCTGCTGGGTTCGACCTCGCTGCTCGCCGCTGCGCCCCTTACGGCCAAGGCGAAGAGCGGCCCGCTCTACAAGGATGCGAGCGCGCCCATCGACCTGCGCGTCCGCGACCTGCTGGGGCGGATGACGCTGGAGGAGAAGGTCGGGCAGATCATCGCGCTTTGGGCGACCAAGGCCGACATCATGGACGATCTGACTTTTTCACCGGCCAAGGCGAGCAAGGCCTATCCACAAGGCTTCGGCCAGATCACACGTCCCTCCGACCGGCGCGGCGCGCCCAACGGATCGACCCAGGCGGGGGGCGTCGGCGCGCGCTGGCGCACGCCGGCCGACACCGTGGCCTTCATCACCGCCGTCCAGAAATGGGCGGTGGAGGAGACGCGGCTCGGCATTCCGGTGCTGTTCCATGAAGAATCGCTGCACGGCTATATGGCGACCGACGCCACCATGTTCCCGATGGCGATCGGCATGGCCGGCAGCTTCGACCGTGACCTGATGCGCGAAGTCCAGTCGGTCATCGCGCGGGAAGTCCGGGCGCGGGGCGTGCATCTGGCGCTGTCCCCGGTGGTCGATATCGCGCGCGATCCGCGCTGGGGCCGGATCGAGGAGACGTTCGGGGAAGACCCCTATCTCTGCGGCGAGATGGGCGTTGCGGCGGTGCTCGGCCTTCAGGGCGAGAGCCAGCAAATCGGCCCGGACAAGGTCATGGCGACGCTCAAGCATATGACCGGCCATGGTCAACCGCAGAGCGGCGAGAATGTCGCGCCCGCGCCGATTTCCGAGCGCGAGTTGCGGGAGAATTTCTTCCCGCCCTTCCGGCAGGTGGTCAAGCGCACCGGGATCGCCGCCGTCATGCCGTCCTATAACGAGATTGACGGCATGCCGTCGCATCAGAATATATGGCTGCTGAGCGACATTCTTCGCGGCGAGTGGCATTTCGATGGCGCGATCGTCAGCGATTATGGCGCCGTGCCCGAACTCGACACCATCCACCATGTCCAGCCCGACCTGGAAGCGGCGGCCCGCGCGGCGCTGCGGGCCGGGGTCGATTGCGAGTTGCCCGATGGCCTGGCCTATCGGACGCTCGTGGAGCAGGTCCGCGCGGGCAGGGTGCCCGTCGAGGCTGTCGACATCGCCTGCACGCGCATGTTGACCCTCAAGTTCCGCGCGGGCCTGTTCGAAAATCCCTGGCCGCGTCGTGACTATGACGCGCTGACCGGCAATGCAGAGGCTCGCGCGCTGGCGTTGAAGGCGGCGCACAGGTCGATCGCGCTGCTCAAGAATGACGGCATCTTGCCGCTGGCGCCCGGCGCGCACCGGCGGGTCGCGGTGATCGGGCCAAACGCCGCCATCGCGCGGCTGGGCGGCTATTCATCGACTCCCCGCCAGACAATTTCGTTGCTGGAGGGCGTACAGGCCAAGCTCAAGGATAAGGCGGAGGTCGTCCACCACCAGGGGGTCTTCATCACCCAGAGCGAGGATCGATCAGTGGACGAGGTGTTCCTGGCCGACCCGGCGAAGAACCGCGCCCTGATCGCCGAAGCGGTGGAGGTCGCGAAGAGCGCCGACGTCATCCTTCTGGCGATCGGCGATACCGAGCAGACGAGTCGCGAGGGCTTTGCCAAGAACCATCTGGGCGATCGCACCAGCCTTGATCTTCTGGGTGAGCAGAATGACTTGTTCGCCGCATGTCTGGCTACCGGAAAACCGGTAGTGGTCTGCGCGATCAATGGCCGCCCGCCCAGCTATCCCGCCGTGGTCGAGGGCGCGAACGCGCTGCTCGAATGCTGGTATCCGGGACAGGAAGGCGGCGCCGCGATGGCCGACATCCTGTTCGGCGACGTCAATCCCGGCGCGAAGCTGCCTGTCACCGTGGCGCGCGATGCGGGGCAGATACCGGTCTTCTACAACCGAAAGCCATCGGCACGGCGCGGCTATGTGTTCGAGGACATCACGCCGCTTTTTCCTTTCGGCTATGGCCTCAGCTACACGACGTTCGAGTTTGGAAAGCCGCGGCTGTCCGCGTCGCGCATCGGTGTCGGCGGCACGGTGACGGTCGAAGTCGATATTCGTAATATCGGCGACCGGACAGGGGACGAGGTGGTCCAGCTTTATGTCCACGACCAGACCGCCAGCGTCACCCGGCCGATCAAGGAACTGAAGGGCTTCGAGCGCGTCACCCTGGCGCCCGGTGAAACCAAGACCGTGCGGCTAGACCTTGGTCCCGAAGCCTTTGCCCTTTGGAACATCGACATGCAGGAAGTCGTCGAACCGGGCCTGTTCGACGTCATGGTCGGGCCGGACAGCGAGGCGCTTCAGTCAATGACGCTCGAAATTGCCTGAATCCATATTGGTCAGGCCGCTGTTGACGCAAATGCGAATTTTCTAGATATTGGTTTTACCAATTTACGGAGTCTCCCATGCCCATCATTACCGGCGCCAAGGTGATCGTGACGTCGCCCGGCCGCAATTTCGTGACCTTGAAGATCGAGACGGACGAGGGGATTTACGGTCTGGGCGACGCGACGCTCAATGGCCGCGAACTGTCCGTCGCCAGCTATCTGACCGACCATGTCATTCCCTGCCTGATCGGCCGGGATGCGCACCGGATCGAGGATGTCTGGCAATATCTCTACAAGGGCGCCTATTGGCGGCGCGGGCCGGTGACGATGTCGGCCATCGCGGCCGTCGATACGGCGCTGTGGGACATCAAGGGCAAGATTGCGGGCCTGCCGGTCTATCAGTTGCTGGGCGGCGCGAGCCGCGAAGGCGTGATGGTTTATGGCCATGCCAATGGCACCAGCATCGAGGATACCATCAAGGTCGCGCTCGATTATCAGGCGCAGGGCTATAAGGCGATCCGCCTTCAGTGCGGCGTGCCGGGGATGGCGTCCACCTATGGCGTGTCGAAGGACAAATATTTCTACGAGCCGGCCGACGCCGACCTGCCGACCGAAAATGTCTGGAATACCAGCAAATATATGCGCGTCGTGCCGGAACTCTTCAAAGCCGCGCGCGAGGCGCTGGGCTGGGACGTGCATCTGCTCCATGACATCCATCACCGCCTGACCCCGATCGAGGCCGGTCGCCTGGGCAAGGATCTGGAGCCCTATCGCCCCTTCTGGCTGGAGGATGCGACCCCGGCCGAAAATCAGGAAGCCTTCAGGCTGATCCGCCAGCATACCACCGCGCCGCTGGCCGTGGGTGAGATTTTCAATTCGATCTGGGACGCCAAGGATCTGATCCAGAACCAGTTGATCGACTATATCCGCGCGACGGTGGTTCATGCCGGCGGCATCACCCACCTGCGCCGCATCGCCGCGCTGGCGGACCTCTACCAGATCCGCACCGGCTGCCATGGCGCGACTGACCTGTCGCCGGTGTGCATGGCCGCCGCGCTGCATTTCGACCTCAGCGTGCCGAATTTCGGTATCCAGGAATATATGCGGCATACCGAAGAAACGGACGCGGTTTTCCCCCACGCCTACAGCTTCGCGGACGGCATGATGCATCCGGGCGACAAGCCGGGGCTGGGCGTCGACCTCGATGAGGAACTCGCCGCCAAATATGAATATAAGCGCGCCTTCCTGCCGGTGAACCGGCTCGAAGACGGCACCATGTATAATTGGTGATCCCTTGAGCCGCCTATTCCCCTCATGACGGATGTGTTTTGGAGAGGGCAATGACCACAATCCCCAAGCCTTCGGGCAAAGTGCGCTGGATCGTCTGCGGTCTGCTCTTCGCGGCCGTGGTGCTCAGCTATATCGACCGGCTGGTCCTGCCGACGCTGAAACCTGATTTACAGGCCCGCTATGGCTGGAGCGAGAGCGGCTATGCCGACCTCGCCATCTGGTTCCAGGCGGGCTATGGCATCGCCTATGTCGCCTTTGGCCGGTTGATCGACAAGGTCGGCGCGCGGGCGGGATATGCGCTGGCGGTGAGCCTGTGGACCATCGGCCATATCGCACATATCTTCTTCACGTCCACGGCGGGGATGCTGATCGCGCGCATCCCCCTGGCGATCGGGGAAGCGGGCACCTTTCCCGCTGCCATCGCCGCGACCAATGAATGGTTCCCCAAAAAGGAACGCGCTTTCGCCATCGGCATCTTCAACGCTGGTTCCAACGTAGGCGCGATTCTGACGCCGCTGGTGGTGCCGATCATCGCCGTTGGCCTGGGCTGGCGCTGGGCCTTCATCCTGACCGGCCTGCTGACCGTGCTGTGGCTCGCCGCCTGGCTCGGCTTTTATCGTCGTCCGCGGGAAAAGAAGGGGCTTTCGGCGGAGGAACTGGCGTGGATCGAAACCGATCCGGTGGAGGAGCAGCGCCCGGTCAAATGGGCGACCCTGTTCCGTCATCGCCAGACCTGGGCCTATATGGCCGGACGTTTCCTGATCGATCCGGTTTGGTGGACCTTCCTCTTCTGGCTGCCCGATTTCTTCAACAAGCAATATGGCGTCAAGATGCTGGACTTTGGTCCGCCGCTGATCGCCGTCTATCTGTTGGCGGACATCGGCTCGGTCGCGGGTGGCTGGGCGTCCTCGCGCTTCATGGGTCGGGGCTGGAGCGTCAACCGCGCCCGCAAGAGCGCCATGTTGCTGGCGGCGCTATGCGCGGTGCCGATCGCTTTCGCCACTCATGCGCCATCCATGTGGGTCGCGGTCGGCTTGATCGGCCTTGCCTGTGCGGGGCATCAGGGCTTTTCGGCCAATCTCTATGCGCTGCCAGGCGATGTCTTTCCCCGCTGGATGGCGGGATCGGTGGTCGGCCTTGGCGGACTGGCCGGGGCAATCGGGGGCATGATGATGGCCAAGTTCGCCGGCGTCATTCTGGAAAGGATCGGCAGCTACGGGCCGATCTTCGCCGTCGCGTCCTGCGCCTATCTCGTCGCGCTTTGCACCATTCATCTCATCATTCCGCGCTATCAGGTCGTTGCCACAGGTGGCGTGGCCGGTGCGGCAGGAGCCTGATCTTGACCAAACCCCTTCGCCTCCATCCCGACCGCCTGTTCCCGTCCGACCCCAGGACGCGGGACATCGCCCGTGCGCTCTACGCCACGGTCAAGCATCTGCCGATCATCAGCCCGCACGGCCATACCGACCCGCGTTGGTTCGCCAATGACGCGCCGTTCGCCAATCCCGCAGAACTGCTGATCGTGCCGGACCATTATGTGTTTCGGATGCTCTACAGCCAGGGCGTTCAGCTGGACGAACTCGGCGTGCCGACCGTCGATGGTAGCGCCACCGAAAGCGATCCGCGCGCCATCTGGCGGCATTTCGCCGCGCATTACCATCTTTTTCGCGGCACGCCGTCGCGCATGTGGCTGGACTGGGTCTTTGCCGAGGCGTTCGGTATCGATGTGCGGCTGGAGCCGGACACGGCTGACCATTATTACGACATCATCGACGCCGCGCTGAAGACCGACGCCTTCCGCCCGCGCGCCCTGTTCGAGCGCTACAATATCGAGGTGATCGCGACCACCGAAGGGCCGCTCGACCCGCTCGATCATCACCGCGCCATTCGCGCGTCGGGCTGGAGTGGCAAGGTCGTCACGGCCTATCGCCCCGATCCGGTGCTGGACCCCGACGATCCGCGCTTCATCGACAATGTGCAGCGCTTCTGCGCCATGACGGGCGAGGATGCGGGCAGCTTCGCCGGCTATCTGCGCGCGCATGAGAAGCGCCGCGCCGATTTCCGCGAGGCAGGGGCGACGTCCACCGATCATGGCCACCCGTCCGCTTTCACCGCCAATTTGCCGCGCGGGGAGATTGAGGCGCTTTATGCCAAGATTACGACCGGCCCGGCCACCCGCGCGGAGGCTGAGCTGTTCCGCGGCCATATGCTGACCGAAATGGCGCGCATGTCGATCGCGGACGGCATGGTGATGCAGTTGCACCCTGGCGTCCATCGCAGCCACAACATCGCCGTGCTGGACCGTTTCGGCAAGGACAAGGGCGGCGACATTCCGACCGCCGGCGAATTTGTGCAGGCGCTCAAGCCGTTGCTCGACCTCTATGGCAACGACCCGCGCCTGACCCTGATCCTCTTCACCCTGGACGAGGATGTCTATTCGCGCGAACTGGCGCCCCTTGCGGGCCATTATCCCGCGCTGCGGCTGGGACCGCCCTGGTGGTTCAACGACAGTCCCGAAGGGATGCGCCGTTTTCGGGAACGCACTACCGAGACCGCCGGCTTCTACAATATGGTCGGCTTCAACGACGACACCCGCGCCTTCCTGTCGATCCCGGCGCGGCACGACATGGCCCGCCGCATGGATTGCGGCTGGCTGGCCCAGCTCGTCGCCGAACATCGGCTGGAAGAGGATGAGGCGTTCGAAGTGGCGCGCGCCTTGGCCTACGACCTTGCCAAGCAGGCCTATAAGCTGTGAACCGGCTTTCTTCTGCCACGTTGGCCGATGTGCCGGCGGAGGTGCTGCGCCCCGACTATGATCGGACAGCGACGCGCTGCGGAGTCGTCCATCTGGGCATCGGCGCCTTTCACCGCGCGCATCAGGCGCTGGTCTTCGATGATGTGCTCAACGCGGGCGATCTGCGCTGGGGCATCGTCGCCGCGTCGTTGCGCTCACCCGCCGTGCGCGAGCAGATGGCGCCGCAGGACGGGCTCTACACCATGTTGGTGCGTGACGGGTCGGTCGAGCAGGCGCGCATCATCGGGGCAGTGCGCCAGGTGGTGGTCGCGCCCGATGCGCCGCAGGCGCTGCTCGCTGCACTGGCGGCGCCCGAGACGCATATCGTGACGCTGACGGTGACGGAAAAGGGCTATAAGCTTGATCCTGCGACCGGCGCGTTGATGGAGGACGACCCCCAACTTGCGGCCGATCTCGGTTCGCTCGCGTCGCCGCAGACCGCTCCGGGTTATCTGGTCGCCGCGCTGGCGCTTCGTTGGCGCGCGGGGTTGCCCCCCTTCACGGCGATCTCGTGTGACAATCTGCCGCATAATGGCACGCGCCTGCGCCATGCCGTGCTGGAACTGGCCCGCCGTCATGATCCGGCGCTGGCGGACTGGATCGCGGCGGAGGGGGCGTTTCCCGAAACCATGGTCGATCGCATCGTGCCCGCCACGACGGCGGAAGATGTCGCCGCGCTCGCAGAGCGGCTGGGGGTTGAGGATCAGGCGATGGTGAAGACCGAGCCGTTCCTCCAATGGGTGATCGAGGATAAATTCTGCGGTCCGCGCCCCGATTTCGGCGCGGGCGTCCAGCTGACCGCCGCCGTCGCGCCCTGGGAAGAAGCGAAGCTGCGTCTGCTCAATGGCGCGCATAGCGGCATCGCCTATCTGGGGGGGCTGGCGGGCATCGAGCATGTCCATGAGGTGCTCGCCCTGCCGGAGGCGCGGCGGTTCGTCGAGGCGCTGTGGGATGAGGCGGAGGCCACCTTGTCGCCGCCGCCCGAGTTGGACATCATTGCCTATCGTAGCGCGCTGATAGCGCGGTTCGACAATCCCACCCTGCGCCATCGTACGCGCCAGATCGCGATGGATGGTTCGCAAAAGCTGCCCCAGCGCCTGCTCGCGACGATCGCGGCGCGGCTGGAGGCGGGGCAGGGGATCGACGCCCTGTCGCTTGCCGTGGCGGCATGGATACGTTGGCAGGCAGGCAAGGATGATCTGGGGCAGGCCCATGCGGTAGACGATCCATTGGCCGCACCGATCGCCGCGGCGTTGGCGGATGCGGGGGATGCCCGCGCCCGCGTCACCGCGATTCTCGCCTTTGAAGCGATCGTGCCACCTGCGCTGGGGCGCAACCCCTTGTTCGCTGAAGCGTTGACGCGCTGGTTGAGCCTGCTGGAAAGCCAGGGCGCGCGAAACGCACTGACGAGCTTAGATCGCTGACAGCGTAGTCAACTTTTAACGTTACCATATTCAACAACGCCGCGTCTTGACAATCAGGATGCGGCGTTTATTGAAGGCAATGTGATAGCGCTACCAGTTTGCTCACCGGAGATACGGGAGCGGCGCTCAGGAGAGGGTATCAGTCATGTCTTCACATCATCGTCATTTTCGCTCAGCTCTTTTCGCGGCTTCCGCAATCGGCTCGCTGGCCTTGTCTCAGAGTGCTTTTGCCCAGGATGGCGCGGCCCAGCCGGCGGCCGTCGCACCGCAGGACGACGTCGCCGACATCGTCGTGACCGGCATTCGCGGTTCGCTGCAAAGCGCGACCAATGCAAAGAAAAGCGCGGTCGCATTCGGCGACTCGATCTTTGCCGAGGACATTGGCAAGCTGCCCGCAACAAATCTTGCCGAAACGCTCAACCGGATGCCGGGCGTCCGCCTCAACCGCGACATTAACGGCGAAGGCACGCAGGTCGCGATCCGCGGTCTGGGGCCGAGCTTCACCCGCGTCCTGCTGAACGGATCGCAGCTTCAGGTCGCGTCGGACGGCGGCACCAACGGCGGCAGCGCCAATCGCGAGGTTGATCTCGACTTCTTCCCGTCCGAACTGTTCACCCGCCTGGATTTGGCCAAAAGCCCGTCGCCCTCGACGCTGGAAGGCGGCATCGCCGGCACCGTGAACCTGCACAATGCGCGCCCCTTCGACAAGCCGGGTACGCATGTCACCGTCGTGGCGCAGGGCCAATATACCGACAGCAACGGCAAGGTCAGCCCGCGCGGGGCGATCGTCGCCAGCCACACGACCGATACGTTCGGTATCCTGCTCGGCGTTGCGGGCGTGAAGACCAAGACGCGGGTCGATGGGTTCGAGACGCTGGGCTATAGCGATGGTAATCTGGGGACGGGCGATCCGGGCGGCAATAATTTCTTCTACGCCTCGGCCGTTCCCAACAACGCAGGTCACGGACTGGTCGCAGGTGACCCGGTTGATGTGGTTGCCACATCGGGCCTGACTCGGGATCAACTCAGCACCGCGCTCATCCCGCGTCTTGGTCGTCAGGCGCTGACGCAGGGCGATCGTTCGCGCATTTCGGCGCTGGCCTCGCTCGAATGGCGGCCCAGCGATGAACTGCACTTTGCTCTTGACGGCATCTGGGCCAAGTCGATCCGCAATTATGATCGCCTGATCATGAACTGGCAGGTCCGGAATTCCGGTCCTGGGACTACTGCCCAGTCCACCGGCGGCATGATCCCGATCGACCTGACCGTCGATGAGAATAATGTCGTGACCAGCGGCACTTTCGCCAATTCCTCCTTTTTCATGGAAGCAAGCCAGTTCAAGCAGACCACCAAATTCTGGAACATCAATCCAAGTGTCAGCTGGCAGGCGGCTGACAATCTGAAGGTCGACCTGAGCGCCAACTGGTCCAAGAGTCGCTTCTTCCGCGAGCAGCCGAGCTGGGTTTTCCAGACCGCGCCGCAGTCCGGCGTCGATGTTTATTATGACAATACGGGGCAGGGCGACTATCCGTCGATCACCACCAATATCGACCTGAATGACCCCAATAACGGTCTTTGGGAATGGTATCGCCAGAATGTCGCGCTCGTCAGGCGCAAAACTGAAACCAAGGGCGCGCATCTGGATGTGACCTATGGTGACGATTTCTTCAATGTGAAGGTTGGCGCGGCCTACGATAGAGCGACTCGTTCCATCCGGGCCTATGACAATAGCGCGGCCTATCAGTTGTCGGTGTGCGGAACTGGTTGCACCGGCGACACCGGTAGTATCCCGACCAGCGCCATTCCGGGCTATCTGATGCCGGGATCGACAAGCAATTTCGGGCACCTGGCGAGCGGAAATATCGGCTTCACCCAATATATCCGCCCCGATTTCGGCGCGATCAAGGACGCGACCGATTATGAAAGCTATCGCGACGGCGCACCGGAGGCACGCGGTGCGGTCACCGGCGGCGCGACGGGCGACATGGATGAAAAGGTGATGGGCGCCTATTTCGAATTGAACGGCGTGACGACGATCGCCGGGCGCGACCTGCACATCAACGCCGGTATGCGCTATGCCCGCACCAAACAGGAAGTTGTCGGACCCAGCCAGATCGGTGCGGATATCATCGACATCACCTCGCGGTCGACTTACGAGAATTTCCTGCCGTCGATCAACCTGACCTATGATGTCGCCAGCAATATCAGGCTGCGCGCTTCGGCATCGCGAACAATGACTCGGCCCGATGCTGGCCAAATTCTGCCGGGCATCACCTTTTCCGATCCGACGGCGCAGGTGGCGAGTGCGGGTAACCCGGATTTGACGCCCTATACCTCGGACAATTATGATCTGGGCGGCGAATTCTATACCGGTGGCATTGGCTATGTCGGCGTGTCGGCCTTCATGAAGAATATTCAGGGCTTCACCGTCACGACTTCGAACGACGTCACATTCGGGTCGCTGAATATTCCGTTCAGCAGTTTGCAGTCGACGCAGCAAGGTGCGCTCAATGACCGGTCGGCCGCAACGGGCGTGGCGATCAACGATCTGCTGATCAGCGTTAACCGCCCGATCAACCTGGCCGACCTCAAGATCAAGGGGTTGGAGCTTACCTGGGTCCAGCCGCTCGACTTCCTGGTTACGGGCCTCGGCTTCTCGGCCAACGGCACCTATCTCGACCAATCCTCATCTTCGGGACTTGTGGCGACCGGTGTGTCCAAATATTCGTATAACCTCCAGGGCTTCTACGAAAATCATGGCCTGTCGGTCAGCCTGAACTATGTATGGAACGACAAGGCCATCGCGGTAAACAAGCCGCAAAATGGTATCAGCGATGCGTCGCTGCGTTCAGCGGCTCGCGGCCAGCTTGACCTGTCGGCGGGATATGAACTGCCCTTCTTCAACAAGGCGGTGCGCCTGACGGTCGATGTGCTGAACATCACCAATGAACCGATCCGCACCTTGTTCGAATATGATAATGCGCCCTATTCGGTCTATTATCCGGGCACGTCGGTCCTGGCCGGCTTCCGGGCGAATTTCTGATCCTCCCCCAAGGACAACTGACAGGGCCGGCCGCAATGCCGGCCCTATTTTCTTGACGATGCGGACAGTCCGGCCCGGCATTTTGCGGGCGACATGATAGGGATGCCTTGATGCTGCGCCTGACCTCTTTTCTGCTCCCGCTGGCCGCCCTGATCGCCATGCCGGCCGAGGCGAGAGGCTGTGCGCCGACCTGGGTGGCCGGCTGGGCTTCGTCGCAATTCCGCCCCACCGGCGATGCCGCGCTGCCGGCCGGCACGCTCAGGAACCAAACGCTGCGCCAGGTCGTGCGGCCGTCGATAGCGGGCCAGCAGCTGCGCGTGCGCCTCTCCAACTTCGCGGGGACTAGGCCGCTGCGCATCGTGGGCGCCAGCATCGCCCGCGCGGATGGCTCGACCTCGCCGGCGATCACCCCGGCGACGGTCACCGCGCTGCGCTTTGATGGCCAGGCCGAAGTGGTCATTCCCGCCGGCGCCGACTATCTGTCCGATCCACTGCCCTTCGCCGTGCAGGCGCTCGAACATATCGCCATTTCCATCCGTTATGACGGGGAACCGGAACAGACCTCGCACCCCGGTTCGCGCGCTACCTCCTGGCATCTGCCGGGCGATCATCTGGCGGACCCGGCGATGACGGGCGCCGAGAGTTTTGACCATTGGTTCAACCTTGCCGCGCTGGAAGTCGAACGCTGCACGCCCGCAAAGCTGGTCGTCGCGCTCGGCGATTCGATCACGGACGGCAAGGGATCGACCACCAACGGCAATGACCGCTGGACGGATCGGCTGGCCCAGCGGCTCCAGGCCGATCCGAAGCGTCGCGCCATCGCCGTCGTCAATCAGGGCATTGGCGGCAATCGCCTGCTCGACGACGGTCTTGGCCCCAATGCGCTGGCGCGGCTCGACCGTGATGTGTTGGCGCAGCCGGGCGTGACCCATCTGATCCTGCTGGAAGGCGTCAATGATCTTGGCACCCTTACACGCGAGGCGCCGGTGAGCCTTGAGGCGCATCACACGCATGTCGCGCGCATCATCGGCGCCTATCGCCAGATCATCGTCCGCGCCCATGCGAAGGGGATCAAGGTGATCGGCGCGACCATCATGCCCTTCGTCGGCAATGATTATTATCACGCCGATGCGCAGAACGAAGCGGACCGGCAGGCGGTGAATGCCTGGATCAGAACGCCGGGGAATTTCGACGCCGTGATCGATTTCGACACGGTCATGCGCGATCCTGCGCATCCCGACCGGCTCTTGCCCGTTTATGACGGCGGCGATGCGCTGCACCCCTCGCCAACGGGTTACAAGGCGATGGGGGAGGCGATCCCGCTCAGCCTTTTCGATTGATGCGCCGGTGCCCCGCCTCCATCACCGTCTCCATAGCCACGAAGGTCGATGTGCTGGCGACATGGGGCAGGGCGCTGATCTTCTCGCCCAATATCATGCGGTAGCGCCGGATGTCGGCAGTCCGCACCTTGAGCAGATAGTCGAAATTGCTCGCCAGCATATGGCATTCCTCGACCTCTGAAATGCGCCGCACCGCCGTGTTGAACTCGCGCAGCGCCGCCTCGCGCGTGTCGCTCAGCTTCACCTCGGTAAAGGCGATATGATCCATGCCCAGCTTGGCCGGATCGACGATCGCGCGAAAGCCGCGAATGACGCCCGCCGCTTGCAAGCGCTTCAGCCGCACCTGACAGGGCGTCTTGGACAGGCCGACCAAGGCAGCCAGATCGGTGACCGTGATCCGCCCGTCATCGACCAAAGCGGCGATGATGCGTCGATCGAACTCATCCATTTCGACTGTTTGGGGCTTGCTGTCCATCCGATCCGACTAGCATAAGGCCCTTAATAAGTCATTTGGTCTGAGTTGAGGCGATACAAAAGGCGGAATGAAAGTTCGGCCTGGATTATTCTGGCGCTATGACCGACCAGACCCCTTTCGCGATCTTCGCGCCCCCCATCCGCCCGCAATCGCCGCTGCGCCAGGCCATCACCGCCGCCTATCGCCGCGATGAGGCAGAGGCGCTGGCACCCTTGATCGAGGCGGCGAGTCTGCCCGACGAGCTGCGCGCCGCCATCGCAGCGACGGCTCGCACGCTCGTCACCGCGCTGCGCGCCAATCACAAGGGCACCGGTGTCGAGGGACTGGTGCAGGAATATGCGCTTTCCAGCCAGGAGGGCGTGGCGCTGATGTGCCTCGCTGAAGCGCTGCTGCGCATTCCCGACGCCGCCACCCGCGATGCGCTCATCCGCGACAAGATCGCCGACGGCGACTGGGGTGCGCATCTGGGCGGCGACAAGTCGCTGTTCGTCAACGCCGCGACCTGGGGGCTGGTCGTCACCGGCAAGCTGGTCGGCAGCGTCGATGATCGCGGTCTGGGCGCTGCGCTCGCCCGCCTCGTCGCGCGCGCCGGCGAGCCCGTGATCCGCCGCGGCGTGGACCTTGCCATGCGTATGATGGGTGAACAATTCGTCACGGGTGAGACGATCAAGGAAGCCCTGAAACGCGCGAGAGAGATGGAAGCGAAGGGCTTTTCCTACAGCTATGACATGTTGGGCGAAGCGGCGACGACCGCCGCCGACGCCGCGCGCTATTTTGTCGATTATGAACAGGCGATCCACGCCATCGGCAAGGCGTCGGCCGGTCGCGGCATCTATGCCGGCCCCGGCATCTCGATCAAGCTGTCGGCGCTGCATCCGCGCTATGTCCGGGCACAGGCGGATCGCGTCATGGGAGAACTGCTCCCCGCCGTGAAGAAACTTGCCTTGCTGTCAAAAAGCTATGACATCGGCTTCAACATCGATGCGGAGGAGGCCGACCGGCTCGAATTGTCGCTCGACCTGCTCGAAAGTCTGGCGACAGACCCCGATCTGGCCGGATGGAATGGGCTTGGCTTTGTGGTGCAGGGCTATGGCAAGCGCTGCCCATTCGTCATCGACTGGATCGTCGATCTGGCGCGCCGCGCCGACCGCCGGATCATGGTGCGGCTGGTGAAGGGGGCCTATTGGGATGCGGAGATCAAGCGGGCGCAGGTCGATGGCCTCGCCGACTTTCCGGTCTATACTCGCAAGGTCCACACCGATGTCGCCTATATCGCCTGCGCGCAAAAACTGCTTGCCGCGCCCGACGCGGTGTTTCCGCAATTTGCGACCCATAATGCCCAGACGCTCAGCGCGGTCTATCATCTTGCCGGTCCCGACTTCCAGATCGGCCAATATGAGTTTCAATGCCTGCACGGCATGGGCGAGCCGCTTTACCAACAGGTGGTTGGCGCAACGAAGCTGGGCCGTCCCTGCCGCATCTACGCACCCGTCGGCACGCATGAGACCCTGCTCGCCTATCTCGTCCGCCGCCTGCTGGAAAATGGCGCGAACAGCAGTTTCGTCAACCGTATCGCCGACCCTGAGGTCTCGATCGAAGAAATGATCGCTGATCCGGTCGATATGGTCCGCGCCATGGCCCATCCGGGCCATCGCCACGACCAGATCGCGCTGCCTGCCGACATTTATCCCGACCGCCGCAATTCGGATGGTTTTGATCTCAGCGATGAGGCGACGCTTGCCGGCTTGGGCGAAGCGCTCCGTCATAGCGTCACGCTGGCCTGGACTGCGGCCCCCGAGGGGGGAACGGGGGCAGCGCATAGCGTGTTCAATCCGGCGGATCACCGCGATGTGGTGGGTCGCGTGACGCAGACCAGGCCCGAAGAAGCCCGCGCCGCCGCCATTCGCGCTGCTGAATCGCGCTGGCCCAACAGCCCGGTCGCCGATCGCGCCGCGACGCTGGAGCGCGCCGCCGACGCGATGCAGGCGCGGATGCCGGTCCTGCTGGGCCTGATCGTCCGCGAAGCAGGCAAGTCGCTACCCAACGCCATCGCCGAAGTGCGCGAGGCGATCGACTTTCTGCGCTATTATGCCCAGCAGGCGCGCAGCACCTTTGGCCCGCAGCAGCAGGCGCTCGGCCCCGTCACCTGCATCAGCCCCTGGAACTTTCCATTGGCCATCTTCACGGGCCAGGTCGCAGCCGCGCTGGTTGCGGGCAATCCCGTGCTCGCCAAGCCGGCGGAGGAAACGCCCCTTGTCGCCGCTGAAGCGGTGCGCCTGCTGCACGAAGCGGGCGTCCCCGCCGATGCGCTACAACTCATGCCCGGCGACGGCCGCGTCGGCGCGGCGCTGGTGGCCGCGCCCGAAACGGCGGCGGTGATGTTCACCGGCTCGACCGAGGTCGCCCGACTGATCCAGCGCCAACTGGCCACGCGCTTGTCCCCGTCCGGCAGGCCCATCCCCCTGATCGCTGAAACCGGCGGTCAAAATGCGATGATCGTCGATAGTTCGGCGCTGGCCGAGCAGGTTGTCGCCGACGTCATTGCCTCCGCCTTTGACAGCGCGGGCCAGCGCTGTTCGGCGCTGCGCATCCTCTGTCTTCAGGAAGATGTCGCGGACCGGACGCTGGCGATGCTCAAGGGCGCGTTGGCGGAGCTGCGGATCGGCCGCACGGACGCGCTTAAGGTCGACATCGGCCCGGTCATCACGGCCGAGGCGCGGGACGGCATTGTCCAGCATATCGACGCGATGAAGGCGCTGGGCCGCAAGGTCGATCAGAGCCCGCTGCCGTCCGAGACCGCGCACGGCACCTTCGTCCCGCCGACGATCATCGAGATCGATTCCATCGCTGATCTCAGTCGCGAGATTTTCGGTCCCGTGCTGCACGTCCTGCGCTTCCGCCGCGACCGGCTCGACGCGCTGGTCGATCAGATCAACGCCACCGGCTATGGCCTGACCTTCGGCCTGCACACCCGGCTTGACGAAACCGTCGCCCGCGTCACCAGCCGCATCAAGGTCGGCAATATCTATGTGAACCGTAACGTCATCGGCGCGATCGTCGGCGTGCAACCCTTTGGCGGCTGCGGGCTGTCTGGCACTGGTCCCAAGGCCGGCGGCCCGCTGTATATCGGCCGTTTGGTCACGACGCCCCCGGTTTTCGCCGCCCGAGTCAGCCATTTGCGTTCGCCGCTGCATAGTTTTGCCGACTGGCTCGATCGGCAGGGGGATGGAGAGGCTGCGGCCCAGGCCCGCCGCACCGGGGACGCTTCGGCGCTGGGGGTGGAACTGACGCTGCCCGGCCCGGTGGGCGAGCGCAACCTTTATGCCCTTCATCCGCGCGGCCTGATCCTGTTGCGGCCAGCGACGCGGCAGGGGCTGTTCCGCCAGATGGCGGCGGTCCTCGCCACCGGCAATCGCGGCGTCGTCCAGGGCATGACCCTGCCGCCCGGCCTGCCCGCCGAGGTTGCAGCCCGTTTTCCTGTGGATGCGAGTGGTCCCTTCGCGGCCGCCCTGGTGGAAGGGGATGCGGCGAAGATCGCGGCGACGGCGCAATGCGTCGCGGATCTGCCGGGAGCAATCATGTCGGTTCATGCAGACGATCATGGCCATGGCTATTGTCTCGATTGGTTGCTGGAGGAGGTATCGACCTCCATCAACACGACGGCCGCCGGCGGCAATGCCAGCCTGATGATGATCGGGTGAGGGGCGTGCCAGCCGCGCTTGATCACCTTCTGTCGAGCGGATGTTTCGGTTAACCAAAAAATAAAGGGAAAATGGGAAAAGCAGAGGAGAACCGGAGACCCGCCCTTTGCGCGTTTTGAAGACATTGCTGGAAAAGCGCGCGCGCGGGCCATCGCAGGATGCGGAAGTTCGTAGCAGCCTGATCGAGTCTCTTTATGCCTCGCCGGCATCCCTGACCATCGGGGCGGTGACCGGTGTGGCTGTTGGCCTCGTCGTGGGCAGCCTGTCCGATGGAGCGGCGATCCACAGCGTCGTGGCGCTGCTTTGTCTGGTGGCCACCATGCGCGTCATATCGGCGGTCTTTTTTCACCGCCAGTTGGTGCGCGGCGCGGCGGTGGCGTCACGCGGCTGGGAACTGGCCTATGAATTGGGCGCCTGGGTCTATGCCGGGCTGCTCGGCCTGATGGCCTTCGTCTCGCTGATCGGATCGGCCAACAGCGTGATCCATATGCTGACCGTGTCGATGGCGACCGGCTATGCCGGCGGTATTTCAGGGCGCAACGCCGGTCGCGTGCAGATTGCCATCGGTCAGGTGTGCCTGACGTTGCTGCCGACGGCCACCGGTCTGTGGATGGAAGGATCGACCGGTTATCGCGTTTTGTCGGTTGCGATGGTGATGATGGTCCTCGGCCTCGCCGAAATCAGCTCCACTACCCACCGCATTGTCGTTCAGGCGCTGATCGGCAAGCGCGACAAATCCCTGTTGGCCGAAAAGTTCGAGCGTCTGGCTCGGTTCGACAGCCTCACCGGCCTTGAAAACCGGATGGCGATGCAGATGCGGCTGCGCGACATCTTTCTGAACAATCAAAAGCGCAATGACGCGGTCGCGATCCTGTGGATGGATCTGGACCGGTTCAAGGAGATCAACGACTCTCTCGGCCATATGGTCGGCGACCAGTTGCTGCGCGCGGTGGCCGAACGGCTGAGCGACGTGGTGCAGGAGCGGGGCAGGATCGCGCGTTTCGGTGGCGACGAATTTGTCATCATATGTCCCGATACCGATCGTGTCACTGCTGCCGGTCTGGCTCAGGAACTGGTTTCCTATTTCGCCCATGGTTTCGACCTGGGCGAAAATCATCTCCAGGTGACGGCATCGATCGGCTACGCGGTCGCGCCCCAGGACGGGCGCGACATGGACGAACTCATGCAGCACGCCGACCTGGCGCTGTATGAAGCGAAGGGAGAGGGGCGCAATCGTTCCGCCAGTTTCAACTGGTCGCTCAAGGAACGGTTCAACCGCCTGCACGAAATCGAGACGGGCCTTCGGCGAGCGCTCGACGCCGGTGAACTCAAGCTGCTGTTTCAGCCGATCGTCGACCTGGCGACCGGCGAGATCGATGCGTGCGAGGCGCTGCTGCGCTGGGACCACCCGGTTCTTGGTCCCATCCCACCGTCGGAATTCATCCCCATCGCCGAAAATATCGGCATGATCGAGGCGATGACGGGATGGGTGCTGCGCCAGGCCTGTCAGGCCGCGGCATCCTGGCCCGGCGAGATCCGCATCGCGATCAATATTTCGCCCGCTTCGCTCAAATCGCCCGAATTGCCCGGCAACGTCATCGCGGCGCTGTTGGAAACAGGCATTTCGGCGCGGCGCCTGGAACTGGAGGTGACCGAATCGATCTTTCTGGACGATAGCGGCCAGACCAACGCCATATTGCGCGAATTGCAGCGTATCGGCCTGAGGCTGGCGCTGGACGATTTCGGCACCGGCTATTCGTCGCTCTCCTATCTCCGCTCCTACCGGTTCGACACGCTCAAGGTGGACCAGAGTTTCATGGCCGGTGTCAGCGCCAATGCGGAGGATCGTGCGATCGTACGGGCCATCGGCAATCTGGCGCGCGACCTGTCGATGGACACCGTCGCCGAAGGGATCGAGACGGCGGACCAACTCAGCCATGCCCGCGAAGCCGGCTTCACCAATGTCCAGGGCTATTTGTTCAGCCGGCCGGTGCCCAGCGAGCGCATCGCCGAAATGATCGCCGCCGGGCCGCTGGAAGGGACGGAGCGTCCAGACCCGATCATCCAGACGCGGCGCCGTCGGGCCTGAAAACGCTGAGGTTCAGCGCAATCGCGTCTGGGCGGCAGCCAGTCGTCGCATCATGCGCAGGTCGCGGTCGGACAGAGACAGCGCGGTTTCCGTCCACATTTCGACAATGTCGATCAGTTCGGTCAGGGTCATCGGATTGACCCGCCGCCCGGCGCGGTTGATCCCGACATAGCCGGCATGATGGGGCATGTGCTCCCGAATCCATTGCGCCGTCGCCGCCTCACCCTCTCCGGTTTCCACGACCTGGGTGACAAGGCCCATCTCGAACATTTCTTCCGCCGTGTAGATGCGGCCCTCGGACAGCATCTGCCGCGCCAGCACCGGCCCGACACGGCGTTGCAGGATCGAATAGGCGCCCATGCCGGGAAACAGACCGAACAACACTTCAGGCAGGCCAAAGCGCGCCTGTCGTTCGGCGATGATGACATCGAAGCACATCAGCGCCTCCAGCCCGCCGCCCAGCGCGTCGCCCTGGGCCAGGCCGATATTGATGATGTTCATGTCGTTGCAGTGCCAAATTCGGTCAACAATCTCGCAGCAGGCCACGCCATATTTGAGCAATGTTTCACGGTCGCGCCGCTGGATACATTCGGCGAACATCTCCAGATCGCCGCCCAGGTTGAAGACGCCGGGAAAGCGTGAGCCGAGCACCATGAACTTAAGCATGTTCCCGTCGCCAAACACGCGGCGGCTTTCCTGCTGCCATGTCATCGTGTCGCGAATCAGTCCGAGGTTGGAGTTAGGCCGCTCCAGCGGCGTCATGAACGCCCATAGCGTCCCCAATTCCTCTTCCCAGCGCACGTCGATCTGACCCAGGTCAAACAGGGTTGACTGGCGAAATGCGGATGTGAGCGACGTTTCCGTAGCGGCGCTCTGCTCTGGCGAACCTTCGCCGGAGAAGGGGCTTTCAGAGGCGTGTTCCAGCTCGTCTCTCGTCGGATTAAACGGTCCTGAATCAATCATCTGCGACCCCGAATTCCTATATTGAATGAACAGATCAGGCGTGCCCGCAAGATGCCTGCAACCGGGGGGTGATTGACAGCCCGTTAACCTTTTTTACGTGAAACTGTTGCGCGAAGGACGCCACCAAATGCCATGAATCGAGCGTGTTGTGGCGGAAAAGCCACAAGGCTGGTTGTTGCGCGATCGGGAAATAATTTGATCAGCCCTTTGTTAACCCTTCCGAATTATCCCCGAACGCATGAATCAAAGGCAGATCTCATCCACACCTGTCACCCTGAACCTCCAGGATTCGGCCGGCGGACCTTGGCCGCTGCGGCTGTCGGCGGACTGTTTGCGCTTCATTGGTCCCTATCGTCGGGTGGAGGGATTCAATATCGATGCGATGCTGCTGTTCGAGGGCGTGCGCAAGGCCGGCTGATCCGCGCATCCTTGTGCGCGGGTGCGTTCGCTCCTAGAGCGCCGACCATGACAATGCCCCGCTTTTCCTTCGCTATCGCTGCAACTGACGGCAAGGCCCGCACCGGCGCGATCCACATGCGTCGTGGCGAAATTCGAACGCCAGCCTTCATGCCGGTAGGCACGGCGGCCACCGTCAAAGCGATGCGCCCCGCCGAGGTGCGCGCGACCGGCGCCGACATCATCCTGGGTAACACCTATCATCTGATGCTGCGCCCCGGCGCCGAGCGCATGGCGCGACTGGGCGGGCTGCACAGCTTCATGGGCTGGGACCGGCCGATCCTGACCGACAGTGGCGGCTATCAGGTGATGAGCCTTTCGGCGCTGACGAAGATGAATGAAGAGGGCGTCGCCTTTTCCAGCCATATCGACGGTTCAAAGCATATGCTGACGCCCGAACGTTCGATGGAGATTCAGCGGCTGCTGGACAGCGACATCGTCATGGCGTTCGACGAATGTACCAAAAATGGCTGCACCCATGACGAGGCGGCGAAGTCGATGGAGCGCTCCATGCGCTGGGCGAAGCGTTCGCGCGACGGGTTCGATGCCGGCGGCGACCATGCGGAGCGCGCTGCGCTCTTCGGTATCCAGCAAGGTTCGCTGGATGAAGCACTGCGCCGCGTCTCGGCGGAAAAGCTGATCGAGATCGGCTTTGACGGCTATGCGGTCGGCGGGCTTGCCGTCGGTGAAGGGCAGCAGGCGATGTTCGCAACTCTGGACTTCGCGCCCGACATGCTCCCCTTCGACAAGCCGCGCTATTTGATGGGCGTGGGCAAGCCCGACGACATCGTCGGCGCGGTCGAGCGCGGCATCGACATGTTCGATTGTGTGCTGCCGACCCGGTCGGGCCGCAATGGACAGGCCTTCACCTGGGCCGGACCGCTCAATATCCGCAACGCGCGCTTCGCGGAGGATCTGGAACCGCTCGACCCGCGTTGCGATTGTCCGGTATGTGCGACATGGAGCCGCGCCTATCTTCATCATCTGGTGAAGGCGGGCGAGATGCTGGGCGCCATGCTGATGACGCAGCACAACATCCATTTCTATCAGGCGTTGATGCAGGCGATCCGCGATGCCATCGCCGCAGGCCGCTTTGCCGCCTTCGCTGCCGACTTTCGCCGGGATTATCGGCGCGCCTGATGGTCAGGGAAGGACGCTGATGGCGATGGCGAACCGACCTGCGTCGCCATCATGGTCCAGGGGCGCGCGCAACTGACGGGACAGGCCGGTCAGTACTCGTCCATAGCGGTCGTCCAGAAATGAACTCATGGCCGGCGAATGCCGCAGGCCGGGGGAATCGATCGCCAGCAGCGCGCGCGCATTGTCGTCGCTTTGCAGATGGACTGAAATCCGCATCTTGCCCAGCGGATCGAGCCGCATGGCCAGTTCCACCAGTTCAGTGACCAGGAAGGCGATCGGCACGGCAACATCCTGGCTGATGTGCAGGTCGTCGCTGTCGATTTGAATGCCGAAGCGGCGGGCATCGGCGGGCGCCGTGCCGCGCAGGCTGGCGGACAATTCGCTGACGAGCGCGCGCACGCCCACGCCGCGATTTTCCTCCAGTTCCGCGAAATGATTGCGATGCACGACCGACAGGGCATCGACGCGCCGCTGGATCGAGGCATAGGCCTCGACCGCTTCGGGATCATGCGCCGACCGCGCGTGCAGGTTGATGAGGCTGGCGATGATCTGGAGGTTGTTCTTGACGCGGTGATGGACCTCCCGCGTCAGTTTGCGCTGCGTTTCCAGACTCTCCGCCATCTCGGCCTCATGGCTGGCGACATCCTCGCTAATCTCGCGGAAAGTCTCGCCCAGGGCGATGATCTCCCGCGCGGGGGTCCGAACCCGGCGCATCGGTTCTAACACTTCGCCGGGATGGTAGCCCGCGACAGCGCGGCGCAGCAGCACCAGCGGCCGAATGAGCAGCCGGTTGACGACGAACCATCCAACCGCCGCCGCCGCGAACCACATTACCAGCGGCAGGAACAAGGACAGGGTGCGCGCCAGCGTTTCGGGCGGATCGCGCACTGTCATGGTCAGGACGATGTTGGGCGGTTCCAATCGGGCCGACAGGCTGGTTATCGCCCCGCCGGTGGGAATCGCGCGGGGCGGGGTGATGGCCAGACGCCGTTTGCCTTCGTGCAGGCTGAGGCGTCCGTTCTGAAGTGCGGTTGCGGGATCGGCCACGCTTTCCAGATGCGCGCGCGAGTAATAGACCAGACCGACCAGCCGGCCGTCCCGGCTACGCATCCGCGTCAGCAGATAGGGGGCGTTGTCCAGCAACTGGGCCGCCGGACCATCGAAGCGCGCTTCTCTGGGCAGGATGGCTGGCTCGCCCTCGGGCGACGCGCAGAGTTTGCGACCGGCTCTGTCATAGATGAAATAGCGTCCGCCGTCCCGGTCGTTCGAGGCCAGGAACAGGCTGAACCTGTCGCAGATGCTTGTGTCGGACGGAGAGGCCGCAAGGTTATTGACCGTCAGTTGCAACGCCGTGCGGTCGGATTCCAGGTCCGCCGTCAATTTGCGCGCACTCTGAGTCACGGCCACTCGCAGCAGCGCTTCTTTTTCGAGGTCAGCGGTCTGGATCGCCTGGAGCGATGCGACCAGCGCGATGATGCCGAGTGGCAGCAGGGCCAGCGTCAGGATGAGGAACATCTTGACGCCGGTGGACCCGAAAAAGCGGAAGAGCGGTTCCGTCAGCGACCGGGCTGCCGGAGGATGGCTGCCCCCGATCATGACATTCTCAGTCCAATTTGCTCAGAAGATCCAGCATTTCCGCCGGGACGGCTTCGTCCACCGCGCGTTGATAGACAGTCCGCAACGCTTGCGAGACATGACCCTCCTCCTTGGCCCCGGCTGCGCGGCCCTTGCGGGGAGCGGGGGTCTTGCCGCTCCCATTCTCACCGGAGCCGGCTGACTGTCGTTCCGTCGTTGAAGAAACCAAAATCTGCCCCTCTGAAGCAATCTCTGTCACGCCAGTTTGCCCGTAGTTGCGGGAAATGCGCCGAACGTCAATTCGTCGTTCCGCTCCATCTGCGCCAAATTCACGAAATCGTCGAAAAAAACCATATGGCTGCGAAACAATTTGGCATGTCGATGGTTCCGGTGAGCGAAGCGCTTTTTTTTTGGCGCTGCCGGTTTGGCGGTCATGACAGAGGGGGGCGGGGCTTGCCATGGCGGCATTGACATTCCATCCTCCCTTTTCATTTGCCTCACGAGGCCGGGTTACACGAAGCCTGTTATGGGCAGGGAGAAGATTTGACGATGTCGCTTGGACAGAAATTGCACCCCCATCTTCCGTTTCTGCGCCGTTATGCGCGGGCGCTGACCGGCAGCCAGGCGCATGGCGACGCCTATGTTCGAGCTACGCTGGAAGCAATCGTTGCCGCGCCGGAGGAATTTCCGTCCGACGTCGATCCGCGGCTGGGGCTTTACAAGACTTTTCACGCTATCTGGTCCTCCGCGCACATGGAAGATGGCCCTTTCATGGGGGACGATGGTCGCGAAGCGATTGCGCAGGCCCGGCTCGCGCGGTTGACGCCGCTGCCGCGCCAGGCGCTGCTGCTGACGGCGCTCGAAGGTTTTACCGTCGAGGACGTGGCCTATCTGATCGGCATGGACAGCGCCGATGTTGAGGCACTGGTGGAGGAAGCGCTTACGGAGATCGAGGCGCAGACTCGTGCGAAGGTGCTGATCATCGAGGATGAACCGATCATCGCCATGGATATCGAGACGATCGTGCGTGACCTGGGGCATGAGGTCACGGCAATTGCCGTGACGCGCGAGGATGCCGTGCGCGAAGCGATGAGCGAGCGGCCCGGACTGGTGCTGGCCGACATCCAGCTTGCCGACGATTCGAGCGGGATCGATGCGGTGAAGGATATTCTCGCCGAAATTTCGGTGCCGGTGATCTTCATCACTGCGTTCCCCGAACGGCTGCTGACCGGCGAGCGGCCCGAGCCGACCTTCCTCATCACCAAGCCGTTTCAGCGGTCGACGGTGAAGGCGGCCATTTCCCAAGCGTTGTTCTTCGACCAGGCAACGGCACCGGCCTGAACGGCGCCCCTTTTCGATCGATACGGAACTCCCACACGAACGTCGCGTTAATCAAGCGTAACGATCGGGAGACAGATCATGGTCGATGAACCACATGTCGCGACGGATAAAGCGCGGGCCGGTTCGACCGAAAATGTCGTGCGCTATGTGCTCGGCATCTCGCTCGGACTCGCCGTGATAGTGATGCTGCTGGTGCTCTGGATGTGACGGCAGCACATGGCGATTGGTCTTGAGAAGCAAACGGGTTAGGATATGGGCGATTTATGGCTTTGACGATGTCGGTTCAGACGACGGGAGCGGCAGCCAGCACGGGGGTTGTTCCCATGAATGAGGATATTGCCGGCTCCGAGGAGCGCGCTGCGCTGTCGGATTCGGATTTCAAGCAGGAACTGGCCGCCGTCATCCCCCATTTGCGCGCTTTTGGACGCTCGCTATCGGGCAACCGTGATGTCGCAGACGATCTGGTGCAGGAAACGCTGTTGAAGGCTTGGGCCGCACGCGCGCGGTTCCAGGCCGGGACGAATATGCGTGCCTGGACCTTCATCATCTTGCGCAATCATTATCTCTCGCAGATGCGACGGTCCCGGTTTCGCGGCGATTGGGATGATTTGACGGCTGATCGCATCCTTGCCGCGCCGGCCGGGCAGGATAAGCATGTCGAACTCAGCGATATGCAGCGTGCGCTGTTGCAACTGCCCCAGCCCCAGCGGGAGGCGTTGATTCTGGTGGGTGCCGGCGGTTTCGCCTATGAAGAGGCGGCCGAGATCTGCGGTGTTGCCGTAGGCACGATAAAGAGCCGCGTTGCGCGTGGTCGCGCGGCGCTGGAACAGATATTGGAAAGTGGCGATCTTCCTTCGCGCCGCAGCCAGGAAACGACGGAAACTGCGGTGCTGGACGAGATCATGGAAGATGTAGATCGCTTGAGCCGCGGTGGCGAGGGACGAGGCGGAGCAGACTGACCGGAACGGTTTCTCGCCTATGCCGTTGTCTTGGTAGGAGAGATACGACATGGGCGATGATCCCGACGCACTACCCCCCTCAAACCCCAACCCGGCGCGCTCCGGCAGCGGGGTGATACTGGCTCTAGTCGCGTTGGCGCTCATTCTGGCTATCGGCTTTTTTTACCTCACCAACGACCGCCGAGGCGATAGTCGGGCCGACAAGGTGACGCGGGCCGCTGACTCCGCGGACCAGATGGTCATTGGCGTGGGCGATGCGGCCAGAGACGCCGCTCACGACCTGCGCAACCATAATTGATGAAGCCGGTCAGTCGCTTCGCCTCGTTATCTTGCGCTTGATTCAGAGTTTTTTTGTTATTTTCGGTCAACTCTGCGCACAGCGTCGGATTTTCTTACAGCGAGTGTAAGGAAGCGTCGGCGCGGCCATGTCGCCCGCGGCGACAGCGGGATGAAGCGCGACGATGATCAGGCTGTTCAAACATTATGTGCCGCACGCGGTGCTGCTGCTGGGGCTGCTCGATTTCCTGTTGTTGTTCGGCGCGGCCGAGGCGGGATGGGTTCTGCGGGCGCATCAGATCGATATGGCCGTGGAGCCGATCGCGAGTCGCATGGGGCCTTTGCTCAGCTTCGCGCTGGCGATCCAGACCGCGATGATCGCAGTCGGTGTCTACGGACCCGAAGCGCTTCAGTCGATTCGCTTTGCTTTGGCGCGTCTGTTGGTGGCCGTGTCGCTGGGCGTCATCTTTCTCTCCATCCTGTACTTCCTGATGCCGGGCATGACGCTTTGGCGATCCAATTCGCTCTACGCCATGGGCCTTGCCCTGGCGCTGCTGCTGCTCATCCGGCTGCTGCTGGGCTCGATGCTGGGCGGCGAAGCGTTCAAGCGTCGGCTGGTCGTGTTGGGCGCCGGCAATCGCGCCCACCGGATCCGTGAACTGGAACGCCGCAAGGGTTCGGGCTTCCTTGTCGTCGGCTATATCGCGATGAACGACGGATCGCAGGTGATCGAGGAAGCGATTAATCGCGACGCGGTCTTCAACCTGGCCGATTTCGTGGTCCGCCTGAACGCCAGTGAGGTCGTGTTGGCGCTGGAGGAACGACGCAATGCCATTCCCATGTCGGACCTGCTGCGGATCAAGACCACGGGTGTCCATGTCAACGACCTCTCCAGCTTTCTGGAGCGGGAAACCGGTCGGGTCGACCTCGCCAGCGTCAACCCGAGCTGGCTGATCTTTTCAGACGGCTTTTCCGCCGGCCGGCGTTTGTCGAGTATCGCCAAGCGGGTTTTCGACATCGCCGCCAGCCTGATCCTGCTGATCCTGACCGGGCCGATCATCCTGCTCGCAGCCATATTGGTGAAGCTCGACAGCAAGGGGCCGGCTTTCTACCGGCAGCAGCGCGTGGGCCTCTATGGCCAGGAATTCTGGATCGTGAAGCTGCGCACCATGCGCCAGGATGCCGAAGTCGCGGGAAAGGCAGTCTGGGCGGAAAAGGACGATCCGCGTATCACGCGGCTGGGCTATTGGTTGCGCAAGCTGCGCATCGATGAATTGCCGCAGACCTGGACGGTGCTCAAGGGCGAGATGAGCTTCGTCGGCCCGCGGCCGGAACGCCGCCAGTTCGTCGAGGATCTGGAACAGCATCTACGCTATTATGCCGAGCGCCATATGGTGAAGCCCGGCATCACCGGCTGGGCGCAGATCAACTACCCCTATGGCGCATCAATCGAGGATGCCCGGCACAAGCTGGAATATGACCTTTATTACGCGAAAAACTACACGCCCTTCCTTGATTTGCTGATCCTGCTCCAAACGGTGCGCGTCGTCCTTTGGCCCGACGGCGCGCGCTGAGGATAGGGCGTGGGCATCTTCCTCCAGTTTGTCGGCGATTGGGGCCATGCGCTGGCGGCGGTGCTGTTCGCGGCACTTGGCATCTTCCTGTTGCGCCGGCGGGAAGAGGCGGTCGAACTGCGCATCCTGTCGGCCGCGTTGCTGCTGACATCCTGCTGGGCGCTCTATGTCTCCTTCGGCGGCGTGTCGAAGCCGCTGTCGGGTATTGGCGAGAGCATCCGTAATGCCGCCTGGCTGCTGACGATGTTTGTCATGCTGCGGCGCGGCCCGGTGGGGCGGAACGGCACATTTGGCGCTGTGGTGGCCGTCTATGCCGCCGTCGCCGGTCTGATCCTGCTGCAAAGCTTCACCGACCTTGTCTGGCGCCAGTTGCCGCTCGCCAGCGACGTGCAGACCGCGCTCATCACCTGCTCTCTGATCCTGCGGATGATGACCGCGATCGGCAGCCTGCTGCTCGTACATCAACTCTATACCGCCTGGCCGTCCCGTGATCGGGCGCGGGTCGCATTGCTGCTCGGCGCGTTGGCGGCGATGTGGACCTATGACCTTAACCTCTATGCGATCGGCTATTTCGCGCCCGGCCGAGTGAACGAGTTGTATGCGCTGCGTGGCCTGCTGATGGCGCTGCTTGCGCCAGTCGTTGCCGTGGGCGTGCGCAAGGACATGGCCGGGCGTCTCCAGCTTTCCCGCACCCTCACCTTCCAGTCGCTGTCAGTCTTCGCCATCGCGCTCTACGTGATCCTGCTGGCGGCGGTGGCGGTGCTGATCGAACTGATCGCCGGACCATATGCGCGGTTGGTGGAGATCGGCGCGGTCTTCTTCACGGCCGTAACCGTGCTGGTGCTGCTGCCCTCGCCGCAACTGCGCGCCTTCTGGAAGGTGCAGGTAGCGAAGCATTTCTTCCAGCACCGCTATGACTATCGCACCGAATGGATGCGCTTTGGCGAAACCATCGGTCGTCCGGGCGAAGACCCCGCGCCGCTCGGCCAGCGCGTGGCGAAAGCGGTGGCGGACATCACCGATTCGCCTTCGGCCATGTTGCTGCTGCGCGATGAAAGTGGCGCCCTGTCGTTGGAAACCGATTGGAACTGGAGCATAGACCTGCCCGACGCGGTAACGATCCCTGTGGACCTGGCTATGCGGCTGGAGCAGGGATGGATCGCCGATCTGGGCAAGCCGGACCAGGCGCAGCAGCTTCCGGGCTGGCTGGCGCGGGACCGGCGCGCCTGGGCGCTGGTGCCGCTCATCCATTATGGTCGACTGATCGGCGCGATCTTGTTGGCGCGGCCGCCGGGCGACCGCCGGCTGGACTGGGAGGATTTCGACATGCTGCGCGCCGCCGGACGGCAGGCGGCGAGCCATATCAGCGAGGCGCAGGGACAGCAGGCGCTTGCCGACGCCCGGCAATTCGACGAGTTCAACCGCCGTTTCGCCTTCATCATGCACGACGTCAAGAATCTGGTCAGCCAGCTCTCCTTGCTTGCCCGCAATGCCGAACGGCACGCCGACAATCCCGATTTCCGCGCCGACATGGTCCTGACGCTCAAGGAATCCGTGGGCAAGATGAACGATCTGCTCGCCCGCCTGTCTCAGCATAACAAGGGCCGGACCGAAGAACCGCGCCCGATGCCGATGGGCGACCTGCTGGCCCAGGTGGCGCGGATGCGGGCGCGTCAGCATCCGGTCATCGTCACAGGCGATGCGCCGCCCGTCCTGGCCGACCCGGTCCGCACTGAACAGATACTCACCCATCTGGTGCAGAATGCGATCGACGCCAGTCCGCCCGGCAGTCCGGTCGATCTGCGCCTGTCCGCCGACGGGCAGGACGCGATCGTGGAGGTGATCGACAGGGGACGGGGCATGAACGCCGAGTTCATCCGCCGCGACCTGTTCAAGCCCTTCGCCTCCAGCAAGGCAGGTGGCTTTGGCCTGGGCGCGTTCGAGGCGCGGACGCTGGCGCAGGCGATGGGCGGGCGGATCGAGGTGGAGAGCAAGCCGGGCATCGGCAGCCGCTTCACCCTGCGCCTGCCGTTGGCGCCCCGGACTCTGGCAACCCCGACGAACGAGAAGGCCGCCTGATGCCGCTTCCCCCTGCGCCTGCCGTTGGCGCCCCGGACTCTGGCAACCCCGACGAACGAGAAGGCCGCCTGATGAGCGACATGCGCCCCAAATTGCTGATCGTCGAGGATGATCCGGGCCTCCAGCGTCAGTTGCGCTGGGCCTATGAGGATTATCAGCTTTTCATCGCCGGCGACCGGGATGAGGCGATCGAGATGCTGCGTGCGCAGGCGCCGGATGTGGTGACGCTGGACCTGGGTCTGCCGCCCGATCCCGATGGAACCAGCGAAGGCTTCGCGGCGCTGGCGGAGATGCTCAGGATCAAGCCGGACACCAAGGTCATCGTTGCATCGGGCCATGGCGCGCGCGAAAGCGCGCTCGATGCCATTGCGGGCGGGGCCTATGATTTCTATCAGAAGCCGGTCGATATCGACGAACTGGGCCTGATCGTCCGCCGCGCCTTCCATGTCCATGCGCTGGAACGGGAAAATGCCCGCCTCGCCGAAACCGCGCCGGAGGATGGGCGCGTGCTGGGCCGGCTCATCACCGGCGCATCCGAAATGGCCAGGGTCGCCCGCACGATCGAGCGGGTTGCGAACGCCGGCATATCCGTCCTGCTGCTGGGCGCCAGCGGCACTGGCAAGGAATTGCTGGCGCAGGGCCTTCATGATGCCAGCCCGCGCCGCAAAGGAGCGTTCGTCGCCGTCAATTGCGCGGCCATTCCCGAAACCTCGCTGGAATCGGAACTGTTCGGGCATGAGAAAGGCGCCTTGGCCATCGGGACCGGAACGTTGTCGGGCAAGATCGCGCAGGCGCATGGCGGCACTTTGTTCCTGGACGAAGTCGGCGATATTCCGCTCACGCTCCAGGTGAAATTGTTGCGCTTTCTGGAGGAGCGGGTGGTCGACTGGCGTGACGGACCTCCGCCCGCCCCCGTCGATGTGCGCATCGTCTGCGCCACGCACCAGAATCTTGAGGAGATGATCGCCGCGGGCACCTTTCGCGAGGATCTCTATTACCGACTCGCCGAAATCGTCGTGCGCATCCCCGCGCTGAAGGACCGGCCGGGGGATCCGGCGCTGCTCGCGCGGCATTTCCTCCACCGCTTCGCGCCGGACATGAACCCGCAGGTCAAGGGTTTCGCGCCTGACGCGCTTGCGGCGCTGGACGCGTGGGGCTGGCCCGGTAATGTGCGGGAACTGGAAAACCGCATGAAGCGCGCCATCATCATGGCGGATGGCAAGCTGATTACCGCCGCTGACCTCGACCTTGACGAGGAGCGCGCGGACGGCGGTGATGTCGTGAACCTCAAGGCCGCGCGTGAAATGGCCGATCGCCGCGCGATCCGCCGCGCGATTGCCCGAACGGACGGTAATATCTCCGGTGCGGCGAGGATATTGGGCATCAGTCGGCCGACGCTCTACGATCTGCTCAAACAATATCAGATTCAAGGCTGATCCGATGCGCCGGTCACGCCTGTTCCTGATCGCCGGGATCGCCGGCCTGCTCCTCGCCATGGTGGGGCTGTGGCAATGGCGCGCGCATGAACGCGATGGCAGCGCGGCTCTGGCACGGGGCATCACCGCGCTGAACAAGGGCGATGTTCGCACCGCGCGGGTCGAATTGATGAACGCGATCAAGGGCAATCCCCGCTCCGCCGACGCACGGGCCGCGCAGGCACGGGCGCTCGCCGAACTGGGCGATGGCGCAG